>NZ_LRQV01000018.1 GCF_001567585.1 Micromonospora rosaria
CCGGGGCCGCCGTCGGCACCGACCTGTGGTCCGGGGCCACGACGGGCGGCGCGCGGCCCGGGGCCGCTACCGAGGGCGCGCTCGTCGTCGACGTCACCGGCGACATCGTCGCGCCCGGGTTCGTCGACACCCACCGGCACGCCTGGCAGGGGCAGTTGCGCCGGATCACGCCGGACGTGGACGACCTCGGCGCCTACCTCGGCACCACCCTGGCCGGGTACGCCCCCGCCTACACCCCCGAGGACATGTACGTCGGCACCCGGCTGGCCGCGCTCACCGCCCTCGACTGCGGCATCACCTGCCTGCTCGACTTCTCGCACAACTCGCGCTCGGCGGCGCACTCCGACGGGGCCGTCCAGGCGTTGCTCGACACCGGAATCCGGGGCGTGCACGCGGCGATGGGGCCGCACTTCGGCGAGTGGGACCGGCAGTGGCCGGCCGACCTCGCCCGGCTGGTCGACCGGTACGGCGACCATCCGCTGCTGACGGTCCGGCTGGCCGCGCTGGCCACCGACGAGATCGCCGGCCCGGACCTGGCGTACCGGCCGGAGCTGGCCCGGCTCGCCGGGGAGCTGGGGATCGGGGTCAGCGTCGACGCCGTCTTCGGGGCCACGTCGTCGGCGGCGATCCTCGGCTGGGCCCGGGACAACCTGCTCGGACCCGACGTCACCCTGATCCACTGCACCGGGCTGACCGGTGCGGCGTGGCGGGCGATGGCCGACACCGGCACCACGGTCTCCCTGGCCCCCACCTCGGAACCGCAGCTCGGGCTGGAGAACGCGGTGCCCGCCGTGGACGAGGCCCTCGCGGTCGGCATCCGTCCCGGGCTGAGCATCGACGTGGAGGTGGCGCTGGCCAGCGACATGGTCACCCAGATGCGTGCGCTGTACGCCATCCAGCGGATGCGGGCCGTCGAGGCCGGGTACGGCTCCGGCCCGGCGCGCCCCCGGCTGCGCGCCGCCGACGTGCTCGACTTCGCCACCCGGCAGGGGGCCCGGACCAACGGGCTGGGCGACGTCACCGGGTCGCTGACCCCGGGCCGGCAGGCCGACCTGCTGGTGGTGGGGGCGGACGAGCTGAACACCATGCCGCTCAACGACCCGGTCGGCACGCTCGTGCTGGGCAGCGACGCCCGCAACGTCACCGCCGTGTTCGTCGCCGGCCAGGTCCGCAAGTGGGACGGCCGGGTGCTGGACGTCGACCTGGACCGGCTCCGCGCCGACGTCCACCGGTCCCGCGACCGGATCCTGCGCGCCGCCGCGCAACCGGCTGGCTGACGGCGACGGGGTCCGATGGTTGACCGGCAGGAGCCGGCCGCCGGTCGTTGTACCAGGTGAAACCGGGTTCCACCCCCACCCGGGGCGGACCCGGTCTCCCATCCGGCGCCGCCGGTCGTGCCGACCGGCCGGAAGAAGGGAGGCGGGGATGGCCACACCCACCGTCACCGCCACGTTGCACAAGTCCAGGTACGTCTCCGGCGAACCGATGCTGCTGACCGTGGTCTACGGCCACCCGGACGGCCAACCGGTGACCGTCACCGTGGTGGTCACCGACGCCGCCGGCCGCAGCAGCGCGCCGGTGAGCGTCACCACCGGCTTCGAGCCGCTGACCGTCACCGTCACCGACGACTCCGGCCGGGTCTGGAGCCGGCTGTCCGACGACGGGGCCACCGCCGTCCACCAGGCGGTGGCCTGATGCCCCGGGTCACCGTGGCGGTGCGCGACAGCGCCGGGCGGACCGCCACCGCCCACGTCGACTACGCCGTCCTCGCCCCGGTGCTCGGCGGCTACTACCTCTCCGGCAACGCCGACCCCACCGCCGACCTCGCGGGGAGCAACATCCGCTCGCTGACCCAGTACCGCAGCCTCGCCGACGGGTACGTCTTCCCCGGCTGGCAGAAGCCCTGGCTGGTCACGCTGGGCCGGCAGGGCGTCCGGCTCAACATGGTGCTGGAGCTGAAGCACTACGGCGCCCCGGACGCCGGGCCGCAGACCGTCACCGTGGACGGGGCCACCTACCCGGTGCCGGCCCCGAACATGACCATCCAGCAGCGGCCGGGCACCACCTGGCCGAGGGCGTACGGGTACGGTCAGGTCCTCGCCGGCCAGTGTGACGGCCTGCTGGCCCGCGCGCTGTCCCAGTACCGGACCCTGGGTTTCGGGGTGAACCTCCAACTCGCCTCGGAGCTGGACACCGACCACGAGTTCGGCACGACGGAGGGCGGGGTCGGGTACACCTGGGCGCAGGCCGACGCCCGCGCGGTGAGCGCGATGCGCTACGTCGTGGACTGGTTCCGGGCCCGGCACCTGCCGGCCGGGACGACCTTCTCGCTCGGCGTCGGGGGCTGGGACCGCACCGCGTACCGGCGGCTGCACCCGGAGTCGCTGATGAGCCGGCTCGACTTCCTCCAGTGGAACGCCTACGCCACCGACCCCGCGCACACCGCCCTGGCCCGGTTCCGCCGTACCAAGGACTGGGTGGTGGCCGACCTGGGGCCGGTGGCCCGGTCCCGGCCCGCCCTGATCGCCGAGTGGGGCGTCCGGGCGGCGGAGATTCCCGACCAGGCCGCCTGGATCGCCACCGTCCCGGCCGCCGTCGCCCAGCTCAACGCGGAGGGCGGCCCGCAGATCGTCCGGACCAACTACTTCAACTCCGGCTGGGGCACACTCACCCCGACGTCGACCGGCCTGGCCGCACTGCGCGCCGCCTACCTCCGCCCTCCGTACGCCTGACCCGCCCGCTGAGAAGGAAGGGCCCCTTATTAACAGCCCGAGGGTGAGAGGGGTGACCTTCTCTACCGTAGGCGTTAACAAGGGGCCCTTCCTTACACCTGAGCCTTACACCTCAGCGCCAGGTGCCGGTGATGGTGCCGCCGGCGGTGGAGACCCGGTTCGCGCCGTTCTCCCAGACGGTCTGGCCGTTGCCGATCTTCACGAGCTTCCACTCGAACGAGGTGCCGGCCGGCAGGTCCACCGTGCCGGTCCAGCTCGGGTAGGTGCTGGTGCCGGTGCTGAGCTTGACGCCGCTGCCCGGGTTCCAGTTGCCGAGCTGCGGGATCGAGCCGACCACGTAGACCTCCTGGCCCCAGGTGGTGGTGGCGGTCACCGTGAAGCGGGTGGCGCCGGCCGGGACGGTCGGGGTGGGGGTGGCCGTCGGGGTCGCCGTGGGGGTCGGCGTCGGCGTGGCGGTGGGGGTCGGCGTCGTGCCGTCGGTACGGGCGTTGACGTGCAGCGCCACGCCCCGGTCGGCGGGGATGCTGGTGGTGAAGCTGCCGCCGGTGACCGTGATCGTGCCGCCGGTGCAGGCCTTCGTGCCGGGGTTGAAGGTGCCCCGGGCGACGTTGCAGTACGTGCCGTTGGGCAGGTTGGTGCTGAACGACCGGCTCCACGCGCTGCCGGTGGCGTTGAAGGCCGCGTACCCCCGGTTGCCCCGGGCGAAGGCGAGCCGGCCGTTGCCGTCGGTGACCTGGTTGCTGATGCCGGTGCCGGCGACCGCGTTGCGGAAGCTGGGCATCCCGGCGACCTGCTCGTTGCGGTGCTCGCAGATCCACTCGGAGCTGGCGCAGTTGGTGGCGTTGGTGGTGCCGTTGCCGCTGCTCGGCGGCCCCTGCCCGTGCACCGACCCGAAGGCGTAGCTGGACATCAACTGCGGCCGGCCGTACGGGTGGGCCATCATGAACGAGTCGGCCAGGTAGTACCGGGCCCCGCTCTTGTAGGTCAGCGTGGGGTTCTCGCGCTGGGTGTCGTGGTTGTCGATGAACACGACCGCCTGGCTGGCGGTGAGCCCGCCGTAGTTCGGCATGTTCCCGAGCTGGGCGATGTTGCCGTCGCGGAACGCCGAGGCGACCGAGCGCTGGTAGTCGAAGTTGGTCACCCCGCCGTACGGGGCGTAGGCGGTGTAGGGGATGGTGCCGTCGCCGTACACCTCGTGGAACAGGTCCGGCTTGCCGCCGAAGACCGGGACGTCCTTGAGCCGGCTGATGATGTCGGCCAGGTGCGACTCCTGCACGTGCTTGGCCGCGTCCACCCGGAACCCGGCGACGCCGAGGTCGATCACCGAGTTCATGTACTTGGCGACCTTGCGGCGGACCTCCGGGTCGGCGGTGTTCAGGTCGGCCAGGGCGAGCAGTTCGCAGTCCTGCACCTCGGCCTTGTTGCCCCAGTTGCTGATGGTGCGGTAGCAGGGGCCGAAGTCGGCGTACCGGTAGCTGTCCCCGGAGCCGTCGTTGAACAGGTTGGGGTACTCGTACTTGCTGTAGACGGTGCCCGCGCTGCCCGGACCGCTGCCCACCGAGCCGGTGCCGGTCATGTGGTTGAGCACCATGTCCACGTAGATCTTGACGCCCTGGTCCCGGCACCGCTGGACCATGTCGACGAACTCGGCCTTCGTGCCGCGCCGGGTCTGGTCCACCCGGTACGACACCGGCTGGTAGTCCTGCCACCACGGGTAGGTGGCGCCCTCCGCGGTGGGCAGCACCACGTGCTCCTGCGGCGGGGAGACCTGCACGCCGCCCCAGCCGTTGGGGCCGAGGGTGGTCTCGCACTCCTGCGCCACCGAACTCCAGCGCCACTGGAACAGGTGCACGATCGAGTCGCCGTTGGCCTGGGTGGCGGCGGTCTGCGCGACGGCCGGCGGTCCGGCGGTGAGGGCGGTCAGGGTGGCCGCCACCATCGTGGCGGCCAGGGCGGCGGCCGGTACGGCGACCTTCGGTCGGGGAAGTCTCATCCACACTCCTCGGGGGACGGAGGGATGCCGCGGACAGGCAACGGCAAGGTTTCCTGCAAGTTGCGCAAGAAGTTGCGGGTTGCCGAGACCGTAACAGTGATGCGGGTGATTGTGAACTACGGATTTCCGAGTAACCGCCTGATGGCATCGCTGTTGCCAGGGCTGCAAGCTCCTGCAAGACTTTGCGAATGCCGTCTTCCCGGGTGTCCGGAGGCGCGGTCGCGCGCGTCTCCCTATGCTCGGCTCATGGAACTGCGGATCTTCACCGAGCCCCAGCAGGGCGCCAGCTACGACCAGTTGCTCGCCGTGGCCCGCTGCGCCGAGGACGCCGGGTACGGCGCGTTCTTCCGTTCCGACCACTACCTGAAGATGGGCTCCGTCAGCGGGGACCCCGGGCCCACCGACGCCTGGATCACCCTGGCCGGCCTGGCCCGCGACACCAGCCGCATCCGGCTCGGCACCCTGATGACCGCGGCCACCTTCCGGCTGCCCGGCCCGCTCGCCATCGCCGTCGCCCAGGTCGACGCGATGAGCGGCGGCCGGGTCGAGCTGGGCATCGGCACCGGCTGGTACGCCGAGGAGCACACCGCGTACGGGATCCCTTTTCCGCCCCTCGCGGAACGCTTCGACCGGCTGGAGGAGCAGCTCGCGGTCATCACCGGGCTCTGGACCACCCCCGCCGGGCAGACCTTCGACCACGCCGGCCGGTACTACCCGGTGACCGCCTCACCCGCGCTGCCCAAGCCGGTGCAGCGGCCCCGCCCGCCGATCCTGCTCGGCGGCATGGGCCCGAAGCGGACCCCGCGCCTGGCCGCCCGGTACGCCGACGAGTTCAACCTGCCCTTCGTCTCCGTCGAGGACACCGTCGCCCAGTTCGGCCGGGTCCGCGCCGCCTGCGCCGCGATCGGCCGCGACGCCAAGGAGCTGACCTGGTCCAACGCGCTGGTGGTCTGCTGTGGGCGGACCGAGGAGGAGATCGCCCGGCGGGCCGCCGCCATCGGCCGGGAGCCGGCCGAACTGCGCGCCAACGGCCTCGCCGGCACCCCCGCCGAGATCGTCGAGCGGATCGGCCGGTACGCCGAGGCCGGCAGCCAGCGGATCTACCTTCAGATCCTCGACCTGGCCGACCTGGACCACCTCGAACTCGTCGCCGCCGAGGTCCTGCCCCAGGTGTAAGGAAGGGCCCCCTGTTAACGCATTCTGTAGAGGAAGGGCCCCTTCCTAACCACCCGGCCGGGCCGCCCCGGCGCGCGGCGGCGGGCCGGGTGGCCCCGGCGGGGGAGTGGGGGAGGGCGCGGGTACCGGCGCCGGAGGCGGTCCCGGCACGGGCGCGGGCTCGGTGTCGTCCCGGTACGCCGGCCCGGGTGGCGCGCTCGACGGCAGCGGGCCGATCCCGGTCGGGTCGATCTCCTCTTCGGACGGGTGGACGTCGCCCCGCAGGGTGGGGTCGCGGTAACTGCTCATCGTCGTACTGTTCCCCGTTCCCGCGCGGGCAACCGTGGCCGGCCGGCGGCCGGTATCGTCGCCGGGATGGCGACGACTCCCCCGGAGCAGACCCCACCGGACGTCACCGCGGCGCAGGACGGCCGGTCCGACGGCGTACCGCGACGCAACTGGGCGGGCAACGTCCGCTACACCGCCCGGCGGTACCATCGCCCGACCTCGCTCGACGAGCTGCGCCGCCTGGTCGCCGGCAGCACCCGGCTGCGCGCGGTCGGCAGCGGACACTCGTTCAACACCCTCGGCGACACCGCCGGGGACCTGGTCACCCTGGCCGGCCTGCCGCCGACGCTCCGGCTGGACCCCGAGCGACGTACCGTCACCGTGGCCGCCGCGCTGCGCTACGGCGACGTGGCGACCAGCCTGCACGCGCAGGGGTACGCGCTGGCGAACCTCGCCTCGCTGCCGCACATCTCGGTCGCCGGGGCGGTCGCCACCGGTACCCACGGCTCCGGCCCGGCCAACGGCAACCTGGCCACCGCCGTGACCGGGCTGGAGCTGGTCACCGACGACGGGGACCTGCTGCGGATGGACCGGCACACCGGCGGCGACGAGTTCGCCGGCATGGTGGTCGGCCTCGGCGCGCTCGGCGTGGTCACCGAGGTCACCCTGGACGTGGTGCCCACCTTCGAGGTGCGCCAGTACGTCCACCACGACCTGCCCCGGGACGCGCTCGACGCGGCGCTGTCGGCGGCGTACAGCGTCAGCGCGTTCACCGACTGGCGCTCGCCGCGCTTCGGCCAGGTGTGGCGCAAGCAGCTCGCGGCGCAGCCGGCGCCCCCGCCGGACTGGCTGGGCACGACGGCGGCCGACGGCCCCCGGCATCCGGTGCCGGGGATGCCGGCGGAGAACTGCACGGCGCAGCTCGGCGAGCCGGGCCCGTGGCACGAGCGGCTGCCCCACTTCCGGCTCGGCTTCACCCCGAGCAACGGCGACGAACTCCAGTCGGAGTACCACCTGCCCCGCGCGGCGGCGGCCGGGGCGCTGGCCGCGCTGGACCCGGTCGCCGACCGGATCGCCGCCGTGCTCCAGGTCTGCGAGCTGCGGACGGTCGCGGCGGACGAGCTCTGGCTCAGCCCCAACCACGGCCGGGACAGCGTCGCGGTGCACTTCACCTGGATCGGTGACCCGGTCGCGGTGGCCCCGGTGGTGGCCGAGGTGGAACGCCGGCTCGCCCCGTTCGGGCCGCGCCCGCACTGGGGGAAGGTCTTCCGCCTTGATCCCGCCTCGATCGCCGCGACCTACCCGCGCTGGGGCGACTTCGCCGCCCTGCTGGCCCGGCTCGACCCCACCGGCACCTTCCGTACCGACCTCCTGGACCACCTCTTCCCCCGCTGAGCCCGCCCGGTGGGGAGCAGGGGTGGTCGGCCGGGCTCAGCGGCCGGAGGTGGCCTGGTCGCGTAGCGTTCCGCGCTGCACCGCGCGGCTGATGTCGGTGGGCGAGACGATGCCGACCAACTGGTCACCGGTGACCACCAGCGCCCGGCCGTCGGCGCACCTGCTCAGCCGGGGGAGCAGGTCGGTCAGCTCCTCCTCCGGCCGGGCCAGCACCAGGTCGTCGGCGCGGCAGGCCACCTCGGCCAGCCGGGTCGTACCCCGCTGGTCGGGTGACACCCCGCGGACCCGGTCCAGGGTGACCAGGCCGACCGGCCGACCCTGCTCGACCAGCGGCAGCGCGGTGTGCCGGTACGCGAAGAGGTAGTGGTCGACGAAGTCCGCCACGGTCATCTCCCCGGAGGCGGTCTGCGGCTGCGCGGTCATCACGTCACCGACCCGTACCCCGCGCAGCGCGCTGCCCAGCCGGGCCTGCCGCTCCTCCAGGCCGGCCGCCCCGATCAGGAACCAGCCGATCAGCGCCAGCCAGAGCCCGCCGACCCCGGCGCCCACCAGGAACCGCCAGAGCCCGAGGCCGATCAGCGCCACCCCGAGGACCCACCCGGCGCGGGCGGCCACCACCGAGCCCTTCGTCCGGTCCCCGGTCGCCTTCCACACCGCCGCCCGCAGCAGCCGCCCACCGTCGAGCGGGGCCGCCGGCAGGATGTTGAAGACCGCCAGCAGGACGTTGATCCCGGCGAGCCAGGAGAGCGCGCCGAGCAGCAGCCCCCGCTCCCCGGTGACCGCGACGGCCAGCGCGATGCCGCCGAAGAAGAGCCCGAGCAGCAGGCTGACCAGCGGCCCCACCCCGGCGATGCGCAGCTCGGCCCCCGGGTCCTTCGCCTCGCCGCGCAACTCGGCCACGCCACCGAAGAGCCAGAGCGTGATCCCCTCCACCTCCAGCCCGTTGCGCTTGGCCACCACGGCGTGGGACACCTCGTGGGCGAGCAGGCCGAGGAAGAACACCACCGCCGCGCTCAACCCGGCGAGCAGGTACGCCCAGCCGGGCCGGCCCGGGTACACCTGGGGGAACTGGCTGGCCGACAGGGCCCAGGCGATCAGCGCGAAGATGACCAGGACGCTCCAGTTGACCCCGACCGGTACGCCGGCGACCCGACCGATCCGGAAGCTCGCCCTCATGCCCCGCTGGTACCCGTTTCCGGCCCCGCCATGCTCGCGGGCGGGGTGTCGGCAGGATGCCCGCTCGGGCCGTGTCGAGCTGAGTCGTGTGCGTCATCAGTTCGACAGGCGTCGGCGGCTGCGTCGGTGGCGCACCGCAGGCTTCTCGGTGTGGTGCCCTGCGGCTCCTGTCGACCTGCACCCATGGACGGGGCAGGGCTCGGCGGGCGGACCACATGGGGGATCTCAGTACGCTCGGCGCGTGGAACGCAAGCAGAGCACGCCGCAGCTGTTTCCGAACCGGTTCGCGGATGCGGTCGGACCCGCCGGGGACGGGCCTGCTCGCGATCATTGCCGGTGCGTCGGCTATTCGGTGGCGACCCGGCCCGAGGTTGTCTCCTTCCACGGGGATCGGCAGGACACCGAGGCGGCGGGCTGGCAGCATCTGCTGGCGCTGATCGACGAGGCGGCGGCGGACGGCCGGCCGGTGTTCAGGCCGTTCGTGGAGCTGAGCGCCGCCGAGAGGCGGCAGATCGTCACGCTACCGCCGACGATCGCGAAGCTGACCGCCGTCACGCACCTGGTGCTCTACGGCACGAACCTGGTCCGCCTGCCGCCCGAGATCGGGGCCATGACGAGCCTTGAGAAGTTCGATCCCTACACGTCCCACCGACTGCACTGGTACCCGTACGAGCTGACCAGGTGCACGAAACTGGCCGACAGCAGGGTGAGCACCCGCGTTCTCTACGGCAACGTCAAGTTCCGGCCGCCGTTCCCGAGGCTGCGGCCGGTGACCGTCACCGGGGAGGCGGATCTCGGTACGCTCGATCCGGCCGAGTGGGGTGCCGACGCCGTGCGAACCTGCAGCGTCTGCGACGGGCCGGTCCGGGCCGAGCTTCGCCAGGTCTGGATCTCCCGCTGCGTCGGCACCGACGTCCTGCCGTTACTGGTCAACGCCTGCTCCGCAGCCTGCGTGGCGGCACTACCCGAGCCGTACCCCGGGTACGTCCCGGCGCCGCACACCGGCGGCCCGAAGATCGTGCAGCCGTTCGACAGCGACTGACTCAGATGGCGGCTCGGTAAGTGACGATACGGTCGACGCAGCCGGTGAGTGGGGTGGCTGCGTCGTGAACGTGGCTGCGGGCCGTCGTCAGTTGCTTTTCAGGGTGAGGACGACCTCGGGTCGACCGCCGGCGAGGGGTTAATCCGACAGTGTGCGTGCACACCGCGCTCGACTGACGCCCGGGCCGGCCTCGCTGACGCCCACGTCGCACGTTCTCCGCTCTCACCGGCGTGCCGAGCCCTGCCCCTTCTATGAGGGCAGCTCGAAAGGAACCGTGGGGCAGTACACCGACAAGCCTGCGGTGTGCACCAACACGGCCGCCGATCCCGGGCCGCGTCCCGCCCTCACGACTGCCCCGCAACAACAAGGACGTAGTCCGCACCATCGCGCCCGAGACCACACAGAAGAAGGCTGTCGCCGGCCGGCCGGTGTAGGGGCCCGGGGCGGCGGGAGAGGCGGTGATGGCGCAGACGATTCAGCTCGACAGGGAGTAGCCGCGATACCTGGAGGGCGGACGAGGGCGCTGCCCGGGTGAGACGGACCCGGATCAGGCGGCGGAGAGGGTGTCGACGACGACCACGGGGCTGCCCGGCGGTACCTCGGCCAGGAGCAGGCGTTGGGCGCTGCGGGTCAGCCGGACGCAGCCGTTGGTGGTGCTGCGGCCCAGTTCGCCGTCGTGGTGCCAACTGTGGATGCCGATGTGCGCGCCGCGCAGGCTGGCCGGC
Source organism: Micromonospora rosaria (assembly GCF_001567585.1). Classification (GTDB taxonomy): domain Bacteria; phylum Actinomycetota; class Actinomycetes; order Mycobacteriales; family Micromonosporaceae; genus Micromonospora; species Micromonospora rosaria. The sequence continues at coordinate 10,507 of NZ_LRQV01000018.1, forward strand.
ACCGCGTCCAGGTCGTCGGGGATCGAGCCGAGGGCGTAGATGTCCACCCCGCCGTACACCGCCCCGGTGGGGGTGGTCCGGCCGAGGACGAAGGTACGCCCCAGCGGGGTCTCCTGGCCGCGCCGGCCGAGGCTGACCGGCCAGGACCGGCGGGCGACGCCGTCGCGGTACCAGGTCAGCCGGTGTGCCCGCCGTTCCACCACGATCTGGTCGCGCAGGTCGGTGGTGGTCCAGCCGCCCGCCGGCAGCCAGGCGAGCCGGCGGTTCGCCGAGGGCAGCAGCACCGCCACCCAGCCGGTCCGGCGCTGCGCGACCGGCAGGGTCAGCTCGACGCCCCGGATGGTCGGGTCGAGGAAGGCAAGCGGTCGCCCGCCGGGGGCGTCGTACGCGGCGAGCCGGCGGGTCGGGCGCAGCCCCTCGGTGAGCGGGGTGACCTCCATCGTGTCCGGGTCGGCCGGGAACCCGGCGGGGGCCGGGTCGTAGTCCACCACCGGCAGGTCGTCGGGGGCGGGCGCCGCCTCCGGTACGGCCTCGACGGCGTCGCCCGACGGGGGCGGCGCGGACGGTGACCGGGTGGACGGGACGGTCGTGGGTGGGGTGGTGACCGGCGGTGCCGTCCCCCGGGTCAGGGCCAGCCCGGCGAGCAGGGCGGCCACCACGAGCGCCGGTACCGCCAGCACGGTGCCGAGCCGCCCCGGTCTGCGGAATCCCAGGTACCTCATGAATCTACTTAAAGCACACAAAACGCCGGGCCGGCGGGCGTACACGAGTTTCGGGGCGTACCGGTTCGACCGGCCGGCGGAAAAATTCCGGGGCCGGGGTGATCCGCTCGTGCCGCCCGGCCGTACTCGATGGGGGAGCAGGGTCGGCCGGCGGTGCGCCGCCGTTAGACGATCGGGGAGCGATGGCCCGGGCACAGCAGAAGCAGAAGGCCACGAGCGTCCGCACCATGAGCAGCAGCCGAGGGGGGAGGACGCGCTCGCCGATGACGATCGTGCTGCTGATCGGCTCGGCGCTCGCCCTCCTCTGGGCCGTCACGATGCTCACCAGCCTCGGGCAGGCGGTCTACGCGTACTCCTTCTTCTTCACCGACTACTTCGCCGGGGTGGTGGCCCTGGTCGCGTTGAGCCTCACCGTGATGATGGGGCTGCTCGCCACCGACCGGCTGGTGTTGCAGATCCCGCACCGGGTGCTGTTGCAGTCCGCGCACCGGGCCACCGGCATCATCGGCGTGGCGGGTCTGGTCTTCCACGTCATCACCAAGATCGCCATCGGCCGGGCCGGGCCGACCGACGTCCTCGTCCCGTTCGTCGGCGGTCGGGGCCTCTACGTCGGGCTCGGCACGGTGGCCTCCTTCATGATGGTCAGCGTGCTCTGGACCGGCCTCATCCGGGCCCGGTTCGCCGGTACCGGTCCGAAGTGGCTCTGGCGCGCCCTGCACTCGACGGCGTACGTGTCCTGGCCCTTCGCGCTGATCCACGGGCTCAACGCCGGCCGCCCGGCGGCCACCTGGGTCAACCTGAGCTACCTCGTCTGCGTGCTGCTGGTGGTGGTGGCGCTCTTCGTCCGGCTCTCCGTGACCCTCGGCAAGCGCAGCCGCGAGCAGAGCCAGGCCGCCGCGCTGAACAAGGCGATGGCCGGCAAGCCGGTCGACCAGGGCATCGGCCGGTCGCTGCTGGGCAACCTGACCGGCCGCCGGGGCGACAGCGCCGAGAAGGAGGAGAGCCGGTCGGGCCGGGGGCGCGGAACCCGGGCCAATGGCTGGGCCGAGACCACCACCGGCGGCTGGGCCACCGCGCCCGGCGCGCGCCGTGGCGATCCGGACCGGTTCACGGTACCGGTGGTCCCCGAGCCCGGCACCCTGCGCGAACCCGTCCGCCCCGGCCGGCGGCGCGACGAGGAGCCGGCACGTCGGCGGCGGGACGAGGACGACCTCGCCCCGGCGGCCCGGCGCGACGACGAACGGCCCACCCGGCGACGCCGGGACGAGGCCGAGGTCGAGGTGACCTCCCGGCGGTCCCGGCCCCGGGTCGAGGCCCGGTCGCGCTACTCCGCCCCGCCGGCCACCGCCGATGGACCCGAGGAGCCGTGGGACAGCCCCCGCCGCTGGGAGTCGGCCGACCCCGTCTCCGCCGCGCCCGTCGACCCGGTCTCCGCCGGCCCCCGCGAGCCGATCTCCAGTGCGCCGCGAAGCGACGGTGGCTCCCTCGCGCCGCGCAGCGGCGGGGGCGCCCTCGCACCGCGCAGCGGCGGTGGCCGGCACAGCGCCGAGGACGAGGTCCCGGACGAGGTCCCCGACTACTGGCGTCCGCCGGGCCGGTACGTCGCCGACGACCTGCCGGTCGACGACACCCCGACCCTGGTCGACCTCGCCTCCCGGCGGGCCCGCCGGGCCGCTGGTGACAACCGGTCGAAGGGCCGTCGACGGGCCACCGCCGACGCGGTGGACGGCGCGTACTGGGCCGGGCTGCGGGGTGAGGCGAAGTGACGATGCGGACCACGGTGCCCCCGGTGGCGTGCGTCGGGGAACCCCGGCTGACCGCCGGGTTCGCCGAGTTCGGCCGGCTCGACCTGTACGCCCACGAGCAGGTGCACGGCCCGATCGGCCCGATGGAGCCGGCGAACCTGCTGGGCCTGGCCGAGGCCATCCAGCTCAAGGGCAAGGGCGGGGCGGGATTCCCGCTCGCGAAGAAGCTGCGGGCTGTGCTGGAGTCCTGCGAACGGCAGGACCTCTCGCCCGTGGTGGTGGTCAACGCCACCGAGGGGGAGCCGGCGAGCTGGAAGGACAAGGTGCTGCTCACCCGGGCCCCGCACCTGATCCTCGACGGCGCGGCGCTGGCCGCGTACGCGTTGGACGCCGAGGAGATCGTCATCGGGGTGGCCGACGACGACATCGGCCGGGAGTCGCTGACCCTGGCGCTGGAGGAGCGCCCGATGCCGGTCGACACCAGCATCGTCACCGTGCCGCACCGGTTCATCTCCGGCGAGGGCGGTGCCCTGGTCAACGGGATCAACGGGCTGCCGCACATCCCGCCCGGCACCAAGAAGCGCTCCAGCGACTCGGGCGTGAACGGGCTGCCCACCCTGCTCTCCAACGCCGAGACGTACGCCCAACTCGCCGTCGCCGCCCGGCTCGGCCCGTACGAGTACGCCGCGCTCGGCACCGACGACGAACCGGGCACGGTGCTGCTCACCGTCACCGGCGCGGCGGCCCGGCAGGCCGTGGTGGAGTGCGCGGCCGGCACCCCGCTGCGGGAGATCCTCGACCTGTGCGAGGTGCCGGAGGGGCCGGGCATCCTGATGGGCGGCTACCACGGCAAGTGGATCACGTCGGCGGCGGCGGACATGGCGGAGGTGTCCCGCAAGGGACTCGCCGCCGTCGGCGGCACCCTGGGCGCCGGGATCATCGTCCCGCTCGGCAAGGACACCTGCCCGCTGGGCGAGGCGGCGCAGGTGGTCCGCTACCTGGCCGGCGAGTCGGCCGGCCAGTGCGGGCCGTGCAAGATGGGCCTGCCCGACCTGGCCCGCGCGGTCGACCTCGCCGTCTCCGGGAGCGCCCCGGTCGAGATCGTCCGGGCGGCGGCCGGCGACGTGAAGGGGCGCGGCGCGTGCAGCCACCCCGACGGTACGGCCCGCTTCGCCCTCTCCGCGATGGAGGTCTTCGCCGACGACCTGCGGCTGCACACCACCGGGGAGGGGTGCGGCCGGCGGGTCAAGGGCGTGATGGGGCTGCCCGGGGCACCCGACGGCAACCCCCAGAAGTTGACCCTGGACTGGTCCCGCTGCGACGGCCACGGGCTCTGCGCACACGTCGTACCGGACTTCATCCGGCTCGACGCCAACGGTTACCCCGCCTTCCCGCCCACCCCGGTGCCGACCTGGCTGCGGGAGGGCGCCCAGAAGGCGGTCAAGGTCTGCCCGGAACTCGCGCTGCGGCTGGTCAAGGCCACGTAGCGGAGAGGAGCCCACGGATGCGCACGCGAGCCGTCACCGCGGTCGTGCTGGCCGTCGCCCTGCTCGGCACGGCGTCCTGCGCCGACGGTGGGGCGTCGCCCCGGCCGGTCGGCGTGACCCAGTCCACCGGCGCCGAGCCGGCCCCCGCCGGGGCGTCGGCCAGCGCCGCGCCGGCCCCGGAGACGCTCCGGTTCACCGGGCGCACCCTGGACGGTACGCCGTTCTCCGCGGCCGGACTGGCCGGGCGTCCGGTGGTGCTCTGGTTCTGGGCCCCGTGGTGCGCCACCTGTGCCAGTCAGGCGTGGACGGTCGCCGAGGTGGCACCCGCCTACCGCGACACGGTCCCGGTGATCGGCGTCGCCGGCCTCGGCGAGCGGCAGGCCATCCGGGACTTCGTCACCGAGTTCGAGTTGTCGCGGGTACCGACGCTGGACGACCGGGAGGGGGCGATCTGGCGGCGGTTCGAGGTGGTCGAGCAGAGCACCTTCGTCCTCATCGACCGGAACGGGCGGGTGATCTACCAGGGCTTCCTCGACGGGGAGGCGTTCACCCGGCGGCTCGCCCAACTCGCCGGCTGAGCGGCGCGGCGTGACCGCCCCGCTGCTGCTGTCGCTGACCGCCGGGATGCTCGGCGCGGTCAACCCGTGCGGCTTCGCGCTGCTGCCGGCGTACCTGTCGTTGCTGGTGGCCGACCCGCATAGTCCGGGCGGTGGCGCGGGTTGCGGCTCCGCCGGGCGCGGCGCGGTCGGCCGCGCCCTGACCGCCGCCGCCGCGCTGACCACCGGGTACGTCCTGGTCTTCGGCGCGGTCGGCCTGGCGCTCGCGCCGCTGACCGGGTGGCTACGGCCCCGGCTGCCCTGGTTCACCGTCGGACTCGGCCTGCTCCTGGTCGGGCTGGGCTGCTGGTTGCTCGCCGGTCGCGGGCTGCCGGCCCCACTTGGGCTCACCCGGGCCCCGCGCCTGACCCGCTCCTGGCCGTCCATGGTGCTCTTCGGCATGGCCTCCGCGCTGGCCTCGCTGACCTGCGCGATCGCCCCGTTCCTGGCGATCGTGGTGACCAGCGTCCAGGCCGGTTCCGCGCTGCGCGGCCTGGCCCTCTTCGTCGCGTACGCGATCGGGATGGGCCTGGTCGTGGCGGTGACCGCGCTCGCCGTCGCGATGCTCCGGGGTCACCTGGTGGCCCGGATCCGTGGCGCCGGCGCGGTGGTACCCCGGCTCAGCGGCGCGGTACTGCTCCTCGCCGGCGGCTACGTCGCCTGGTACGGCTGGTACGAGATCCGGCTCGCCGCCGGCCGGCGCGACGCGCTCGGCGACCCGGTGGTGGCCGTCGCCGCCCGCCTCCAGCGAGCCCTGGTCACCGGCCTCGACGCCGCCGGTCCGGTCGTCCTGGCGGCGCTGCTCGGGGCCCTCCTGGCGCTGGCCGCCCTGCGCCGGGCCAGGTCGGTGAGCGGGTCGAGGGGCCGCCCGGACGGTGCGGCGGACCGTCACGTCCGGTGACGGGCCTGCCGGTCGACGGCACCACGTCCACCGGGGACACCGACGAACGCCGGGCCGCCACCGGGATCGGTGGCGGCCCGGCGGCGGGTGTCGGGGCGGGGCGGGCCGTCAGCGGGGGGTGAGGCGGTCGGTGCCGACCCGGTCGCGGAGCACCTCGGGCACCAGCACCGAGCCGTCGGGTTGCTGGAACTGCTCCAGGATCGCCGGGAAGAGGCGGCTGGTGGCCAGCGCCGACCCGTTGAGGGTGTGCACGAAGCGGGTCTGCTTGCCGCCCGGCTCCCGGTAGCGGATGGCGGCCCGGCGGGCCTGGTAGTCGCCGGCCCAGGAGACCGACGAGACCTCCTTGTACTTGCCGGTGCTCGGCATCCACACCTCGATGTCGAGGGTCTTCTTCATCGAGGCGCTGGCGTCGCCCGCCGCGAGCAGGCTGCGCCGGTAGTGCAGGCCGAGCGCCTCGACCAGGCCCTCCGCGTGCGCCAGCATCTCCTCCAGCGCCGCGTCGGCCTGCTCGGGCAGGGTGAACTGGAAGATCTCCACCTTGTTGAACTGGTGGCCCCGGACGGTGCCGCGCTCGTCGGAGTGCGACCCGGCCGACTCCCGCCGGTAACAGGGGGTGTACGCGAACGCCTTCAGCGGCAGCTTCGCGGTCTCCAGGATCTCGTCCTGGTACGCGCCGAGGATCGCCGTCTCCGAGGTGGGCAGCAGGAACTGCCCGCGCGGGGCGCTGTCGGCGTCGAGGTGGTACACGTCGTCGTAGAACTTCGGGAACTGCCCGGCGGCGTACCCGGCCGAGTTGAGCAGCAGGTGCGGCGGCAGGAGGAACTCGTACCCGGCGGCGAGGTGCCGCTCGACGAACCAGGTGACCAGCGCCCACTCCAGCCGGGCCCCGGTGCCGGTGTAGATCCAGAAGCCGGAGCCGCCGAGCTTCACCCCCCGCTCGTAGTCGACCAGGCCCAACGCCCGGCTCAACTCGACGTGGTCGCGTACCTTCTCGATGGCCGGCGGCTCACCGAAGACCTTGACCACCCGGTTGGCCTCCTTGCCGCCGGGGACGACGTCCTCGGCCGGCAGGTTCGGCAGCTCGCTCATCCGGTCGCGCAGCCGGGACTGCACCTCGTCGAGCTGGGACTCCAGCTCGGCGACCTGCTTGCGACCCGCCTCCGGCGCGGAGACCTCCGGCTCGGTGCCGGCCCGCTTCGCGGCGGCGTACGCCCGCGCCTCCGCCTTGCGGCGCTGCCGCTCGGCGTCGATCTCGGTGATCAGGCTCCGCCGCTCCCGGTCGAGCTGCCCGATCTCGTCCAGCGCCCGAGTGACCTCGGCCGGATCCAGCCGCTTGGCCAGCGCGGTCGCCACCGCCTCGCGATCCTTCCGGATCAACTCCATGTCGAGCATGCTGCTCCGTACGCCTCCGTCCGGCCCGTCAGGTGGGAACCCCCGAATGCTACCGTCGCCGCCGGCTCGCGCCGCTGGCGGTGGAGCGGTGCCCCCGTCCACCGGGTCTCCCGGCCGGGCCGGTCAGTGGCGGAACCGGCGCGGGCGGTGGTCAGAGGCGGATCGGCATGAGGACCGAGAAGACGTCCGGGTCGTCGGGGCGACGTATCGCCAGCGGGCCGATCGGCCCGTCCAGCTCCAGCACCAGTTGCCGGGCCCCGGCGGCGTCCAGCGCGTCGAGCAGGTACCCGCCGTTCACCCCGACCCGCAGCGGTCCCGGCCCGTCGGCGGCCGGCCCCTCCGGGGTCAGCTCCCCCGGGCCGAGCGGGCGTAACCCGTCCCGGTCGTGCAGCCCGAGCACGGTCACCCGGTGGGCCGTCCCCGCGTGCTCGCGCAGCACCGTGGGCGCGGTGCGCAGCGCCGCCCGCAGGGTGGGCACGTCCACCGGTACCCGTCGGACCGGGCGGTCGTCGACGGTCCGCCGCAGCAGCCGGCGGTAGTCGGGGAAGTCGTCCGCCGGCACCTCCGCGCGGACCCGCTGGCCGGCGACGGCGGCGGTGACCACCCCGGCGTCGAGGTCGACCGTGACGGTGCCGCCGGCGGAGCCCTCCCCGGGCGGCGTGCGGGCGTCTCCGGCCGACGGGCCGGCGTCTGCGCGCGGTGGGCCGGCCGCCCCGGCCGGCGGGCCGGTGAGCAGGCTGCGGAGGGCGTCGACGGCGGCGACCGGGACCGGGGCGCGGACCGCCGGGCCGGTCACCCGGGCCGGAGCACGGCCGAACGCCATCCGGTACCGGTCGGTGGCGACCAGCCGTACCCCGTGGGGGTCGACGTCGAACAGCACCGCGCCGAGCATCGGCAGGTCGGGGTCCATCCCCACGGCGAAGCGGACCGCGTCCAGGGCGGCGGCCAGGTCGACCCGGCGCAGCACCAGCCGGGTGGCCGCCGGTGCCGGCGCCGGCTCCAGCAGGGACCGTACCCGGGAGAGTTCGTGGCGGGCGTCGGCCAGCCCGTCCTCCAGCCGGCGCAGGTGGGCGTCGAGCAGCCCGCGCACGGCGGCCGGCTCGTCCCGGTGCCGCAGCACGGCGGCGATCCCGGCCAGCGGCATCCCCACCCGGCGCAGGCCGGCCACCAGCCGGGCCGGCAGCACCTGCTCCTCGGTGTACCAGCGGTACCCGGTGACCGGGTCGACCAGGGCCGGCGGCAGGACCCCGGAGCGGTCGTAGAAGCGCAGGGCGCTGACGCTCAGGCCGCTGGTCCGGGCCAGTTCGCCGATGCTGCGCAGGTCGCCGTGCCCGGCCGGGGAGCTCTCCACGGCCAGGGATCCTGCCACCTCGACCAGGTCGAGGGTCAACCCGTCGACCGGCACGCTCCGCCGCCGGGTGTTAGGAAGGGGCCCTTCCTCTACCGAAAGCGTTAACAGGGGGCCCTTCCTTACTCCAGGACGCGGAAGGTGAGGCCGGCGCGGGTGAGGCGGTGGAGCAGGGCGTCGCCCATCGCGGTGACCGGGGTGACCTGGCCGGCGGTGGCCGGCAGGTCGTCGAGGGCGAGGCAGAGCGCCGACTCGGCGAGCATCTTCGCCGTCTCGTCGTACCCGGGGTCGCCGCCGGACACCTCGGTCACCACCCGGCGGCCACCGCCGGCGCCCACGAACCGGACCCGGAACCAGGACTTCGCCCGCTGCTCGGGGGTCGGCCCCTGCCCGGAGGCGAGCCGACCGAGCAGCCACCGCCGGGCGGGCGGTACCCGCACCAGGGCGGCCAGCCCGCCGAGGCCGGCCGCGCCGGCCAGCACGGTGGGCAGCCGTTTCACCGCGGCGAAGTGCCGGTAGCGGAAGTCCGGGCCGTACTCCGGGCGGGCCGCCGCCGAGCGGCGGACCACCTGCGGGTCGATCGTGGGCAGCGGCACCGCCCAGCCGCCGGTCTCCGCCGACCGGCCGACCGGCCCGGGTACCGCCCGGACCCGCCGGTCGGTGGGGCGGGGTTCGACCGCGCGCCGTTCCCGCGCCACCCGGCTCGCCTCCCCGGCGCGGGAAAAGGCGGTCAGCGCCGAGTGGTACGTGCCGGCGGAGAACCGCCCACCGGCCCGGACGTACCCGTCGACGGTGATCGGCACGTCGGTCGGCAGGTGCCGGACGGTGAACCAGACCCCCAGGTCGTGCGGGACCGAGTCGAAGCCGCAGGCGTGCACCAGCCGGGCCCCGGTACGGACCGCCTCGGCGTGGTGGCGCAGGTACGTCAGGTCGACGAACTCCGGTTCCCCGGTGATGTCCAGGTAGTCCGTGCCGGCCCGGGCGCAGGCGGCGACCAGCGGGTCACCGTGCTGCACGTACGGGCCGACCGTGGTGGCGAGGACCCGGGTGCTCCCGGCGACGGTCCGCAGCGCCTCCTCGTCGGTCACGTCGGCGGTGAGCAGCGCCAGCCCGGCCAGCCGGGGCTCGACACCGACCAGCCGGTCCCGGACCCGGGCCAGCTTCTCCGGGTTGCGGCCGGCCAGTGCCCACCGCAGGTCGGCCGGGGCGTGCCGGGCGAGGTACTCGGCGGTGAGTCCCCCGGTGAACCCGGTCGCGCCGAACAGGACGAGGTCGTACGGTCGGTCGTCGCGCATCGACCCACTCTGCCACCCACCCCGGATCCGTGCGCGGCGACGGCCGTCGGAGTCAGGCGGTCGTGAGCCGGGGCGTCGGGTCCGGTCCGGTCACCCGGCCCGCTCCTGCGGGCTGAAGACCACCCGGACGCAGCCGTCGGCCCGCTCCCGGAACAGGGCGTAGCCCCGGGGCCCCTCCTCCAGCGGCAGCCGGTGGGTGGCCAGGCGTTCGGCCCGGATCTCGTCGCGGGCCATCAGCTTGAGCAGCATCGGGATGTACCGCTGCCCGTGCTGGCGCGCGCCGCGCACGGTCAGCCCCTTGTGCAGCACCGCGCCGAGCGGGAACGCGTCCACGAAGCCGGGGCCCGCGCCGAGCACCGCGACCGTGCCGCCCTTGCGGCAGGCGTGCACCGCCTCGCGGACCGCGAGGGAGCTACCGGTGGGTCGGGCCCCGCCGAGGAGCCGTTGCCCGAACCCGCGCGCCTCGGTGCCGCCGTCGCCCGCCCCGGCCGCCTCCACGCACACGTCCGGCCCCCGCCCGCCGGTACGTTCGCGCAGCTCGGCGGGGATGTCGGTGCGCCCGTAGTGCAGGGTCTCCACGCCGATGTCCCGCTCGGCCATCCGCAGCCGCTCGTCGTGCCGGTCGACCACGATCACCCGCTCCGCACCGCGCAGCAGCGCGGCCAGCGCGGTGAGCTGCCCGACCGCGCCCGCGCCCCAGACCGCCACCACGTCACCGGGTCCCACCCCGCCGAGGTCCGCGCCGAGCCAGCCGGTCGGTGCCGCGTCCGAGGCGAAGACCGCCCGGTCGTCACTGACCGCGTCCGGCACCGGGAACGCGCCGACGTCGGCGTACGGCACCCGGACGTACTCGGCGTGGCTGCCGGCGAAGCCGCCGGCCGACCGGGGGTGCCCGTAGCAGCCGCCGGCCGGCTCACCCCACGGCGGCTCGGCGACCATCGGCTCGGTGCTGCCGCCGTTGTCGCAACAGGAGTAGAGCCCGCGCCGGCAGTACCAGCACCGGCCGCAGGAGACCACGGAGCAGACCACCACCCGGTCGCCCACCCGGTGCCGGCGGACCTCCGGGCCCACCTCGACCACCTCGCCGAGGAACTCGTGGCCGAGCACGTCACCGACGCCCAGCCCCGCGTCGCCGGGCGACAGCAGCGGCAGGTCGGCCCCGCAGGTGGCGCTGCGGGAGACCCGGACGATGGCGTCCTGGGTGTTGCGCAGCCGGGGCTCCGGCACCTCGCGGACCGCCAGCCCGTCGCCGCCCACCCAGCACAACGCCCGCATCACGGCACCTCCGGGAGGAAGCCCCCGCCGTCCCCGGGCCGGTCCGGCGGTCCGACGTCCGCCCGCAGCACCTCACCGGTCTCGGCGAGCTGCTTCACCTGCCGCAACGCCCGGCGGACCAGCAGCGCGGGGTCGTCGCCGAGCAGATGCGCGGCCAGGCCGGGCAGGGGTGGGCCGTCGGCGCGCAGCCGGGCCGCCAGTTCGGTGCCGCGCGCCCCCGGCGCCGTCCCGACCTGGACCTCCACCGCCCCGTCGAGCCGGCGCAGCGGCTCCGGCCAGAGCCCGCCCGGCAGGACCTCGGCGGGCGGGCGGTTCACCGTCACCACCTGCCAGCGGCCCGCCCCGGTCGCGGTGACCGACCGGCGGGAGTGCCGCCGGCCCGCGCCGACCAGGGCGCGTCCGGCCGCCACCCCGCTCGCCGCCACCACGATCATGATCCCGGTACGGGTGTTGCGTCCCATCCGTCCCTCCTGCCCTCCGGTCGTCCCGGTCGCAGTGCCGGGCGAGACGGTCTCCGCCTCGCCCGGGTGCCCCCAGCATCGGCCGGACCCGGGTGAGGAGGGCTCCCCCCGAAGGGGTGAAGCCGGCCCCGGCGGGTATCCCGCCTGGCCGCACGGGCGACGCGGGTCCCTGGGGAGGGTCGGATGCCGGAGGAGCAGCACAGCACACCGCCCCTGTTGGCGTCCCGGCTCACCCCGCCCCCACCGCCCGCGCCGCTGCTGGTGCGCCCGCGCCTGCTGGCCCGGCTGGACGAGGGGAGCACGGGCACGGTCACCCTGGTCTCGGCCCCGGCCGGCTTCGGCAAGACCACGCTGCTCGCCTCCTGGGCCCGCGCGGCCCCGGAGCCGGCCGGCCCCGGCTGGCTGTCGGTGGAGACCGGCGACACCGGGGACCGGTTCTGGGCGTACCTGACCCGCGTCCTGCACGCGGCCACCGGGACCGCCACAGCGCCCGGCCCGGAGCCCGCCGGTGGGGCTTTCCTGCCGGACCCGGCCGGTGCGGTGCCCGGTCCGGTGCCGGCCGGGGGAGCGCCCCTGCCGGACTTGGCCGGCGCATCGTCCGGCCCGGTGCCGGCCGGTGGGGCGGGGCCCCCGGGGACCGCGCAGCTCGAAGCCCTGGCCGCGACGCTCGCCGCCGCCGAGGCTCCGGTCCTGCTGATCCTGGACGACCTGCACCGGATCACCGAGCCGGGTGCGCTGGCCGGGCTGGAGTTCCTGGTCCGGTACGCCGACGGCCGGTTGCGGCTGGTGATCGGGGCGCGCGGCGACCTGCCGGCGGCCCTGCACCGGCTGCGGCTGGCCGGGGAGCTGACCGAGATCGGCCCCGATCAGCTCGCCTTCACCGACGACGAGGTCGCCGACCTGCTCGTCGCGCACGGGGCGCACCTGCCGGCGTCGGCCGTGCCCCGGCTGCGGGACCGTACCGGCGGATGGCCGGCCGCGCTGCGCTTCGCCGCCCTGGCGGCACGCGGCCAGCCCGACCCGGCCCGCTGGGTGCGCCGGTTCGGCGGGGACCATCCCGACGTCGCCGGGTACCTGCGGGCCGAACTGCTCGACGGGCTCGACCCCGCCGACCGGGACACCCTGCGCCGGTGCGCCGTCACGGCGGCGGTCCGGGCCGACCTGGCCGGCGCGTTGACCGACCGCCCCGACGCCGACCGGGTGCTGGCCGTCCTGGCCCGCGACGGCGGCTTCCTGCGTCACGACGACAGCAGCCCGCCCTGGTACCGCTGCCACCCGCTGCTGGCCGACCTGCTCCGCGCCGAACTGGCCGGGCTCGGCGACGACGCGGTCCGCGACCTGCACCGGCGGGCCGCCGGCTGGTACGCCGGGCACGGACGCCCGGCCGACGCGCTGCGGCACGCGCTGGCGGCGGGGGAGTGGGACCGGGCCGCCGCGCTGCTCGCCACCGACTGGCCGGAGCTGATCCCCTACGACCGGGACCTGCCGGCCACCCCGCCGCCGGCCGCCCCGCCGCCCGAGGCCCGGCACGGGTACCCGGACCTCGTGCTCGCCCTCGCGGTCGAGCGCGCCGCCGCCGCCGACGCGACCGCCGCCAGCGGGCACCTGCGGGCCGCCACCGAGCTGGCCCGGAGCCTGCCGCCGCCGCACCGGGCCCGGTACCTGCGGCTGGCCACCGTGCTGGAGCTGACCCTGGCCCGGCGGGCCGGCGACCACCGGGCGACCCGGGCCCTGGCCGACCGCCTGCTCGACGCCACCCCTCCCGGCGACGACCCCACCCGTCCCGGAAGCGAACCCGACCTCTCCGCCCCCGCGTCGGCCACCACCACCGTCGACGTCGACGGGCGGGCCGTGGCCGGGACGGCGCGCGGGCTGGTCGACCTCGCCGACGGGGACCTGACGGGGGCGCTGGAGCACCTGCTCCCGGCGCTGGCGGCGGCCCGCGCGGGCGGGCGGGGGCGGACCGAACTGGTCTGCGCCAGCCGGGTCGCCCTGCTCCGCGCGGTCGGTGGTGACCTGGTGGCCGCCGAACACGCCGCCCGGGAGGTCCTCGCCATGCCGGCCTGTCAGGGCTGGGCCTGCCTGGAGGACTGCGCCCACGGGTACCTCGCCCTGGCCGTGGTGGCCCTGCACCGGGACCTGCCCGACGAGGTCGAGGCGAACCTGGCCCTCGCCGGACCGGCCGCCCACGAACCGGCGGTCGGCGCGATCGTCGCGCTGTGCCGGGTACCGCTGCTGCGCGACGCCGGGGAGTTCACCGCCGCGTACCGGGTGCTCACCGAGGCCCGGCAGCGGGTCGCCGCGCTGCCCGCCGCCCGCGAGCTGACCGACCGGCTGCTCGCCGCCGAGGCCGACCTGCTCGTCGCCCGGGGCGACCTGGCCGGGGCCCGGCACCTGCTGAGCGACCCGCCACCCGCCACCTCGTCCAGCGGCCCGGCCCCGCCCGGTCGGGTCGTCCCGGCCGGTGCGGCGGTTCCGACCGGCTCGGCGGGCGGGGCGGCGGAGCCGGCGGTCGCGTTGGCCCGGATGGAGGTGCTGGCGGGCGACCAGCGGGCCGCCGCCCGCGCGCTGCCCGCCTGGGACGGTCCGGACGCCGAGCGGCTGCCGCTGCCGGTACGCCTCGACGCCGGGCTGCTGGACGCCGTCCTGGCGCGGGCCGGCGGCGACGAGCGGCGGGCCGGCCGGCTGCTGGAACGGCTGCTCGACCTGGCCGCGCCGCAGGGGTACCGGCGGGTCTTCACCCAGGCCGTGCCCGGGGTGCGGGACCTGCTCGCCGGGCACCTGGACAGCGGCACGGCGCACTGGGCGACCGTCACCGACCTGCTCCAGGCGGTGGACGCGCCGGCCGGTCGGGCACCGGCGGAACCGGTGCCGGGGCTGGCCGAGCCGCTCACCGAACGGGAGCTGACCATCCTGCGGTACCTGCAGAGCATCCTGTCCAACGTGGAGATCGCCGGTGAGCTCTCCGTGTCGGTCAACACGGTCAAGACGCACGTCCGCAACATCTACCGCAAACTGGACGCGACCCGGCGTCGGGAGGCCGTCCGCCGGGCCCGCGACCTGCACCTGATCTGAGCCACCCGGGCCGCCCCCGAGCCGCCCTGAGCGACCTGGGCCACCCGGGCCTCAGCGGTTAGGAAGGGGCCCCTTTACTACCGAATGCGTTAACAAGGGGCCCTTCCTTACACCTCGGCGGCGCGGTCGGCGGCGGTGAGCAGGTCGGGCAGGTCGTAGCCGCCGTCGTACGGGACGCCGTTGACGAACAGGGCCGGCACGGCGGAGACGCCGCTGCGGATCCCGCCGACGAAGTCCCGCCGGACCCGGTCGGCGTGGGCGTGCCCGGTGACCTCCGCGTCCACCTCGTCGACCGGCAGGCCGAGCTGCTCCACGCCGAGCGACAGGTGCACCGGGTCCAGTTGGTCCTGGTGCTCGAAGAGCCAGTCGTGCATCGGCCAGAACCGGTCCCGCCGGGCGGCGGCCTCGGCCACCTCGGCGGCGTGCTCGGCGTACGGGTGGATGTTGACGACCGGGAAGTGTCGGTACACCAGTCGGACCGTCTCACCGCGCTGCCCGAGCAGATCGGTGAGGTTGTGGTACGCCGCACCGCAGAACGGGCACTGGAAGTCGCCGTACTGGATCAGGGTGACCGGGGCGTCCTGCGGGCCCCGGACGTGGTCCTCGCCGGTGACCGGCGCACGCAGCCGGGGTTCGACCTGCAACGGTGTGGCCATGGGCGCAGCGTTCCCCGGAGCGGGTGAGGTCAGCTCACCCGCTCCGGGTGGGCCGGCGGCCGGCGGTGGGACGGGAGTGACATCACCGCCTTCGATAGGTCATCATGGCCCGGCTACCGGTCGACGACAGTCGGTGACGAGGGTGGATGATGGGTACCCAGCAGCAGGAACCGGTGGCGGACACGCCGGATACCTCCGTGTCCGCCACGACGTCGGCCGATGCCGCAGCCGACGCGACACCGGCCCCGGCCGACGCGGAACCGGCCCCGGCCGGCGCGAGGCCGGTTCCGGGCGAGGCGGCACCGGCCCCGGCGGATGCGCCGGCGGCCCCCGCCGGGGCGACGTCGGCGCCGGTCGGGCGGCGGCCGGTGGGGTGGGCGGCCCGTGGGGGCGCCCTGGTCCGCCTCGTGCGGCACGAGTGGACCCTCGTGGTGCTCGGCAGTATCGCCTTGGCGGTGCTGCTGACCTGGCCCACCATGCGCCATCCGGCCACCACGATCCCGCAGGACACCGGTGATCCGACCCTGCAGGCCTGGCAGATCGGCTGGGGCGGGCACGCCCTGCTGACCCAGCCGTGGCAGCTCTGGCACTCGAACACGTTCTTCCCCGAGCCGTACACCTACGCGTACTCGGACACGCTGCTCGGGTACGCCCTGTTCGGGATGGTCGGCTCCGGTCCGGAGGCCGCCGTCGTCCGGTACAACCTGCTCTACGTGCTGGTGCACGCGCTGGCCTTCGTCGGGGCGTACGCGCTGTCGCGGCAGTTGGGCGCGGGCCGGGCCGGGGCGGCGGTGGCCGGGGCGTCGTTCGCGTACGCGCCGTGGAAGCTGGCCCAGGCCGGGCACCTGCACGTGCTCAGCATGGGCGGGATCGCCCTCGCGCTGGCCATGCTGGCCCGGGGGCACGGCTGGTCGCTGCGGGACGGGTACCGGCCGGAGCGGGCCCGGCCGGGCTGGGCGGTGGCCGGGTGGCTGGTCGCCGCCTGGCAGGTCAGCCTCGGCTTCGGCATCGGCCTGCCGTTCGTGTACGCGCTGGCGCTGCTCTGCCTCGGCGCGGCGGCCGGCTACGGGCTGTCCCGGGTACGCCGAAAGACCTGGCCGGTGGTCCCGCGCCGGCTGCTCCTGGCCGACCTGGGGGGTGGCCTGGCGTTCGGCGCGGTGACCCTGCTGATGGCGGCGCCCTACTTCGAGGTGGTGGCGCGGCACCCGTCGGGCCGGCGCACCATCGAGCAGATCGCGATGTTCTCCCCGCCGCTGCGCGGGTTCCTCACCGCCCCGCCCGAGTCGTGGCTGTGGGGGGAGCGGCACGCGGTGGCCCGGGAGCAGTTGGGCTTCGCCGGGGAGATGACCCTGTTGCCCGGGGTGGTGCTGGTCGGGCTGGCCGCCGCCGGGCTGTTCCTCTCCGCCTGGCCGGTCCGGTACCGGCTGGCGCTGGCCGCCGGGGTGGTGGTGAGCGTGGCGCTGGCCTCGGGGACCACGCTCTTCGGCGACGGCAAGCCCGGGTACGTGACGTTGGTCGAGCACGCGCCCGGCTGGGACGGTATCCGGACCCCGGGGCGGCTGGTGATCTGGACGACGCTGCTGCTCGGGGTCCTGGCCGCCGGGGCGCTGACGGTACGGGAGACCGATCCGCAGCCGGCCCCGTGGTGGCGGCGCCCGGCGCGGCTGGCGCTGCTCGTCCCGCTGCTGCTGGTGCTGGTCGAGGGGGTGAACCGGACCCCGCACGCCGAGGTGCCGGCGCAGCCGGCGGTGCTGCGCGGGCTGACCGGCCCGGCGCTGGTGCTGCCCAGCGAGGGCACCCGGGAGTACCACGTCATGCTCTGGTCGACCGACGGGTTCCCGCGCCTGGTCAACGGCGGGGCCTCGTTCGTCCCGCCCAGCCAGGACCGGCTCCGCGCGGCGAGCGTGTCGTTCCCGGACCCGGCCGCGGTGGCCGAGTTGCGGGCGGCGGGGGTGCGCACGGTGGTGGTGCTGCACGGGTACGTGGTCGGCACCCCGTGGCAGGACGTGGCGCAACGCCCGGTCACCGCGCCCGGCGTGCACCGCGAGGATCACCCCGACGGGGTGGTGTACCACCTGGACTGAGCCCGTCCCGGTCCCGGGCCCGACCGGGGCGGGCCCTCGGCTCCGTCGACTGTCGAAGCGCTTCACATGGCCTGAACTCATCGGTTAGGGTGATTTCCTTCCTCGGCAGCGGGAGCCAGCATGCCGGCGGGGATGCCAGGGCAGCCTCCCCGCACACCGCACGACCCTCGATGTCGCTCCGGGCACGGTCGTTTGCCGACCGTCGGCGTCGCGTGCCGTCCCGTCCTCCCCCACGGGCACATCCGAGAGGAACCGCAGATGCGGAGAAGTCTCGCCGGCGCGGTCGTATCCGCGCTGGCCGCGGCCACGGCGATCGTGGCCGTACAGCTCACCGTGGCTCCCGTCGCGCCGGCCGTCGCCGCCGCGTCGGAGCCGTACACCTGGAAGAACGTCCGGATCGACGGCGGTGGCTTCGTTCCCGGCATCGTCTTCAACCCCACCGAGAAGAACCTGATCTACGCCCGCACCGACATCGGCGGGTTGTACCGCTGGGAGCAGGCCGCCCAGTCGTGGACGCCGCTGCTGGACTGGGTGGGCTACGACAAGTGGGGCTGGAACGGCGTGCTGAGCGTCGCCACCGACCCGGTGCAGACCAGCCGCGTGTACGCCGCCGTCGGCATGTACACCAACGACTGGGACCCGAACAACGGGGCGATCCTGCGCTCCACCAACAAGGGCGCCACCTGGCAGGCCACCGAGCTGCCGTTCAAGGTCGGCGGCAACATGCCCGGCCGGGGCATGGGGGAGCGGCTCGCCGTGGACCCCAACCGCAACAGCACCGTCTACTTCGCCGCCGAGGGCGGCAACGGCCTGTGGCGCAGCACCGACTCCGGGGTGACCTGGGCGAAGGTGACGAACTTCCCCAACGTCGGCAACTACGTCGCCGACCCGAACGACAGCAGCGGCTACCAGAGCCAGAACCAGGGCCTGACCTGGGTGAGCTTCGACAAGAGCACGGGTACGGCGGGGAACACCACGCAGACCATCTACGTCGGGGTGGCCGACAAGCAGAACCCGGTGTACCGCAGCACCAACGGCGGTACCACCTGGGAGCGGATCCCCGGTCAGCCCACCGGGTACCTGGCGAAGAAGGGCGTCGTCGACCACGTCGGCGGTCACCTCTACATCGCCACCAGCGACACCGGCGGCCCGTACGACGGGGCCAAGGGTGACGTGTGGAAGTTCACCCGCGCCACCGGCACCTGGACGCAGATCAGCCCGATGCCGTCCAGCAGCGCCGACACGTACTTCGGCTACTCCGGCCTGACCATCGACCGGCAGAACCCGAACACGCTGATCGTGGCCACCCAGATCTCCTGGTGGCCGGACGCGATCTTCTGGCGGACCACCGACGGCGGCGCGACCTGGAGCCGGATCTGGGACTGGGGCAGCTACCCCGAGCGGGTCAAGAAGTACACGATGGACATCTCCTCGGTGCCGTGGCTGACCTTCGGGGCCAACCCGCAGCCGCCGGAGGAGACCCCGAAGCTGGGCTGGATGAACGAGTCGGTGGAGATCGACCCGCACGACTCCGACCGGTTCCTGTACGGCACCGGCGCGACCATCTACGGCAGCACCGACCTGACGAAGTGGGACACCGGTGGCCAGCTCACCATCACGCCGATGGTGAAGGGGCTGGAGGAGACCGCCGTGCTCGACCTGGTCAGCCCCCCGTCCGGGGCGCCGCTGGTCAGCGCGCTCGGTGACATCGGCGGCTTCCGTCACGACAACCTCGACGCGGTGCCGGCGAAGATGTTCACCCAGCCGGTCTTCACCAGCAGCACCAGCCTGGACTACGCCGAGGCGAACCCGTCGGTGATGGTCCGGGCCGGCAACTTCACCGACGCCGACCGCCCCAACGACAGCCACGTCGCCTTCTCCACCGACGGCGGGTCGAACTGGTTCCAGGGCAGCGAGCCCTCGGGGATCAACAGCGGCGGTACGGTCGCCGCGGCGGCCGACGGCAGCCGGTTCGTCTGGGCCCCGGGGGACGCCGGCCAGCGGGTGGTCCACTCGGTCGGCTTCGGCACCTCGTGGACCGCGTCCACCGGGGTGCCGGCGAACGCGACCATCGAGTCCGACCGGGTCAACCCGAACACGTTCTACGCCTTCTCGGGCGGCACGCTCTACGTCAGCACCAACGGCGGGGCCAGCTTCACCGCCTCGGCGGCGACCGGGCTGCCCACCACCGACGTCAAGTTCAAGGCGCTGCCCGGCCAGGAGGGTCACCTGTGGCTGGCCGGCCCGGGTGGGCTGTGGCGGTCCACCAACTCCGGGGCCAGCTTCACCAAGATCAGCACGGTCAGCCACGGGTACAACGTGGGCTTCGGCAAGGCGGCTCCGGGGCAGACGCACCCGGCGCTGTTCCTCTTCGGCACCGTGGACGGCCAGCACGGCGTCTACCGTTCGGACACCGTCGGGGCGAGCTGGGTGCGGATCAACGACGACCAGCACCAGTACGGCAACGCGGGCGAGGCGCTGACCGGCGACCCCCGGGTCTACGGCCGGGTCTACCTGGGCACCAACGGCCGGGGCATCCTGGTCGCCGACCGGCAGGGCGGCCCCACCACCCCGCCGACCACCCCCCCACGACCCCGCCCACCACGCCACCGACGACCCCGCCCACCACTCCGCCGACGACCCCACCGACCACGCCGCCCACCACTCCGCCGACGACCCCGCCGGTGGGCACCGGGTGTGCCGCCACCTACCGGGTGACCGGCTCCTGGACCGGGGGTTTCCAGGGTGAGGTGGTGGTCCGCAACAGCGGCAGCACGCCCGTCGCCGGCTGGACGGTGACCTGGTCCTTCCCGAACGGGCAGCAGATCAACCAGCTCTGGGGTGGTACGCACACCCAGACCGGGGCCGCCGTCACGGTCCGCGACGCGGGCTGGAACGGCGCGCTCGGCGCCGGGGCGAGCACCACCGTCGGTTTCCTCGCGAGCTGGACCGGCAGCAACGGGGCACCCACCCCCACCTGCACCCCCCGCTAGCGTGCAAGGAGGGGCCCCTTGTTAACACACGTGTGTTAACAAGGGGCCCCTCCTTGCACCTCAGAGCTGGACGGGGAGGGTGAGCAGTCGCCAGGTTCCGGGGTCGGGGGCGCGGTGCGCGCCCGCCGGGGCGAGGGTCAGGTCGGGGCTGCGGCGCAGCAGCGCGGCGAGCGCCACCTCGGTCTGCACCCGGGCCAGCGCGGCGCCCAGGCAGAAGTGCGGCCCGTGGCCGTAGCCGAGGTGGGCGCTCCGGTCCGGTACCCGGGCCAGGTCCAGCCGGTCCGGGTCGGGGAAGACCTCGGGGTCGCGGTTGGCCGCGACGATCGCCACGGTGACCGGTTCCCCGGCCGGCACCGGTACGCCGGCGATCGTCACGTCCCCGGTGGCGAAGCGGGGGACGGTCAGCATCTGCGGTGGGCTCCACCGGGTCAGCTCCTCGACCGCCCGGGGCATCAGGTCGGGCTCCGCGCGCAGCGCGGCGAGCTGCTCCGGGTGCGCGAGCAGCGTCTCCACCGCGTTGGCGAGCAGGTTCGCCGGGGTCTGCCCGGCCAGCACCAGGTGCCAGACGAGGCTGACCAGTTCGGTCTCGGAGAGCCGGTCACCGTCGTCGTCGCGTACCCGGATCAGGTCGGTGACCAGGTCGTCGCCGGGCGCGTCGCGGCGCTGGGCGACCACCGACCGGGCGCTGTCGATGATCGCCGGCAGCGCCGCGACGAACGTCGGGCCGTCGCCGGCGGCCACCGCGGCGCCGAAGGCCCGCCACTGCGGCCGGTCCGCCTCCGGCACGCCGACCAGGTCGCAGATCACCGCCATCGGCAGCGGTCGGGCCAGGTGCTCGACCAGGTCGACGACGCCCTCGGTGGCCTGCCGGGCGGCCTGGTCGAGCAGGCCCGCCACCACCGCCTCGATCCGGGTCCGCCGGTCGGCGGCCCGCCGGGCGGTGAAGGCGGGCGCGACCAGCCGGCGCAGTCGCCCGTGTTCCGGCCCGTCGATCTCCATCGTGCGCAGGTACGGCCGGTACGCCTCGGGCACGCTCGGGCGGAGGTAGCTCTCGGCCCGCAGCTCGAACCGGGGATCGGTGAGCAGGGCTCGGGCGGGGGCGTGCCGGGTCACCGCCCACATCGCGCCGAAGCCCGGGGTGACCAGCCGGGCCACCGGGGACCGCTCCCGGGCCCGCCGGTACGCGGTGACCGGATCGCTCAGCACCGCCGGGTCGGTCAGCTCGATCTCGGGAACCTCCGCCATGCCGCCTCCATCTCGAATGAGCAAAACAGATGATGCCATCATCTGGATGGCGAAGATATCTTGACTGCGGCGGAGGGGCAACACCGGAACAGGGGTGACGATGGCGCGGCTCACCAGGGCGCAGCTCCAGCAGCGCAACCGGGCGCGGGTGCTGGCGGCGGCCCGGCAGGTCTTCACCGAGCAGGGCTTCCGCGACGCGCGGATCGACGACATCGCCGAGCGGGCCGAGCTGACCCGGGGCGCGGTCTACTCGAACTTCCCCGGCAAGCGGGCCCTGTACTTCGCGGTGCTCGCCGCCGACGCGCAGGAGGTGCCCGAGCCGCCCCGGCCGCCGGCCACCGCCACGGCCGGCGAGGTGCTCGCCGAGTTCGCCCGCGCCTGGCTGTCCCGGCTCCCGCTCGCCGTGGACGAGCAGGCCGACGGGGCCCGGCTGGGCCGGGACCTGATGCCGGAGATCCTCGCCGACGAGGCCACCCGGGTGCCGTACGCGGAGCTGACGAGGCTGTCGGCCGTCCTGCTCGGGCTGGCGCTGGAACCGTTCGGCCGGCCCGGGGCGCGGGCGGCCCGTCGGGTCCGGACCGCCGAGACTGCGCTCACCCTGCTGCACGGCGCGGGGCAGGTGGCCGCCGCCGCACCCGGCTTCGGTGACCCCTTCGACGTGGTACGCGCCTGCGCGCACCTGGCGGATCTCGACCTCGACGACCGCTGGGCCCCGCCCCACCTGCCGTACGTGCCGAGGGCCCGGCCGGCCGACGACCCCTGGCGCCCACCGGCCGCCACCGACCTGCTCCGGGAGGTGCCCGCGCGGCTGGACGCCGACGGGGTGGTCACCGTCCTCGGGCTGCACCGGCTCGGCGCGGTGGAGGAGGCCGTCCGGGCGGCGCCGGCCGCCGTGGTCACCGCCGTCCTGGTCACCGGCCAGGCCGCGGAGCTGCTGCCCCTGGCCCGGCTCACCCTGGTCGAGCTGCGGACCTGCCTGCGCCGGTCGGTGCCGCCGGACGCCTGGCCCCGGGTCCGGGTGGTCTGCGACGAGTCCGGGGCGGTGGCCGCGGCGGCCGGCGTCCCGGCGGTGAGCGACGCCACCGAGGCCGCCGTCCGGGTACGGGGCGGGCGGATCGTCGCCCGCGCGGACGGGCACGGCGCCGCCCACGCCGCCGCCGTCCCCGCCACCGGCTAACCCACCCGACGCCGGTAAGGAAGGGCCCCCTGTTAACGCATTCGGTAGAGGAAGGGCCCCTTATTAACGCCACGCGCGGCCCCCGTGCGGCGGTGCGGCGTGCGCGCCCGTGCCCCCCGTGCGGCGTGCGTGCCCGTGGGGCGGTGCGGCGTGCGGCGGTGCGGGGCGTGCCGGGGACGGGAGGGGCGGGAACGCCGAGCACGACTCTGGGGTCTTGCGGACCTGGCTGCTGGGTTTTCCCGCCGGGTATGACGTGGCCCCGACCGCTGACGGGCGCGGTCGGGGCCGGGTGGCGCAGGGTCGTCGGGTCAGTTGTCCAGGCCGACCGGGGAGTTCGGCCGGTCCACGTCGACGAACTCGATGTCGTCGGCGGGCCGGCCGTCCCGGGCCGCCGCCACCCGGGCCGCCGAGCTGGCGGCCCAGCCGATGGCGGCACCGGCCAGCGCCGCGCCGATCAGCAGCGCCCAGGGCAGCGCCGGCCGCCGGCCGGCGAGCGCGTCGAAGGCGCGCACGGCCCGCTGCCGGGCCTCGTCCGCGGCCGATCCGACCAGGTCGGTGGCGTCGTCGGCCAGCCCGGAGCCGTTGCGGCGAGCCGACCGGGCGGCCTCCCGGACACTGTCCCCGGCGGTGTTCACGGCCGAGACCAGGTGCTGCCAGGCCTCGTCCGCGATCCGCTCAGGCTTGCTGCGGCGCTCCAGCAGGTTGGTTCCGAACATCGTGGTTACCTCCTCGGGTGCCGAAGCCGGGGCCACTTCGGATTACGGCGTCAGTCCGGCGGTCGTGGGTTCGCGTACCCCGCCAGTGCCCAGCCCGGCCGGCCGGCAAACCCGTCGTCGGCGCCGGGTCCGCACCGGCGGGCCGGGCGGTGGCCCGGCTCACCGGGTGGCGACCACCGCGATCCGGGCGCCCGCGAAGTCCTCGTCGTCGTCATCATCGTCGTCGTCCCCCGCGCCGCCGCCGATGGCGCAGGCCAGCATCAGGGCGAGCGCGGCGGCGGCCCCGGCCAGGGTGGCGAGTCTCCTCATGGTGGTCTTCCTCTCGGACTCGGGTGGTGAGAACGGTCCGATGCTAGGCAGGTCGGTCAATCCGTCCCAGGCTGTCCCGTCGATCCACCCCGGCCGTCGGGGGGATCCACCCCGGGCGCGGCGTCGATCCCCTGGTCACCGGGCACCCGACGGTGCGGGGGTGCCGGCGCCCGGCGGCGAGATGACGGACACCTGTCGGCATCGGGACACCCGCCGGCCACGAACATTCACATCGGTCGGGTATGTTGTCGCGCGGCACGTACTGTGGGGTTTCACCCTCCGCGACCGCCTGCCCCGGGGGGTGCGTACCGCCCGGCCGGTGGGTCGTGGTCGGTGCGACGACGCGGGGGTCGGTGCGGCGCGGGGCCACGCCGGTGACGGTGGTGTGGGCGCTCGGTCGCGTCGACCGTTACTCTGGTTCGGCGACGCGTCGACCCGGGGTCGATCGTTGGACAAGAAGCCGATCAGTGGACAAGAAGACGAAAAGTGCGGACAAGGGCGGAATGCCGTGCCCGATCCGCAAATTGCTCATCCCGAGGGGTGGCGACCGAGGCCGTGGGAGGAATACTCTCGGTCGCGGCCCGCGTACTGATGAGGCGCCCGACAACGGGCGAGTGGAGGTGCTCGCGTGAGCCTGTCGATCGTGAAGTCGGTTCTTTCCGGTGGTGTCATCGAGATCGCCCCTCGGGGTGAGATCGACGTGGACACCGCGTACGAGGTGCGCGAGGCGATCACGGAAGTGCTCGCCAAGGGCCGTCCCGCCCGTATCGAGCTCAACATGCGGCTCGTCACCTTCATCGACTCCGTCGGCATCAGCGCCATGGTCGCCGGCTTCCAGACCGCCGAGGTGAGCGGCGTCAAGCTCGTCGTCACCGAGCCGAGCCGGTTCGTGCACCGGCAACTCTGGGTCACCGGGCTGCTCGGCCTCTTCGGGGCTCCGGAGCCCTACTACGCCGGCACGCCCACCCCGGAGGTCCTGCCCGGCGCCTGAGCGTCCGGCGCGACGGTGACCCGGGACACCGGAGAACCGGCGCGGGCGTTCACAGGTCGACGTCGGTCACCTCGGTGACGGCACGGATCGCGGTGACCGAGGCGTACCCCTCGGCGAGCAGGGCCAGGTCGCTCCCGGGCTGCACGGCCTGCCCCGGCTCCTCCAGCGAGGTGCGGACGAAGCCGTGCCCGGCCTCCGCCACCGTCATCTGCACCTGCCCGAAGGCGGACAGCGCGCCCCGGCGTACCCCACGCAGCCGGTCGGGTGGCAGGTCCGGCACGTTGACGTTGAGCACGCTCTCCACCGGCGCGGCGGTCAGCCGGGGCAGCAGGTCCAGCGCCACCCGGGCGGCCGTCGCCCAGTGCCGGTCGGCGTCCCGGACCAGGGCGGCGGCGGCCACCGCGGCCCCGCCGCTGCCGGCGGTGGCGTCGGCGGCCGAGAGCACGTCGAGGGAGACGGCCAGGGCGCGGCAGCCGTTGGCGGCGGCGGTGAACGCCGCGCCGACTGTGCCGGAGTGCAGCACCGCGCGGCCCGCGTTCGCGCCCCGGTTGATCCCGGCGAGCACCAGGCCCGGCGCCGGCCCGAACGCGCCGTGCAGGGCGATCAGCGTGATGAAGCCGGGGGAGCCGCCGACCGCGAACGCCGGCACCCCGGGCAGGTCCGGCAGGCTCTGGTGGTGGACCACGACCTGGCCGTCCTCCTCGACGGCGGTCATCGCGGCGCTGCTGCCGCTCGCCTCCTCCCGGGGCGCGGCCACCACCACGTCCAGCCCCCGGTCCACCGCCGCGCGGGCCAGTTCGGCCAGGCCCGGGGCGGCGATGCCGTCGTCGTTGGTGACCAGTACCCGTAGCGTCATCGCTCGACCACCCGGTGGGCCAGGTCGTCCGGGGTGGTCCGCTCCTGCGGCCGGGAGCCGGCCGGGACGAGGCGGACCCGGTCCACCAGGCCGGTGATCGAGTCGAGCCGGCCGGTGCCCAGCCCGTGCCGGGTGACGTTCAACGCGCCGGCCGCCGCGCCGGTGCGGATCGCGGTCCGGATGTCCCCGCCGACGGCCACCACCGCCGCCACCCCGGCGGTCATCGAGTCGCCCGCACCGCGCGGGTCGGCGGCCTGGAGGCGGGGCATCTCCACCTCGAACACCTCCCCGTCGACCAGGGCCAGCGCCGGCTCGTCGGCCCGGCTGACCAGCACCGTCTGGGCGCCGGCGTGGTGCAGGTCGTAGAGCACGCCGGTCAGCTCCTCGGTACTGTCGTCGCGGGCCAGCCCGTCGCGGAGCAGCTCCTCATGGCTGATCTTGCAGAAGAAGACCCCGCTGTCCAGGACGGCGGTGAGGTGCTCCCCGGAGAGGTCGACCACCACCCGGCTGCCGTTGTCGCCCAGATCGGCGGCGAACCGCCGGTACACCTCCGGCGGCACGAGGGACGGCTGGTTGGGGCCGCTGAGCACGCTGACCGGGGCGCGCAGCCCCTCGCCGAGCGCCAGGTTGTACAGCTCGTCCAGCTCGTGGCGGGTGAGCGCGTGGCCGGGTACGTCGACGACCTCGTGCCGGACGCCGTCGCGGCGGTCGTGCACGTACCCGCCGTTGGTGGAGTGCCGGCGTACCGTGCGCAGGTCCACCCCCTCGCTGCTCAGCAGCGGCTCCAGCACCTGGCCGATCTCGCCGCCGATGCTGGCGCAGAGCACCACCGGCACGCCGAGGGAGGAGATCATCCGGGCCTGCCAGACCCCCTGCCCGCCGGGGTGCAGGTGCAGTTCCGGTTCGTCACCGGGCTGGTCGACGGTGACCGTCAGCAGCGGGGTCGGGGCGAAGACCATCACGTGCCCGTCCATCGTGACCACCTCTCGTCCTCCACGCCGGGTCGCTCACCTGATAACCCCCGGTACGGCGTCGCGGGCACGGTCCGGCGCGGACGAAAACGCCCGGTGCCCGCCGTGACGGCGGGCACCGGGCGGTCGGCGTACGGTCAGTAGACCGACAGGTGCACGTGGTTGGTGTGGTCGCTGGACGGGTCACCCTTCGCCCCGCTGTACGCCTTCCAGCCGCTGCTGGGCAGCCAGATCTGCCGGTACCAGATCACGTACAGCACGGCGAGCCGGTCGGCGTTGCGGACGTAGTACGCCGCCAGGTTGTTGCCGTACGTCCGGTCCCCGCCGGTGGCGTCGCCGCCGAAGCCGTTCTTCTGCGCCGCGAAGTCGCAGGCCCGGCCCTTGGGGTGCTCACCGGAGCCCCCCGGCCGGTAGCAGGAGACGTACCGGGTGAAGCCGGCCGCCTTGGCCTGGTTGAGCGCGTGCAGCGTGCGGGGGGTGATGCAGCCGTTGGCCGGGGTCGGGTCGTTGACGCTGCACGACTCGCGCGGCCAGGAGCCGTCGGAGTTGCGCGGCGCGGCCTTGGCGGTCTTGGTGCTCGTCCCGCCCGGCCCGCTGGACCCGCTGGACCCGGCGTTGCTGCGTTGCTGCGCCTGCTGCCGGCGACGCTCCTCCGCCTCGCGGGCATCCCGCGCGATGGACGCCTCCAGGGCCTGTTCGGCCTGCTCCTTGCGCTTGGCCATGGTCGCGACCTGCTTGCGCTGCTCGCGGACCTCGCCGTCGAGGGCGAGCTTGGTGCGGGCGGACGAGTCGCGGGTCTCGCGCAGCTTGCGCAGCTCCCGCTCCTCGCTGGCGGCGACCTGGTCGAGCGCGGCGGCGCGGTCCAGGAAGCCCTCGGGCGAGTTCGCGTTGAGCAGGGCGTTCGCCGCGCCGAGCCGGCCGGTGCGGTACGCCACCTGGGCGATCTCACCGACCTTGCCGGTGCGGACCGCCAGGTCGGCCTCCAGGGTCTTGAGCTGGCTGGTGAGGTCCTGCTGCCGCTTGGCCGACTTCTCCAGCTTGGCCTTCGCGTCGAGCCAACCCTTGCTGGCCGCTTCGAGCTGGTTGCGCAGGGCCGGGGTGCCGCCCTCGGGGTCGTCGTCCGGCGCGGCCAGCAGGCCGGCCCGGGTGGCGGCGGACGCCGGCGTGACCGGCGCGATGGCGGTGCCGACGGCGAGCGCGGTGACGAGCACGGCCGCCAGCCGGGCGGTGATACGTCGCGGTGATGCCACTACTGCCAAGACATGTCCTTCCGTCAGCCGCCGACCGGGTTAGCTGACGGGTTCGGGACGGAAGATCCCTACCGCGCTGACGCGGATGCACCCCACGGACGTGGTTCCCCGGCTCGCCACCGTGGCGATTAGGCGACGGCCACCGCAGGCGCCGGTGGGCGCCGCCTGGCGGAGGCCGGGACCGAGCCTACCGGTGCGGGTGTGACTACTGCAGTCACCGTGACCGCTGACGTCCGGAGGGACACCAGTTAACTCGGCATGAACCGGACAATACACGCCCAGATTTAAGGGTGCGCTAATTACCAACCAACCGCCCCGCACGCCCCCGGTGACGCTCCGGGCTCGATCTGCAACGTGGCGTGCTCGATGTGGAAGTCCTCGCGCAGGGCCGTCCGGGCGGCGGCGAGGACCGTGCCGACCTCGGCGCCGGGGGTGGTGGTCAGGTGCGCCGAGGCGACCTCCATGCCCGAGGTGAGGGTCCACAGGTGCAGGTCGTGCACCTCGGCCACGCCGGGGACGGCGGAGAGTCGGTCGTGCACCTCGGTCACCTGGAGGTGCTCCGGGGCGGCCTGGACCAGGATCCGCAGCGCGGCGCGGGCCAGCCGCCAGGTCCGGGGGAGGATGAAGGCGCCGATGGCGACCGCCACCAGCGGGTCGGCCCACCACCAGCCGGTGACCATGATCACCAGCGCGGCGGCGATCACGCCGAGCGAGCCGAGCAGGTCGGCGAGGACCTCCAGGTACGCGCCGCGCAGGTTGATGCTCTCCTCGGCGCCCTTGCGCAGCAGCGCGAAGGCGACCACGTTGGCGAAGAGGCCGAGCAGCGCCACGACGAGCATCGGGCCGGTGAGCACCTCCGGTGGCTCGCCGAGCCGGCGGACCGCCTCGATCAGCACGTAGACCGCGACCCCGCTGAGCAGCAGCGCGTTGGCGAGGGCGGCGAGCACCTCCAGGCGGTAGAGGCCGAAGGTGCGCTGCGGGTCGGCGGTGGCCCGGCGGGTGGCGGTGATCGCGGCCAGCGCCAGCCCGATGCCGAGGACGTCGGTGAACATGTGCCCGGCGTCGGAGAGCAGCGCCAGCGATCCGGTGCCGAAGGCGCCCACGGTCTGCACAACCGTGAAAGCGGCCAGGATGACCAGCGCGGCCCAGAGTCGCCCCCGGTGCCGGTGTGCGGCGTTCGCCACCGTGGCCTGGTGATCATGCCCTGCGCCCACGTCCACACCCTCCGCCTGTCGTCCGGACCCGGTCCAACATATGCTCACATCGCTATGTGTGCAAGTAAACTGTCGGTATTCGGCCGGTGAGCGATGGGTGACAGGTCGGCCCGGGTGCGACACGGCGGATCAGACCACCGGACCCGCCGGGCCGAGCCCGCCGGGACACGGCCGGTCAGCCCGCCGGTCACCCGGCGGGCCGGCGGGCTCGGACCGGCCGGTGGATGAGCCGTCGGCGGGCGGGTGGGTAGGTGGGCCGTCGGCGGGCGGGCCGGCGGGTCGCGGGGCGGGCCGGGGCCGGTGGCTCAGCCGGTGATGTCGAGCGTGATCAGGCGCTGGGTGGCCCGGGAGAGCGCGACGTACAGGGTGCGGACGCCGGAGCCCGGATCGGCCCGGATCTCGCCCGGCGCGACCAGCACCACCCCGTCGTACTCCATGCCCTTGGCCTGGAGGCTGGTCACCACCTGGAGCCGGGTCCCGCCCCGCTCGCCCAGCCAGCCGGCCACCTCGTCGCGGCGCGGCACCGGCGTGATCACCCCGACCGTCCCCGGCACCTCGGCCAGCAGCGCCTCCGCCGCCGCGACGGTCGCCGCCGCCAGCTCCGCCGCCGGCACCACCTGGCGCACCGGCTCCACCCCGGTGGAGCGCACGGCGGTGGGCAGGGGCAGGTCCGGGTCGACCCGGCGGATCTCCGCCGCCGCCACCGCGAAGATCTCCGCCGGGTTGCGGTAGTTGGTGGTCAACGTGAACCGGTGCTGCCTGCGCCGGCCCAACGCCTGGTCCCGGGCCCGGGACAGCTCCGCCTGGTCACCCGTCCAGGCCGTCTGGGCGGGGTCGCCGACCACCGTCCAGGACGCCAGCCGGCCCCGGCGGCCGATCATCCGCCACTGCATCGGCGAGACGTCCTGTGCCTCGTCGACCACCACGTGGGCGTACTCCCGGTAGTCCTCCGGCCGTTGCCGGGCCGCCGCCCGGGCGGCGCGCTGCCGGTCGGCGTGGGTGCTCAGCTCGCGGACCCCACCGGCCAGCGTGTACGGGTCCCGCGTGCGCCGGGCCGGCTGCACCGGCTTGCCCAGCAGCGCGTCCAGCTCGTCCAGCAGGGCGATGTCGGCGATGGTCAGGCCCTCGGTGTCCAGGGTGCGCCAGGCCGCGTCGAGCAGCCGGATCTCCGCGCGGGAGAAGATCCCACCCGCGTACCCGCGTAGCCGCTCCGGCCGGGCCAGCCAGCCGAGCACGTGCCTCGGGTGCAGGCGGGGCCACCAGGCCTTGAGGAACTCCCGGAACTCCGGCCGCTCGGCGATCTCGTCCTCGAAGGCCCGCTGCTCCGGCAGTCGGCCGACGCGCAGCTTGCGGGCCTGCGCCCAGAGCGCGGCGAAGATCCCGTCGAACCCGGCCCGGCGCACCTCGTTGCGGCGGGCGCCCCGGGGCAGCGCCCGGTCCCGGATGGCGTCCAGCTCCGCCCGGGTCAACCGGAGCAGCTCGCCCCGGTAGAGCAGGCGCAGCTCGGTCGGGCCGTCCGGCACCGCGTCCCGGGCGGCCCGTTCCAGCACCCGGCGCATCCGCAGCGACCCCTTGACCGCCGCCACGTCCGGCGGGTCGGTCCGGGTCGAGGTCAGACCGGTGAAGAGCGTGCCCAGCGAGCGCAGGGTGGCGCTCTCCTCGCCCAGCGACGGCAGGACCGACGCGACGTACTCGACGAAGACCGAGGAGGGGCCGACCACCAGGATGCCGCCGCCGGCGTACCGGTTGCGGTCGGAGTAGAGCAGGTACGCGGCCCGGTGCAGGGCGACCGCCGTCTTGCCGGTGCCGGGGCCGCCGGACACGATGGTCACCCCGGAGCCGGGGGAGCGGATCGCCTCGTCCTGCTCGCGCTGGATGGTGGCGACGATGTCCCGCATCCCGCGCCCGGTCGCCTTCGACAGGCTGGCCAGCAGCGCGCCGTCGCCCACCACGGTCATCTCCGCCGGGGCGGCGGACGGGTCGAGCAGGTCGTCCTCGATCCGGGTGACCCGCTCGTCCGACGACTGGATCGTCCGCCGCCGGATCACGCCCAGCGGAGCCGCCGGGGTGGCCCGGTAGAACGGCTCGGCCGCCGGGGCCCGCCAGTCCACCACCAGCGTCTCGGCGTTCTCGTCGCGGACGCCGAGCCGCCCGACGTACAGCGTCTGGCCCTCGCGCAGGTCCAGCCGGCCGAAGACCAGCCCCTCGTGCTCGGCGTCGAGCAGGTGCCGGCGCTGCGCGGCGTGGAACACCATCGCGTCCCGTTCGACAAGCGCGCCGAAGGTGCCGACCCGGGCCAGCCGGTACCCGTCGCGCTCCGCGCGGGCCGCCGCCCGGCGCAGCTCGGCCAGCCGGGCGTACACCCGGTCAAGCTGCCGCTGCTCGACGGCGATCTCCCGGTCGAGGCTGGTGTGGTCGGTCAACGCAGCAAGCTCCCGTGGCACGGCGGCCGGAGCCGCGGTGGGCGCGCCGGCGGTGTGCCGGGCGACCGGGTGAGACTACGGGCAGCGCCCCCGGCGCATGTCACGGCCTTGCCGGTCGGCGGCCCGGAACACCCGGGACATCGGTGGGTGGACGTCCTGCGGCCGAGCGGGACACCCGTCAGGAACACCTCCGCGGTGTGCCGCCCGCCGGGCCGGGGCCGTGCCCCCGTGGCCGGAAGCCGGGCGCGTCCCCGCCCCGGACGGGCACGACAGTACCGCCCGCCGGCGCGGCCGACGGGCGGTACTGGGGCGGTGCGGGTGAGGGCGGGGACGCCCCCGGGAGGGCTCAGCCCTCGAAGACGCCGGCCTCGACGAGGCGCTTCTCGGTGTCGTCCCAGCCGTGGCCCGGGTGGGCGGCGGCGAGGGTGGCGATCTCGGCGCGGATCTTGGCGGCGTGGCCGGCGGTGGCCAGCGTGCGGATCTCCTCGACGAAGGCCTCGGAGTCGGTCCGCAGGTGCGCGGTCTTGCCGTTGGTCAGGTTCCGGACGTAGGCGTGCTTGCCGCCGTTGAGCGGGATGAGGTACTTGAACTCGCCCAGCACGCTGAGGGCGCCACCCTGGCCAGCCTGGCCGGCCCGGACGGACGCGCGCGCGGTCTTTGAGGTGTTGCTCGCCACGGAGGTGCTCCTTGTGAGACGTACGGGAGGACGGGACGTCGTCCGGGGGCTACGGCGCGTGACGCCCGGGAGGAGCCCGGACCTCGACCCACCGAAGATGTGCGGCGGCATAAACCGCCGAGGAAACTCTACACGACCGTGGACCCCGGACGGTCCCCACGGCCTGTCCCAAACGTGCGTAACCACCCCGTCGGGTGGGACTATTCCGGACCGCGAATTTTCCGATTCCCTGGCGCACCATCCGTCACAGCAGTCATCATGTCTTCGCAGACCATTCGGTGGACGCGAGGTCGTAGGGGAAGACGCACCTCGCTCTCCGGGAGGTCACCGTGCCAACGCGTGGCGTCGTATACGTCCACTCGACCCCGCTCGCCGTGTGCTCGCACGTCGAGTGGGCGATCGCGCGCGTCCTTGCCGCGCCGGTCAACCTGCAGTGGACAGCCCAGCCCGTCGACCCCGGCGCCCGGCGCGCCGAGTGCGGGTGGACCGGTCGCCCGGGGACGGGCGCCGAACTGGCTGCTGCCCTCCGGCAGTGGCCCATGATCCGTTTCGAGGTGACCGAGGAGCCGAGTCCGGGGGCCGACGGGGAGCGGTTCATGCACGTGCCCGGCCGGGGGCTGTTCCGGGCGACCGTCGGCGCCGCCGGGGACATCCAGCTCGGCGAGGACCGGCTGCGCAGCATCATGGCGACCGTCCGGGCCCCCGAGGGGCTGGCCCACGCCCTCGACAAGGCGCTCGGCACCGCCTGGGACGCCGAACTGGAGCCGTACCGGCACGCCGGGGACGGGGCCCCGGTGACCCTGCTCACCCGGGTCGGCTGAGTCGCCCCGCCCGGTGGGGCGTTCCCCGTGCTCGCCGGGGTCGGCTCACCCGCGTCCCCGGTGCCGGGGGTGACTTGCCCCGATAAGGGATGAGCTGTTGGGATGGGTGGCGTGTCGACCTCCCCGCGCCACGCCACCCCGCCGCCCGCCACCCGCCCCGCCCTGCCCCGCCGCCTCGGGGTCGCGTTCGTCGCCCTGACGCTGCTGCTCGCCACGGGCTGCGCGGGGGAGCGGCACCGCCCTGCCGCCCCGTCACCGGAGCCGACCTCGTCGTCGGCGGCGGCGACCCCCACCCCGGACGCCGCCGCCGACCCGGCCGGCCGGGCCGCCGACCTGGTCGCCACGCTCGGTGACGAGGACCTGGTCGGGCAGGTGCTGATGGCGTACGCCTACGGCGACTCGGCGACCACGGTCTCCGCCGGCTCGGCGGCCGGCAACCGCGCGCTGGCCGGCGTCGACACCCCGGCCGAGATGATCGCCAAGTACCGGCTGGGCGGGCTGATCCTGGTCGGCTTCACCGCCGACGACCCCACCGCCGGCAACCAGGCCACCACCAACGTCGACAACCCGAAGCAGGTCCGCGAGCTGACCGACGGGCTGCGCGCGGCGGCGGGGAAGCTGCCGGCCGGCGCGGCGCCCTTCCTCATCGGCACCGACCAGGAGTACGGCGTGGTCACCCGGGTCACCCAGGGGGTGACCCTGCTGCCCAGCGCGCTGGCCGCCGGGGCCGCGAACGACCCGGCGCTGACCGAGGCCGCCTGGCGGGCCGCCGGCACCGAGCTGGCCGCGATGGGGATCAACCTGGACTTCGCCCCGGTCGCCGACGTGCTGGTCAGCCGCAGCACGGTGATCGGCTCGCGGTCCTTCGGGGCCGACCCGCAGCGGGCGGCGAAGCAGGTCGGCGCGGCCGTGCGGGGGTTGCAGTCGGCCGGGGTCGGGGCCACCGTCAAGCACTTCCCGGGCCACGGGCACAGCGCCGACGACTCGCACACGGAGCTGCCGGTGCTCGGGCAGAGCAAGGCGAAGCTGGCGAAGGAGGCCTGGCCGCCGTTCACCGCCGGCATCGACGCCGGTGCGCTCGCCGTGATGTCCGCCCACCTCGATGTCCGCTCGGTGGACCCGGGCACCGCCGCGACCTTCTCCCGCACGGTCCTCACCGACGTGCTCCGGGGCCAGCTCGGCTTCCAGGGCGTGGTGATCACCGACGGGATGAACATGGCGCCGGCCCAGAAGTGGTCGCCGGGGGAGGCGGCGGTCCGGGCGCTCACCGCCGGCAACGACCTCATCCTGATGCCGCCGAACGTCACCAAGGCGTACGACGGGCTGCTGGCCGCGCTGCGCGACGGATCGCTGCCCCGGGACCGCCTGGTCGAGGCGGCCACCCGGGTGCTCACCATGAAGTTCCGGCTGGCCGACCGCCCCACCCCGGCCCTCGACACGCTGAACGCCCCGGCGCACCGGCAGGCCGCCGAGAAGCTCGCCACCGCCGCGGTCACCGTGCTGCGCGGCCCGTGCGGCCCGGCACCCGTGCTCGGCCCGGTCACCGTCACCTCCTCCGGCGGCCGGGACGGCACCCGGCGGGTGCTCACCGAGGCGCTGACGGCGGCGGGGGTCGAGGTGGTGCCCCGGGGCGGCCGGGTGGTGCACCTGGTCGGGTACGGCGACGGGACCGCTGACCTGCGCTCCGGCGCGGCGGTCACGGTCGCCATGGACACTCCGTACCTGCTGGCGCGGGCGACGTCCCCGGTGCTGTTGGCGACGTACTCGTCGAGCCGGGCGTCGATGACCGGGCTGGCCCGGGTGCTGGCCGGCAAGGCGGAGCCGACCGGACGGTCCCCGGTGAAGGTCGCCGGCCTGCCCGCCACCACCTGCGGCGACTGACCGGCGCGGGGCCGGCGCGGGACCCGCCGCGACGCCGGGCCCGCTGGTAGCGTTCGGCTGTCCGCCAGCCAGCCGAACCGGGGGGCGAGCGCCGTGACCGGACCGGAGCCGACGCTCTCCGTGGTGATCCCGATGTTCAACGAGGAGGGTGTGCTGCCGCTGCTCGCCCACCGGCTGCGGGCCACCCTGGACGGACTGGCCGAGCCGTACGAGGTGGTGGCGGTGGATGACGGCAGCACCGACGGCACTCCGGCCCGGCTGACCGGGCTGCGGGCGGACTGGCCCCAGGTACGGGTGTTGCGGCTGCGCCGCAACAGTGGACACCAGGCGGCCCTGCTCGCCGGGGTGTTCCGGGCCCGGGGGGCGTACGTGGTCAGCCTCGACGCCGACCTCCAGGACCCGCCCGAGGTGATCCCGGAGATGCTGCGCCGGGCCCGCGCCGAGCGGCTGGACGTGGTCTACGGCGTCCGCGCGGACCGCAGCCGGGACACCGTGTTCAAACGCTGGACCGCGACCGGCTACTACCGCCTGATGCGGCGGCTGGTCGGCAAGCAGGTGCCCGCCCAGGCCGGCGACTTCCGGCTGCTCAGCCGGGCCGTGGTGGCGGCGCTGCGGGACCTGCCCGAGCGGGCCCCGGTGCTCCGGCTGGTGGTGCCCTGGCTGGGCTTCCCCAGCGGAGAGGTCACCTACCAGCGGGCCGAACGCGCCGCCGGGCGGACCAAGTACCCGCTGTCCCGGATGGCCGGGCTGGCCGCCGAGAGCGTCACCAGCTTCTCCGCCGCGCCGCTGCGCGTCGCCACCTGGCTTGGGCTGGCCGGGGTGGCGGTCTGCGGGGTGCTGCTGGTGGTGGCGGTGGCCGCCTGGGCCGCCGGGGCCACGGTGACCGGCTGGCCCTCGCTCTACGTGGCGGTGCTCTTCCTCGGCGCGGTGCAACTGCTCTGCCTGGGGCTGCTCGGGGAGTACGTGGCCCGGATCTACACCGCCGTGCAGGCCCGCCCCGCGTACCTGGTCGCCGGCGACACCGCCGACGAGCAGGCCGGCGACACCGTCGGTGACCGGGCCAGCGGCTCCCCGGTCGAGCTGGCCGACAGCCTGCGGTGACCGCGCTCGCCACCGGGGCCGCCCCCGGCCCGACCACCGCCGCCCGGCCCCGGCCCGGCCCGGTCCGCTGGGCGCCGGCCCTCGTCGGGTACGCCGTGGTCGCCACCGCCCTGCTGGCCACCGGCACGCCGCCGGTGGCGCTGGCCCGGTGGACCGGGTACGCGCTGCTGGCCGTTCTCCTGCCCGGCACCCTCGTCTACCGGGCGCTGCGTCGCCGCCCGCACACCCTGGTCGAGGACCTGGCCATGGGGGCGGCGTTCGGGCTGGTGCTGGAACTGGCCGCCTGGGCGGTGACCGTCGGCCTCGGCGCGCCCGGCTGGCTGCGGCTCTGGCCGCTGGCCGTGGTGCTGCCCTTCGCGGCGGTACCCGGGCTGCGCCGGCACTGGCGGCCGACCGGGTACGCCCGGGTGCCGGCCGGCTGGGCCTGGTCGGTGACGGCGGTGCTGGCCGGGTTCACTCTCTATCTGGTCGAGTCGTTCCTGCGGGTCAACCCGGTGCTGCCCACCGAGGAGGGTCAGGCGCAGTACATCGACCTGGCGTTCCAGCTCTCCATCGCCGGGGCGGCGACCCACCAGATGCCGCCGCAGGTGCCGCAGGTGGCCGGCGAGCCGCTGCACTACCACTGGTTCGGCTTCGCCCACCTCGCGGCGAGCAGCCTGGTCAGCGGCGTCGATTTGCCCACGGTCTTCTTCCGGCTGGCCGTACCGGCGCTCTGCGCGCTGGCCGTGGTGCTGGTCGCGGTGGTCGGCTGGCGGATCACCGGCCGGCCGTACGCCGGGGTGGCCGCCGCCGTGCTGATGTTCGCCGTCGGCGAGTTCGGCTACGAGAACGGCCTGCGGCAGCTCTTCGGCACCCAGGTCACCTTCATCGTCTGGGGCAGCCCGTCGATGACGTACAGCTGGGTGCTGCTGCTGCCGTTGCTCGCCGCCCTCGGGGAGGTCGTCGGCCGGGCCCGGGGGGTGACCGTCCCGCCGCTGGGGCGGGGGGCGTGGGCGCTCGCGGCGGGTTTCCTGGCCGCCTCGACCGGGGCGAAGGCCAGTTCGGTGCCGGTGGTGCTGGCCGCGCTCGGCCTGGTCGCGGTGGTGCTGACGGCGACCCGGCGGCGGCTGCCCCGGGCGGTGCTCGCCGCCGCCGGGCTGACCCTGGCCGCGCAGCTCTTCGCCACCGCTGTGCTCTTCGCCTTCGTCAGCCACGGGGTCACCGTCGAGCCCCTCGCCGGCCTGCGCGGGTACGTCGGCGACGGCGTCGACCGCCCGGCGGCGGTGACCGGGCTGCTCTGGCTGGTGGTCCTCGTCGCCTTCCTGCTCAACCTCCAGCTCCGGCTGGCCGGCGCGGTGGCGGTGCTGCGGTACCGCCGCTGGCGGCCGGAGCCGGTGCAGGTGTTCCTGCTCGGCGGGGCGCTCGCCGGGCCGGCGGTGTACCTGCTGGTCGCCCACCCGGGCAGCAGCAACCAGTACTTCCTGCGGGCCGGGTTCACCTTCGGGGTGATCCTCTCCGCCTGGGGCTGGGCGGAGGTGGTGGACCGGGCCGGGCTGGCGCGGCGCGGGCGGCTGCTGCTCGTCGGGGCGGCGGCCGGCTTCGCGGTGCTGCTCACCGCGTACCAGTGGCGGTTCCCGGCGAGCGGGCCGACCCAGGGGTACGGCGGGGTGCTGCCGCTGCTGGTCTGGGCGGCGGTGCTGACCCTGCTGGCGCTGCTGCTGGCGCTGGGCTGGCCGGCGCTGGTGGGCCGCTGGCCGGGGCTGGCCGGTCGGGGCGGGGCGGTGCTGCTCACCGGCGTCCTGGTGGCCGGCGCCCCCGGCCTGGTGCTGGACGCCGCCGCGGCCCGCACCTACCCCAACGGCGGGGCGTACGCGGTGGTGCCGATGCCGGCGTCACGGGTGGAGGCGGCCCGCTGGGTCCGGGCGCACAGCGCGCCCGGGGACGTGCTCGCCACCAACGTGCACTGCTGGCGGGTGGTGGACGACCGGTGGTGCGACGCCCGCTCGTTCTGGCTCAGCGGGTACGCCGAACGGTCGGTGCTGGTGGAGGGGTGGGCGTTCGCGCCCCGGATGGTGGGCCGGCCCGGTGGCCCGTACGCGGCGTTCTGGGACCCCGACCGGCTGCGCGCCAACGACGCCGCGTTCACCGCGCCCACCGAGGCGGGCCTGGCCGACCTGCGCGACCGGTACGGGGTGCGCTGGCTGGTGGTGGACCGCTCGGTGGAGCTGGAGTCGCCGGACCTGCCCGAGCTGGCCGACCTGCGGTACGACACCACCCGGATGGCCGTCTACCGGCTGCGCTGAACCGCAGCCGCCCCCGCCGGCGGCGGGGGCGGCGTGGACCGGCCGGGCGGGACGGCGGCGGCTGGTCCCGTCCGCCACCACCGTCCCGCCCGGTGCCGGGTCAGCGGCGCACGATCACCTGCTGAGCCAGGGCGCCACTGCCGTTGCCGGCCTCGAAGGCGGCCAGCACCCGGGCCGGGTTGCCCCCGTCCACCGGGATCAGCACGTTGACCGGGCGGTCGGTGCGCAGGTCGACGCTGCGGCTGCCGCGCGAGGTGTCACCGTCCCAGGCGTACAGGTACGCGGTGCCGCGCCGGTCGGCGCTCACCGTCACCTCGATCCCGCCGCTGACCGTCCGGACCCCGGTCACGGTGAGGGCACCGGCGGGCAGCTTCCGGACCGCGGCCGGAGCCACCCCGTCCAGCGCCGACTGGGCGAGGGTCTGCGGGCTGTGCACGCTGCGCGCGGCGGTGTCCGGGAAGACCGGGGCGCTCGGCTCCCGCTGCGGCGGGGTGTACCCGGGCAGCGTGGCCAGGCCGTACCGGTACGGGTCGGCCCGGACGCCGGTGAAGGTCGACCAGCCGAGCCGGGACTGCGACGACAGGTCCTGCGTGTCGGAGTCGTAGACCAGCACGTTGAAGCCCATCCGCTGCGGGTCCACCGCGTCGGGCAGCACGTCGAACGGGATGCTCGCCTCGATGGTGTACCCGGTGTACGGCTCGCTGACCTTGCTGACCACCTGCATGCCGGGTGCGGTCTGCTCGCCCGGACCCTGCCGGTTGTCGGCGTCGCGCTGCCAGCACGGCGGGTTGCCGTTGGCCGGGTCGTCGGTGATCGGGAAGATGCCCGCCTTGAACACCGTCGAGGTGTCCGAGGAGTTCCCCTTCGGGTCGACGATGATCTCGATGCTGTCGGTCCGGCGCTGCCGCTTGCAGTCCTGCGGGACCACCTTGCGGCCGAGCACGTCGTCGGTGACCTCGACGAAGACCTTCAGCGCGTCCTGGGTCCAGGCGATGCGGCCCTTGGCCGAGGCGTCGGCGGGGGTGACCGCCTGCCCCTCCCAGATCCGGGAGAAGTCCAGCTCCTCGCCCGGGTACTCGCCCTCGCTCGCCACCCCGTCCACCGCGTGGTTGTGGCCGGCGTGCGGAATCTCGGTGGTCGGCACGATCTCCAGCGCGCCGGTCTCGACGGTGCTGCCGGTGCTGCTGGTGGTGGTGATGGTCAGGTCGTAGTCACCGTTGACGCCACCCTCGTTCGCGGTCGGCAGGGTGTCGTCGCTGTTGGTCACGGTGAAGGTGACCGCGCCGGTGGCGCCGGCCGCCAGGTCGGTGTAGCTCTTCGTGGCGGCGTCGGCGGTGAAGCCCTCCGGCAGGCCCAGGGTGACCGTGCCGCTCTGCGGGGTCGTGCCGTGGTTGCGCAGGTCGACGGTGACCTCCCGGCTGCCGCCGGAGCCGACGGTGAGCACCGGCTTGATCAGGGTGTCGAGCTGGCCGTACCCGCCCTCGGCGGCCCAGGTGCGGAACAGCCCCACCTCGGGCAGCGCCTCCAGGGTGCCCCGCACGTCGGCGACCACCCGGACCGCCTCGTCGGTGGTGCCGGTGCCCTGGCCCTTGGTGGTCAGGGTGGCGGTGAGCAGCTTCTGCACGCCGGTGTCGGCGCCCTCGGGCACGGTGACGCTGAAGACGGCCTTGCGGACCTTGCCGGCCGGGACGGACGCGCCGACGCCCGTGACGGTACGGACGGTCCAGCCGTCCGGGGCGCGCAGCGCGACCCGGGGCACCTCGATCGTCTGGTCGGCGGCCGACCGGACGTGGGCGGTCACCTCGATGGTCTGGCCGGGGGCGACGTCGAACCGGTCGGTGGTCAGGTACAGCTCGGTGCCCCGGCGCAGCCCGCCCTTGACCGACGGCAGGACCGAGCCGCGCAGGATCGCCTCCGGCGAGGTGTCCGTCGGGTCGTACGGGACCCGGCTGTCGACCAGGGTGTAGAAGTCGCAGCGCATGTTCGCCGGGTTGGTCGGGGCGGCGGCGGTGTTCGCCCAGCCCTGGGTGACGTAGTCCCGGCGGGCGTCGACCTCGATCTCCGCCCAGGTCTTGCCGGACGCGCTCGGGGTGCCCTCCCAGATGCCGAAGACCTGGTCGGTGGGGACCGTCGGGCGGAAGCTCGTGGCGCAGCCCGGGCCGGTCGAGGAGGTGCCGGTGCCCCCGGTACGCAGGAACTTCGCCGGCCGGAACAGGCTCAGCCCCTCCTGGTGCAACTGCTCCGGGAAGGCCTTCGGGTCGGCGGCGGCGTGGAACGCCTCGGCGGCGAACCGGGCGGCCTGCTGGTGGTTGCCGTGGTTGCCCGGGGTGGGGGACGGGTTCATCGTCATGATGATCTCGGGCCGGGTGGTCCGGATGATCCGCACGATCTGGGCCAGGGTCTCGTCGTGACCCCAGATCTGCTCGGACAGCGGCGCCGAGGCGGTGTACCAGAAGTCGACCCGGTCCAGGTTGTAGAGGTGCTCGACGCCGGCCCGGCCGATCGCGGTGCGCTCCTCGCGCTCGCGGATGATGCCCAGCGGCGGGCCCTCCTCCAGGCCGATGGCGTTGCCGCCGCCCTCGCCCCGGGTGATGGTGACGACGCCGGCCTTGACGCCGTGCTTCTCCTTCCACTGGCCGAGGGTGGCGAGGCTGGAGGCCTCGTCGTCGGGGTGGGCGCTGACGAAGAGCACGTCGAGGTCGACGGCGTCGCGGGGACGCTCGGCCTGGGCGGCCGGCGCGGCCAGGGCGGTGCCGGGGGTCGCGGCCAGGGTCAGGGCCAGGGCCACGGGTAGGAGGAATCTCGGTGTTCGCATGCAGATCCTTCCGGGTGCGAGGTCCGATCAGCGTCCACGGTGGACGGTCGCGGCAGGGCGCGAGCCGCCGTGGTGGGGTGGTCGGATCGCTGACGGGACCGGCCGGGCGCACCGCGTGGGAGCGCCCGGCCGGGTACGCAGCGGTACGGGAGTCCGTACACACTGGAAGGCCTTCGCCCGGTGACGCTAGGGATGATCAAGGCCGCTCGTCAATGCTCTTTTCCGTTTTTCTTCATTCGCAGAAGAAATAAATCCCGGCCGGATCGGTGGGTTGACCCTCCCGCCCTCCGGGGCTGGGGCTCGGCCTCCCTCGATGTTTCCGCTGCTCAGTGCCGTGCTGGCGAAGATCCGAGACCCATTCGTTACTTGACTCGATAGTTCGTTCGCCGTAGGAAGGAAGTGTGACTGACGTGGTGATGCCACCAACGAGCCCGGTGAGCCGGGAGCGGTCGAAGGAGATCAAGCGCCTCTCGGTGATCTCCACCGCCCGCCAGGTGCGGGTGCTCTCCCGCGCCGAGCTGACCGAGCTCACCGGGCTGAGCCCCGCCACGCTCACCCCCCTCGTGCGGGAGCTGATCGCCGAGGGGTACCTGATCGAACGCGGCCCCGGCACCTCCCGCGCCGGCCGGCCCCGCGCCATGCTGGAGTTCAACCCCCGCGCCGAACTGGTCGCCGCCGTCTCGCTGGAGCCGGCCCGGATCAGTTGCGAGATCGCCGACAGCGACGGGACGGTCGTCGCGCACCGGACCATCCGTCTCGCCGGGGACATCGTCGACACCATCTGCCGCTCCGTACCCGAACTGGCCGGCGACGGCCTGCCGGCGCTGCGCGGGGTCGCCATCGCGGCGCCCGGCGTCTCCTCCGGCGGCGCGGTCCGCCTGGCCCCCTCGGTGGGGCTGGTGGAGGGGCGGCCGATAGGGGAGTCGGTCCAGCGGCACCTCGGGGTGCCGGTGGTGGTGGACAACGACGTGAACCTGATGGCCGCCGGCGAGCACGCCGCCGGGGCCGGCAGCGACGTCGCCGACCTGCTCCTGCTGCACGTCGCCGACGGCATCGGCGCCGGGCTGGTCCTCGACGGCCAGGTGCGCCGGGGCTCCGGCGGGGCCGCCGGGGAGGTCGGTTTCCTGCCGTTGGACCCGGCCGACCGGGGGCACGACGGGATCGGCCCGTTCGAGGCCCGCTGGTCGGAGAACGCCGTCGCCGAGCGGGTCGTCGCGCTGGCCCCCGGGCGGCGGCCGGACGCGCCGGTGGCCGCCCTGGTCGAGCTGGCCCGCACCGACGGGCGGGCGGCGGCGTACCTCGACGAGGTGCTGGCCGCCTGGTCCCGGCTGATCGTCTCCTGCGTCTGCGTGATCGACCCCGGCCGGGTCCTGCTCAGCGGGGCCGCCGCCGACCTCGACGACGCCGCCGTCGACCGCCTCCAGACCCTGGTCACCGCGACCGCGCCGGCCGCCACCGAGGTCCGCCGGGCGGTGCTCGGCGACCGGGCGGTGCTGCACGGCGCGGTCAGCTACGCCCTGGCCGCGGCGGCGGCCGGCCTGCCCGCCCTGCTGCCCAGCCCCTGAGTCTTTCCCAGCCCCTGAACGACCCCTTTCCCCTCGGAGGTACCACCCATGAGACGTCGGATTCTCCTCGCCGGAGCC
The DNA here is from genome assembly GCF_001567585.1 of Micromonospora rosaria. Lineage (GTDB taxonomy): Bacteria > Actinomycetota > Actinomycetes > Mycobacteriales > Micromonosporaceae > Micromonospora > Micromonospora rosaria. The sequence goes on from NZ_LRQV01000018.1 coordinate 52,908, forward strand.
CTCGCCACCGTGCTCGCCGCCGGCACCGCCTGCGGCACGGGCGACTCGGACGACGCGGCCAGCGGCAACGGCGGCGGCGCCGAGCAGATCACCATCTACACCGCGCGCGACAAGAAGGTCGCCGACTTCGTCGTGGAGAAGTTCACCGCGAAGTACCCCGAGTACCAGGGCAAGGTCGAGATCCTCAACATCGGCGCCCAGGAGATCCTGGAGCGGGTCCGGGCCGAGAAGGCCAACCCGCAGGCCGACGTCTGGTGGGGCGGCACCCAGCAGGGCCTGGCCTCCGGCGCGGCCGAGGACCTGCTGGAGCCGTGGCAGCCGTCCTTCGCCGAGAAGATGGACGCGCAGTACAAGGACCCCGAGGGTCGCTGGTTCGGGGAGATCCTGCTCCCCGAGGTGATCATGTACAACAACAAGGCGCTCACCCCGGAGCAGGCGCCGAAGGACTGGGACGACCTGCTCGACCCGCAGTGGAAAGACAAGATCATCATCCGGGACGTGGCCGCGTCCGGCACCATGCGGTCGATCTACGCCTCGATGATCCAGCGCCTGTCGCCCGACGGCAGCAACCCGCAGCCCGGGTACGACTGGCTGAAGCGGCTCGACGCCAACACCGGCTCGTACGCGGCCAACCCGGCCGACCTGTACCTGAAGCTCTCCCGGGAGCAGGGCGTGCTCAGCGCCTGGAACCTCCAGGACGTGCTGCTGCAGGCCAACCAGTCGAACATGCCGTTCGGCTTCGTGATGCCGGCCTCCGGCGCCCCGGTGCTGGTCGACGGCCTCGCCGCGGTCAAGGGCGGCAACAGCGAGGGCGCGCAGAAGTTCATCGAGTTCCTCTTCGACGACACGCTCCGCGCCGACCTGGCCAAGGACTACTACCAGATCCCGGCCGTGGAGATCGCCGACCAGCCCGAGTGGCTGGCCCAGCTCGACCTCAAGCCGATGAACGTCGACTGGGACGTCATCGCCAAGAACGAGACCGAGTGGATCAACCACTGGAACAGCCAGATCAAGAACAAGGGCTGACCGGAGCGACGCCGGGTGCGGGGCCGACCGCCGCGCACCCGGCGTCATCCGACGGCCTGACCACGTGAGAAGGGGCACCTTCTCGACCGGAGGCGTTAAGAAGGTGCCCTTCCTTCCAGTCGCCGGCAGCACACGAAGGAGGACATCATGATCGATGTCACGCTGGAGTCGGTGAGCAAGCGGTTCGCCCGCGCCGGCGACACCGCGGCCGTCGACGACGTCGACATCACCATCGCCGCTGGTGAGTTCTTCACCCTGCTCGGCCCGAGCGGCTGCGGCAAGACCACCACCCTGCGCATGGTCGCCGGGTTCTACTTCCCCACGTCGGGGCGGATCAGGTTCGGCGCGGAGGACGTCACCCGGCGCCCGCCGAACAAGCGCGACACCGGCATGGTGTTTCAGAACTACGCCCTCTTCCCGCACATGAGCGTCGCGCAGAACGTCGCGTACGGCCTGAAGATCCGCAAGGTGGGCCGGGCCGACGCGCGGCGGCGGGTCGAGGAGGCGCTCGGCCAGGTGCACCTCGCCGGGTACGGCGGGCGGCGCATCGACCAGCTCTCCGGCGGCCAGCAGCAGCGGGTGGCGCTGGCCCGCGCCCTGGTCATCCGGCCCCGTACCCTGCTGCTCGACGAGCCGCTGTCGAACCTCGACGCCAAGCTGCGCGAGGAGACCCGCACGGAGATCCGGCGGATCCAGAAGGAGAGCGGCACGACCGCCATCTACGTCACCCACGACCAGGCCGAGGCGATGGCGATGTCCGACCGGATCGCGGTGATGGAGTCCGGCCGGGTGCAGCAGATCGGCGCCCCCCGGGAGATCTACCACCGGCCGGCGACCGCCTTCGTGGCCCGCTTCATCGGCCGCAGCAACGTGCTCTCCCTGCCGGTGACCGGCGGCACCGACGACAGCGTGACCGTCGGGCTGCCCGACGGCGGCGAGACCGTGGTCGCCGCCCCGGTCGGGCACGGCCTGCGCGCCGGGGAGACCGCGCTGGTGTCGGTCCGCCCCGAGCACATCGGCCTCACCTCGACCACCGAGCCGGGGGCGCTGCCCGGCCGGGTGACCGAGCTGGAGTTCACCGGCATGGCCACCAACCTGATCGTGGACGTGGCCGGCGAGTCGGTGCAGGTGGCCGCGATCGACGTACCGGCCGGGCTGGCCGTCGGCGACCAGGTCGGGCTGCGGCTGACCCGGGAGCGGATGTGGGTGGTGCGACCGTGACAGCCGCCCCGACCGCCGCCACCGTCCCCCCGGTCACCGGGGAACCGACCCCCTCCGGGCGGGACCGCCGGCCCCGCCTCGCCGACCGGCTCTCCGGGGGCGCCAGCTCGCGCTGGTTCCCGTACGTGCTGGTCTTCCCGCTGGCGTTGATCCTCTTCGGGTACGTCGTCCAGCCCATGTTCGCCACCTTCGCCGAGAGCGTCGGGGTGGACGGGGTGGCCAACTACACCGAGTTCCTCAGTGGCGAGGGGGTGGCCCGCTCCTCGCTGCTCACCTCCCTGCTCATCTCGGCGGCCAGCGTGCTGCTCTGCGGCATCGTCGGCGTGGCGATGGCGTTCCTGCTCAAGCGCTTCCAGTTCCCCGGCCGCCGGCTGATCGAGGCGATCATCCTGGTGCCGGCGGCGCTGCCCCCGCTGATCGGGGCGATCTCGTTCCAGCTCCTCTACAGCGAGACCGGCATCCTGCCGCGCGGCCTCCAGCAGCTCTTCGGCACCGAGAACCCGGTGCTGCCGTTCACCGGCATCGCCGGGGTGCTGGTGGTGCACACCTTCACCATGTACCCGTTCTTCTACCTGGCCGCCTCCGCCGCCCTGGCGGGGATGGACCCCTCGGTGGAGGAGGCCGCCTACAACCTCGGCGCGGGCCGGGTACGGGTCTGGCGCACGGTGCTGCTGCCGATGCTCACCCCGGCGCTGGTCTCGGCGTCCCTGCTGGTCTTCATGACCTCGCTGGCGTCGTACACCGCCCCGCTGCTGTTCGGGGTGGACCGCACGATGACCATGCAGATCTACATCAACCGCACCAACGGCGACCTGCCGATGGCCTCCGCCTACGCCTCGGTGCTGGCGGTGGTGTCGATCCTGTTCCTGCTCGGCATGCGCTGGTACGAGGGGCGGCGCAGCTACCGCTCGCAGTCCAAGGGTGTCGCCGCGCACCGGCGGGAGATCACCAACCCGTTCGGCAAGTGGGCCGCGCTGGCCGCCTCGATCCTGGCCACCGTGGTGCTGCTCGCCCCGGTGGGCACCATCGCCCTGGTCGCGTTCAGCGCGGACGGCTCGTGGACCACCGAGGTGATCCCGTCGGCGTACACCTGGCAGAACTTCGTCACGATCTTCTCTGACCCGAAGGCGTTCCAGCCGATCCTCAACTCGTTGCAGATGAGCCTGCTGGCGACCGTCGGCTGCGTGGTGGTCGGCGTGCTGATCGCCTACGCGGTGCGCCGGCTGGACTTCCGGGGCCGGGCGCTGCTGGACGTGGCGGTCATGCTGGCCTGGGCGCTGCCCGGCACGGTGGTGGCGATCAACCTGATCTCGGCGTTCAGCACCGGCAACGCGTTCAGCTTCGGGCAGGTGCTGATCGGCACCTTCTGGATCATGCCGCTGGCGTACTTCGTGCGGTTCCTGCCGCTGGTGTTCCGCTCCAGCTCGGCGACGCTGGCCCAGATCGACCCGTCGCTGGAGGAGGCGGCCCGCAACCTCGGCGCCTCCTGGTGGCGGGCGTTCGGCACGGTCACCCTGCGGCTGATGCTGCCCGGCGTGGCGGCCGGCGCGCTGCTCGCCTTCGTCAACGGGGTCGGCGAGTTCGTCGCCTCGGTGCTGATCTACACCTCGCAGACCGCGCCGATCTCCGTCGAGATCAACAACCGGATGTACTCGTTCGAGATCGGCACCGCCGCCGCGTACGGCATGCTCCAGGTGGTGCTGATCTTCGTGGTGATGGTGATCTCCGGCCGGCTCCAGAACGGCCGGTCGGCGTCCCGGGAAGCGGCGAGGTGGTCGGCGTGACCGCCACCTGGCCGCAGGCCGGCGGACTGCTGCCCGTCACCCGGGTACCCGGGGGCGAACTGGCGGAGGTCGCCGCGCGGGCGGACTTCGCGGTGCTGCCCGTCGGGGCGGTCGAGTGGCACGGCCCGCACCTGCCGCTCGGCACCGACCTGATCCTCGCCGAGGGCTTCGCCGCCGAGAGCGGGCGCAGCCCCGGCGGCCCGCGCGGGGTGCTCTTCCCCGCCGTGCCGTACGCGGCCTGCCCCGGGCAGACCCGGCCCTGGCCCGGCACCGTGGCGATCCGCCCGGAGATCGCCGTCGGCTACCTCGCCGACGTGATCGAGGGGATCGTCGCCGCCGGGTTCGGCCGGCTGCTGATCGTCAACGGCCACGACGCCAACATGTCCACCGTCCGGGCCGCCATGGAGTGGGTCTCCGGCCGCCGGCAGGCCAGCCTGCTGCTGGTCAACTGGTTCCAGCTGGTCACCCCGACGGAGACCGGCGAGATCTACGGCGAGCTGCCCTCGCGCGGCCACGGCGGGGCGTACGAGACCTCCGGGGTGCTCGGGTTCGACCCCGACGCGGTACGCCTCGACGCGGTCACCGACCTGCCGCCGAAGCCGAAGCTGCCGGTGGCCCACCCGTACGTGCTGGTGGAGTCCCGGCCCGACCCGTGGCAGGGCTGGTCCGGGCACATCTCCCTGGCCAGCGTGCCGGCCGGGGACCGGGTCCGGCAGGTCGCCGGGGCCCGGCTGCGGGAGATCGTCGCCGCCTGGGTGGCCGCCCCGCCGCCCGCCCCGCCGACCGCCGACCCGCTGCCCGAGCCGGGGGCCACCCCGGGCGCGGAGGTGCCGTCGTGACCGTCGACCGGGGACTGGAGATCGTCGACTTCCACCTGCACTTCCGCATCGGCGCGGACGAGACGATCCACGCCTGCGAGGAGGCCGCCGGGATGCACCCGGGCGGGGCGCACGAACGGGCCGTCCGCTCCGCCGCCTCCGCCCCGTACGCCACCGCGTGGCGGCAGGCGTGGGGCTTCCCCGACCCGGAACCGCCCGCGCCGGACTGGCGGGACGAGGCCGACCGGTGGGCGGAGGAGCTGCGCCGGGTCGGCGTGCGCAAGGCGGTCTTCGTCACCGGAGGCGGCAACGACGCCGTCGCCGACGTGGTCGACCGGCACCCGGACCTGCTGCTCGGCTTCGCCCACCACGACCCGTACGCCCCCGGGGCCGCCGCCGAGCTGGACCGGGCGGTGACCGAACGGGGACTGCGCGGGCTGAAGCTCTTCGCCCCGCTGCTGCGTGGACCCCTCGACGGCGAGGACCTCGATTCGCTCTGGGGCGCCGCCCAGCGCCTGGGCGTGCCGGTGCTGATCCACATCGGGCACTACGGCAGTGCCGGTGGCCTCACCGTCGGCCGGTACGGCGGCCCGGACGAGCTGGTCCGGATGGCCCGCCGGTTCCCGGAGCTGACCGTGGTGGTGCCGCACTTCGGCGTGCAGCACGTGCAGGACCTGCTCTTCGCCGCCTGGGGCTGCCCGAACATCCACGTCGACACCTCCGGCTCCAACCAGTGGGTGCGCTGGATGCCGTACCGGCTGACGCTGGAGGACCTCTTCCGGCGCTGCTACGAGACCATCGGCCCGCACCGGATCGTGTTCGGCAGCGACTCGTCCTGGTTCCCGCGCGGGTACGTCACCCGCTACCTCGACGACCAGCTACGGATCTGCCGGGAGCTGGGCCTGCCCGACGACCACCTGCGCGCGATCTTCGCCGGGAACGCCGAACGACTGCTCGGCCTGAGCGACTGACCGGCCGACCGCCGGGGCGGCCACCGGTGCCGCCCCGGCCTGGAAGGAAGTAAGGATCTCCTGATGAGCACACCCGCGCTGACCACCTACCAGCGGCACCACCTGCGCCCCACCTACGACCACCACGTCGGGTACCTCTTCCCGGCGATGGTGCGGGCCAGCCAGGCGCACGTGGTGATGCTGACCGAGCAGGGCCTGGTCCCGGCCGAGCGGGGTGCCCGGCTGCTGCGGGGACTGGCCGAGCTGCGCGCCGACCCCGCCGCGCCGCCGGCCTTCGACGGCAGCTTCGAGGACACGTACTACCTGGTGGAGAAGCGGCTCGCGGCGGCCTGCGGGATCCCCACCGCCGAACTCGACGTGCAGATGGCCCGCAGCCGCAACGACCTCGACGCCGGGGTGTTCCGGATGCTGCTGCGCGACCAGGTGGCCGGGGTGCTCGACCGGGTGCTCGCCACCGGCGCGGTCGCCCTGGACCGCGCCCACCGGTACGCCGACGTGGTGATCACCGGGTACACCCACCGGCGGCCCGCCCAGCCCACCACCATCGGGCACGCCCTCGGCGGGTACGCCGAGGCGCTCGCCGGGGAGGCGGTCGCCTACGCCGACCTGCTCGACCAGCTCAACGTCTCGCCGCTGGGCTCCTGCGCGTTCGCCGGCACCGACCTGGACATCGCCCCGGCCCGGGTGGCCGAACTGCTCGGCTTCCGCGCCGTGGTCACCAACTCGTACGAGGCGGTGGCCGGCGCGGACCACCTGGTCCGGGTGGGCACCCTCAACGCCCAGGCGCTGGCCACCGGGGCGCGGCTGGCCCGCACCCTGATGGACTGGCTGAGCTGGCGCTGGGTCACCACCCCCGGCGACTTCACCCAGGGCAGCAGCATCATGCCGCAGAAGCGCAACCCGGTGGTGCTGGAGCACCTGGTGTCGTACGCCGGGCAGGCCGCCGCCGACGCCGCCTCGGTGCTGAACAACGTCGGCGCGGCCTGGTGGGAGGACTCCAACAACGCCACCACCGACGTGCAGGTCCGGCTCTGGGAGAGCAACGACCGCAGCGACCGGTTCTTCGCCCTGCTCGGCGGCTTCCTCGCCGAGATCGAGCCGCTGGAGCCACCGTCGGCGGACGAGATCGTCGCCTCCGGCGCCACCACGACCGCCGCCGCCGACGCGCTCACCCGCCACGGCGTACCGTTCCGGGCCGCGCACTCGGTGGTGGGCCGGCTGGTCCGCGCCGGAGCCCCGGCGACCTGGACCGCCGCCACGGTCCGCGAGGCCGCCGAGGGGCTCACCGGCCCGCTCGCCGACGCCGCGGTCGACGACCTGATCGCCGCCGCCGTCCGCCCGGCCCTGGTGCTGGCGCGGGCCCAGGTCGACGGTCCCGGGACAGCCGCCGTCCGCGCCCAGGTCGACGTCCTGCGCGGCACCTTCGACACGGTGACCGGCCGGCTCGCCGCGCTGCGGGACCGGCTCGCCGCCGCCGACGCCGCCCTCGACCACACCGCCGGGACGATGGCCCGATGACCGGCGTCCAGGTGGCGGGGCGGTCGGCGGTCCAGGCCGGCACGCCGGGCGGGCTGCTGCTCGGCGTCGACTTTGGCGGCACCAAGATGGCCGTCGGGGTGGCCGACGGCCAGGGCCGGCTGCTGGCCCACGAGCGGGTGCCGACGCACGCCGAACGCGGTGCGCCGCAGGCCCTGGAGCGGGCCCTGACCCTCGCCGCCGAGCTGGTCGCCGCGCACGGCGGCCGGCTGGCCGCCGCCGGCATCGCCTCGCCGGGGGTGGTCCGCCCCGACGGCATCGACCTCGCCCCGAACGTGCCCGGCTGGGAACGGTTGCGGCTGGCCGACGCGGTCCGGGAGCGGCTCGGCGTGGGTACCGTCGCGGTGGACAACGACCTGAACGCCGCCGCCCTCGCCGAGCTGCGCCTCGGCGCGCTGCGCGACGCCGACCCCGGCCTGGTGGTCGGGATCGGCACCGGCGTCGCGGCGGCGGTGACGGTCGGCGGCCGGGTCGTCGCCGGGCACCGCGGCGCGGCCGGCGAGATCGGGTACGCGGTCACCGGCGCCCACTGGCCCGGGACCATGCTGGAGCTGGAGTTCTCCGGCCGGGCGCTGGACCGGCTCGCGGCCGAGCTGGGCGTACCCGGCGGGGCGGCCGGTCTCGCCGACCGGGCCGGCGACCCGGGCCGGTTCCGGGACGTGCTGCTGGCCCGGGTCGACGAACTGGCCCGGCACCTGGTCACCTGCTGCCTGCTGCTCGACCCGCAGCGGGTGGTGCTGGTCGGCGGGGTGGCCGGCAGCGACCTGATCCGGGGCCTGCTCGCCGACCGGCTCGCCGAGGTGCTGCCGCACCGCCCCGAACTGGTCCTGTCCGCCTTCCCCGACCAGGCCGCCCTGCTCGGCGCGGTCACCCTGGCCCGCGAGGCCGCCCTGGTGTAAGGAAGGGCCCCCTGTTAACGCTTTCGGTAGAGCAGGGGGCCCTTCTTAACACCCGTCAGCCGGCGGCGGCGAGGGTCCCGGTGGCCAGCCGGTACCCGGGCAGCACGTCCCCGGGCTCGGTGATCAGGCTGGTGTTGACGCTCAGCAGGACGGTCCGGTCACCGGCCCGGACCGCCAGCGCCCACCCCCGCCTCGCCTCGTCGTCGACCAGCGTGTTCGTGATGGTCCAGGTCGCCTCGACCGCGTCGAGGGCCCCGGCCCGCACGTCCCGGTACTGCGCGTCGGCGACCGTCACCCCCGGCAGGCTGACGCCGTTCATCGTCTCCCCGGGCTGGTGGCCGGCGGCGACGAAGGCCTCCAGGGCCGGTCGGGGCGCCACGCCCGGCTTGTCGACCGTCCACACCTGGAAGAAACCCGGCACGGCCGGCCGGCCGTCGACCTCACACTCGGCGACGGCCCCGCCCCGTCGGATCAGTTCCGCCAGCTCGGCCGCCAGCTCCCCCTGGGGTACCTCGATCCGCTTGGCCTTCATCTCCTCCGGTACCGAGAAGGTGACCGGCAGGTCGCAGCCGGAACCTCCGGCGCCGACCGTGGTACCCGCCGACCCCGGCTTGATCTCGTCGTGCCAGGGCGGCCCCTCGACCACCGGGGTGGCGCCGGCGGCGGAGGCCGGCGGATCGGCCGCCTCCGTGGCGCAGCCGGTGGTCAGGATCAGGGCGAGTGCGGCCAGTGCGGCCACGCGTCGATACATGTCACGTCCTCGTGGATGGTTCCGTCGATGATTCGACGGCGCGAGGATGGTAGCCGGCGCGAGGACGTCAGCCCGCTGCGGCGATCAGCCCCGCCGTCCCCGCAGCGCGGCGATCAGTCACGCCGTCCGCGCAGGGCGGCGATCAGCCACTCCACGGCCGGGACCATGGGCGGGAAGGCCGGCCGCCGGTGGAGCACGCCGACGAGTTCCCAGTACCGCTCCACCCGCCGGTCGGTGAAGACGGCCATCCGGTCGGCCAGCGCCACCCGCTCCCCGGCGGGCATCCCGGGGAAGAGCCGGTCGACGACCTCCCGGGCGGCGGGGGAGTCCGGCGCGATCCCGGCGGCGAGAGCCTCCCGCGCGGGGGTCACGTCCGGCAGCGGCTCCGGCGGGGTCTCCTGCTCCGCGCCAGCCACCGCCATCTCCCGGGTCCGGCGACGGAACTCCGGGTCCTGCACCAGCTCGGCCAGCTCCACCCAGGCGTCCACCTCGGCGTCGGTGGGGTCCTCGGGCAGCTCGGCGGGCATCATCCGCATCGCCTGCGCGATGCCGGCGCCCGGCGAGTCGGTGGGCAGGTCGGCGAAGACCTCCGCCACGAAGTCGTCGATGATCAGTTGCCGCTCCCGGGCGGAGAGGCGGGCCAGGTCGTTCACGAGTCTCAGCTCCTCGGTCGTGCCAGCACGTCGGGTGACCGACCGCAGCACCGCCCGGTGCAGCCGCAGCGCCCTGATCTCGGCGTCCAGGGCCCGCACATGCGCGGCGGCGATCTCCGCGACAGTGGCCTGACGGTCCAGCACGGCCCGGGTCTGCGCCAGCCCCACCCCCAGCTCCCGCAGGGTACGCAGCAGCTCCAGGCGGGCCACGGCGGCACCGTCGTACAGCCGGTACCCACCGGCCGAGCGGTCGGTCGGTTCGAGCAGCCCCTCGTCGGACCAGAACCGGATGGTACGGACGGTCAGCCCGGTACGGCGGGCGAGCTGTCCGATGGTGAACAGCTCGGTGCGGTCGTTCACACCCCTCACCCTGGACCCTCCAGCGGCTGGAGACTCAAGTCCGTACCCGGTCGCCTGGGGGCCGGTGTCAGGTGGGGCGGTGGGCGCGCAGCATCAGCGACACCCCCGACAGCCCACGCACCGGCAGGTACCGCTCGGCCGCGACGACCGCCCGCAGCCCCAGGTTCACCACCGTGGGCACGCCGCCCAGGTCACTGCCGGTGGAGGTCCGCCGCCGCCAGGCCGCCACCGGGCGCAGCAGCACGTTCCAACTCCACAACTCGTCCACCACCAACCCGGCCTTGGCCGTCACCGCCCGCAGCGACTCCCGGTCGTACCGGCGGACGTGCCCGACCGCCTCGTCGTGCGCCGACCAGAGCGCCATGTCGGCCGGTACGGCGATCAGCGCCGTACCGCCCGGCCGCAGCGTCCGGCGGATCTCGGCGGCGGCCAGGTGGTCCTCGTCGACGTGCTCCAGGATGTCGAAGGCGACCACCAGCCCCAGGCTCGCCGAGGGCAGCGGCAGGTGCCGGGCGTCGGCCCGGACCACGGCCAGCCCCCGCTCCCGGGCCACCTCGGCCCCCTCGGCGCTGTACTCCAGCGCCACCGGCCGCCACCCGTGGTCACGCAGCACCCGCGTGTTGCCGCCGCCGGCCGCCCCGATGTCCAGCGCCCGCTCCGGTCGCGTACCGGTGGCGGCCAGCCGGCGCAGCGCCCGGCCCAGCAGCACCCGCCGTTCCCGGTACCACCAGTGGCTGTCCTCCAGGGCGGCGAGCTTGCGGATCTCGGTCGCTTCCACGACGTGCTCCTCGGTGTAAGGAAGGGCCCCCTGCAATCGCTTCCTGCATAGGAGGGGCCCCTTTTTAACATCCGAAGATGGCCGACAGGCGTCGGCACGGCGGCGGTGCGTCTTCCGGTTGATCCAGTGCAAGGAAGGGCCCCCTGCTAACACCCGGGTGTTAACAAGGGGCCCTTCCTTGCACCCGGCGCCGTCGGTTCCGGGGCGTCGGGTGTGGTGCGTGCTCAGGCCCGCGTGAAGACGAGCGCCACGTTGTGCCCGCCGAAACCGAACGCGTTGTTCAGCGCGGCGGGGACCTCCAGGTGGCGTGCCTTGTGCGCGGCGACGTCCAGGTCGAGGTTCTCGTCCGGGTCGTCCAGGTTGATCGTCGGCGGCACCACCCCGTCCCGGATGGCCAGGATCGTGGCGATCGACTCCAACGCACCGGCCGCGCCGAGCAGGTGCCCGGTCATCGACTTAGTGGCGGAGAGCACCGGGTGGTCACCGAGCGCGGCCCGCAGCGCGCCGATCTCCAGCATGTCCCCGACCGGGGTGGAGGTGGCGTGCGCGTTGACGTGCACGATGTCCGACGTGGCCACGTCCGCGTCGACGATCGCCTTGCGGATCGCCCGGATCGCGCCCTCACCCTCGGCGTGTGGCTGCACGATGTCGTACGCGTCGGAGGTGACCCCGGCCCCGGCGAGCCGCGCGTACACCCGGGCGCCCCGGGCGGCGGCGTGGTCGGCCCGTTCCAGGACCAGCACCCCGGCACCCTCGCCGAGCACGAACCCGTCCCGGCCCTTGTCCCAGGGGCGGGAGGCGCGTTCCGGGTCGTCGTTGCGGGTCGACATGGCCCGCATCGAGGCGAACCCGGCGATCGGCAGCGGGTGGATGACCGCCTCGGTGCCGCCGGCCACCACCACGTCGGCCCGGCCGGCGCGGATCAGGTCCAGCCCCAGCGAGATCGCCTCCGCGCCGGTGGCACAGGCGCTGGCCACCGAGTGCACGCCGGCCTTCGCGCCCAGCTCCAGCCCCACCCAGGCGGCGGGGCCGTTCGGCATCAGCATCGGCACGGTGTGCGGGGAGACCCGGCGCGGGCCGGACTTCTCCAGGATGTCGTCCTGGGCGAGCAGGGTGGTCGCGCCACCGATCCCGGAGCCCACGCTGACCGCCAGCCGCTCCGGGTCCAACCCGGAGTCGGCCAGCCCCGAGTCGGCCCAGGCCTGCTGCGCCGCGATCAGGGCGATCGCCTCGGACCGGTCCAGCCGGCGCAGCTTGACCCGGTCGATCAGCTCACTCGGATCGACGGCGAGCTGGGCGGCGATCCGTACCGGCAACTGCTCGGCCCACTCCTGGGTGAGCGGACCCACCCCGGAGCGGCCGGCGAGCATGGCGTCCCAGGTCGACGCGACGTCCCCGCCCAGCGGGGTGGTCGCGCCGAGCCCGGTGACGACGACGTCGATGCGACTCATGTCAGGACTGCGCCTCGATGTAGCTGACGGCGTCCCCGACGGTCTTCAGGTTCTGCACCTCGTTGTCCGGGATCTTGACGCCGAACTTCTCCTCGGCGGCGACCACGACCTCCACCATGGAGAGCGAGTCGACGTCCAGGTCGTCGGTGAAGGACTTCCCCTCGGCCACGTCCTCCGGGTTCACCCCGGCGACCTCTTCGAGGATCTCGGCGAGGCCGGTGGTGATCTCTTCACGGGTCATTACGGTGGTTCCTCTCGATACGGTTCGCTCGACGGGCGGCGACGCGCCGCCCGGTCACGTCCGGCGCAGGCACCGGAACGGGTCTACGGGGTACGACCGGCGCCGGCGCCGGCCGTCGGGGTACGCGCCCGGCGCGCTCGCGCCGGACCTGACGGGTACGACCCGGCGTTCACGCCGGACCTGACGGGCACGGACCCGGCGCTCACGCCGGACCTCATGGGCAGCGGACGACCTGGCCGGCGTAGGTCAGGCCGCCACCGAAGCCGAACAGCAGGACCGGCGCCCCGGAGGGCACCTCCCGCCGCTCGACCAGCTTGGACAGGGCCAGCGGCACGCTCGCCGCCGAGGTGTTGCCGGACTCGACGATGTCCTTCGCGACGACCGCGTGGGGCATCCCCAGCCGGCGGGCGATACCGTCGATGATCCGGGTGTTGGCCTGGTGCGGCACGAACGCGGCGATCTCCTCCGGGGCCACCCCGGCCCGCTCGCACGCCTGCAGGGCCAGCGGGGCCAGCGAGGTGGTCGCCCACCGGAACACCGACTGCCCCTCCTGCCGGACGTACGGCCGCCAGCCCTCGATGCGGACCGCGTCGCTCTTCTCCGGCACGGAACCCCAGACCACCGGGCCGACCCCGGCGGGCTCGCCCTCACCGGTGGCGGTGAGCACCGCGGCGCCCGCCCCGTCGGCGAAGATGATGCAGGTCGTCCGGTCCGTCCAGTCCACGACGTCGGAGAGCTTCTCGGCGCCGATCACCAGCGCGTTGCGGGACGCCCCCGCGCGGATCGCGTGGTCGACCGTGCCGAGCGCGTACGCGAAGCCCGAGCACGCGGTGTTGATGTCGTACGCCCCGGGGGCGGTGATGCCGAGCTTGCCGGCGACCCGGCAGGCCACGTTCGGGCTGCGGTCGGCCGCCGTGCAGGTGGCCACGACGACCAGGTCGATGTCGGCGGCGGTGAGCCCGGAGTTGGCCAGCGCCTTGTCGGCCGCCGCGGCGGCCATGTCGGCCACCGACTCGCTGCTCTCGGCGATCCGGCGCGAGACGATGCCCACCCGGTCCCGGATCCACTCGTCGTTGGTCGAGACCAGTTGCGCGATCTCGTCGTTGGTCACCACCCGCGACGGCTGGTAGTGACCGAGTGAAACGATCCGACTACCACTCACGCTGCCACCTCGCTGCGTCCGGCGTCCGCACGGAAACCCAGAATGATGATTCGCTCGCTGTGCTCGCTCACGCTGCCACCTCGCTGTGCTCGGCGTCCGCATGAGGACCGACGTTCATGATTCGCTCGCTGTGCTCGCTCATGGCGCCACCTCGCTGTGCTCGGCGTCCGCATGAGGACCGACCTTGATGATTCGCTCGCTGTGCTCGCTCATGGCGGATACCTCCCTGAGGTAGGTGCCCCGGGCCGGCGCGGTCATGCGGGACCGCCGATGCGGGCCAGGGGCTGCCCGGGAGCGACCGGGGCGTGATGGGGGGCGAGCCACCCGGTGAGGACGCCGGTGCCGTGCGCGGTCACCTCGACCGGCCCCTGCCCGGTGACGACCCGGCCGATGACCTCGCCGGTACGCACGTGGACGCCCTCGGCCAGCTCGGCGGCCGGCTCGAAGGTGCCCGGCGCGGGGGCGACCACCACCTGGAAGGCGGGGGTGGGTCGCGGCCCCGGCGTACCGCCGTGCCGGGCGATCAGGTCCCGGGCGGCGGGCAGGTCGTCGGGGGTGTTCAGGGTGACGATCTCCGGCGCGCCGGCGCCCTTCAGCTCCCGCTTGACCAGGCCGGCGAGCGTGCCGGCCGGCGGCAGCTCGAGCACGCCGGTGACCCCGAGGTCGGCCAGCGTCCGCATGCACAGGTCCCACCGGACCGGGGCGGTGACCTGGCGGACCAGCCGCTGCACCATGTCCCGGCCGTGGCCGACCGCCGAGCCGTCGAGGTTGGACAGCAGGATCCGGGTCGGGTCGCTCGGCGTGATCCCGGCGGTCAGCGCGGCGAGGCTCTCCTCGGCCGGCGTCATGTACGGCGTGTGGAACGCCCCGGCCACCTTCAGCCGGACCACCCGGGTCTTCGCCGGCGGCTCGGCGGCGAGCTTGTCCAGCCCGGCGAGGGTGCCGGCGGCGACGACCTGACCGGCGGCGTTGCGGTTGGCGGGGTACAGGCCGGCGGCGTCGACGGCGGCGAGCACCTCGTCGGCGTCACCGCCGAGCATGGCGGCCATGCCGGTGGGCTCCAGCGCGCAGGCGGCGGCCATCTCCCGGCCCCGGACCCCGGCGAGGGTGATCGCCGTCTCGGCCGACAGCACCCCGGCCAGCGCCGTCGCGCCCAGCTCACCGACGCTGTGACCGGCGGTGACCGCCACGTCGTGCATCGGCAGGTGCTCGGCGGCGAGCAGGGCCGCCGCGACCAGCAGCGGCTGGGTCCGGGCGGTGTCCTTGATCTCCTCGGCGTCGGCCGCGGTGCCGAGGTGGACCAGGTCGACCCCGGCCAGCGCCGACCACCAGCGCAGCCGCGCCTCGGTGCCGGTCAGGTCGAGCCATGGGGTCAGGAAGCCGGGTTTCTGCGAACCCTGGCCGGGCGAGAGGACGGCGAGCACGCTTATGACTCTTCCGGATACTCGGAGGTTGCGCTGTGTCGACGTGCACCAAACCGCACTAGAACCTTTAGAGGGATCCTACAAAGATCAGCGCTGGTCGTCGGACTTCTGGGCGGTTCTGCCGCCGGATGCCGTTTTGGTCGGGCTGCTGGGCACCGGGTCCAGCCGTCCGATCGTCAGCGCCATCTGGAGGGTGAACGCGTCCCGGGGGGCGAGCGGGGAGAAGCCGGTCACCTCGCTGACCCGGCGGAGCCGGTACCGCACGGTGTTGGGGTGCACGAAGAGGGCGCGGGCGGCGCTCTCCAGCGTGCCACCGGCGGCGAAGAAGGCGTCCAGGGTCTCCAACAGCTCGCCGCCGACCCGGACCAGTCCGGCGTACACGTCGTGGCGCAGCCGTCGGCGGGCCTCGGCGTCGCCGGCCAGCACGCGCTCCGGCAGCAGGTCCGCCGCCGGCACCGGGCGGGGCGCGGTGGGCCAGGCCGGGGCCGCCCGGAACCCGGCCAGCGCGGCCCGGGCCGACTCGGTCGCCCCGTCCAGGCTCGGCACCGCCGGTCCCACCACGACCGGCCCCTCGCCGAACGCCTCCAGCAGCTTCTCCGTGGCGGCCACCGGGTCGGCCGCGCCACCCAGCACCACGACCAGCCGGTCGCCGTGCACCCCGCCGATCACCTCCACCCCGATCCGGCGGGCCTGCCGGTAGACGGTGTGCAGCACGGCGGAGACCTCGCCGCCCGGGGAACGACCCACCGCCACCGCCACCGGCGGCGCGTCCGTCCAGCCCAGCGCCGCCGCCCGGCTGGCCAGTACGTCCGGGGAGTCGCCGCGCAGCAGCGCGTCGACCAGCAGCGCCTGCAACCGGGCGTCCCACGACCCCCGGAACTCGGCGGCGCGGGCGTACGCCCGCGCGGCGGCGAAGGCGATCTCCCGGGAGAAGCGCAGCACCACCTCGCGGAGCTGCTGCTCCTCACCCGGGGCGGCGAGCTGCCCGGTCTGCTCCTCGACCACGTCGATGGTGACCTGGATCAGGGCGACGGTCTGCTGGAGACTGATCGAGCGGGCCAGCGAGTGCGGGGCGGTGGCGAAGACCTCGTCGGAGACCTCCTGGCTGCTGTCCGCCGTGCCGCCGCCGTCGCGCAGCCACTGCACCAGGGAGCGGACGCCGGCCTGGGCGACCAGCATGACCCAGGAGCGCTGCTCGGCCGGGAGCGCCCGGAACCAGGGCAGGGACTCGTCCATCCGGGCCACACTGGCGGTCGCCAGCGCCCCGGCGGCCTTCTCGATGCGCCGCAGCGTCGCCGACAACTCGGTACCAGACCCCACGCCCCCACCCTGCCATCACCGGTACCGCGCGGGCGCGGCGGGTCAGTCGGGTGGCGCGGGCAGGGCCAGTTCCTGGGCCAGGATGGCGGCCTGCACCCGGCTGCGCAGCTCCAGTTTCGCCAGGATCCGGCTGACGTGGGTCTTGGTGGTGCTCTCCGCCAGCGCCAGCCGGTCGGCGATCTGCTGGTTCGACAGGCCCAGCCCCAGACAGGCCAGCACGTCCCGTTCCCGGGGCGTCAGCGTCCCGACCGCCGCCCGGGTCGCCGCCGACGCCCCCGGGGTGGTCGCCGCGAACGCGCTGATCAACCGCCGGGTCACCGCCGGGGCGATGATCCCCTCGCCGCGCGCCACGGTCCGTACCGCCGCCACCAGCCCCGCCGCGTCGGTGTCCTTGAGCAGGAACCCGGCCGCCCCGGCGCGCAGCGCGCCGAAGACGTACTCGTCGAGGTCGAAGGTGGTCAGCACCAGCACGTCGGCCAGGCCGTCGGCGACGATCTCCCGGGTGGCCGAGATCCCGTCCAGCACCGGCATCCGCACGTCGAGCACGGCGACGTCCGGCCGCAACGACCGGCACAGGCGTACCGCCTCGCGTCCGTCGGCGGCCTGCCCGACCACGGTCACGTCGGGCGTCCCGGTGAGGATCAGGGCCAGGCCCGCCCGTACCGCCTCCTGGTCGTCGGCGAGCACCACCCGCACCGGACCCTCCGACCGCTCGGTCATGTCGCCTCCGTCGTGGGTAGTTCCGCGCGGATCCGCCAGGTGCCGTCCACCTCGTCGGCGGCGAAGGCGCCGTCGAGCAGCACCGCCCGCTCCCGCATCCCGATCAGGCCGGCGCCCGCCCCGGCCAGCCCGTCGCGCCCGGCGCGCACCGGGTTGGTCACCGTCACGACCACCACCCCCGGCCGGTACGCGATCTCCAGCGTCGTCTCGCCGGCACCGTGC
This sequence comes from Micromonospora rosaria, assembly GCF_001567585.1. Classification (GTDB taxonomy): domain Bacteria; phylum Actinomycetota; class Actinomycetes; order Mycobacteriales; family Micromonosporaceae; genus Micromonospora; species Micromonospora rosaria. The sequence goes on from NZ_LRQV01000018.1 coordinate 70,245, forward strand.
TTGAGCGCGTTGGTCAGCGACTCCTGCACGATCCGGTACCCGGCGAGGTCCACCGCCACCGGCAGCGGTCGGGGCACCCCGTCCACCCGGTCGCGTACCGCCAGGCCGGCCGCCCGTGCCCGGGTCACCAGCACGTCCACCTCGCTGAGCCGGGCCCGGGTGGCCTCCTCGGCGAGGTCCGTGCCCGGCCCGTCCCCGGCCGGCTCCCGCAGCAGGCCGATCATCTGCCGCATCTCGGCCAGGCCCTGCACGCTGTTCTCCCGGATCACCCGCAACGCCGAGTCCACCTGCGCCCGGTCCAACCCGGGCACGGAGAGCGCGGCGGTGGCGTGGATGGCCACCGCGCTGAGATGGTTGGCGATCACGTCGTGCAGTTCCCGGGCCATCCGGGACCGCTCCGCGCCGACCGCCTGCCGCCGGTCCCACTCGACCAGCCGGGCGGTCTGCTCGGCCCGGACCCGCTCGGCGGCGGCCTGGTCGCGGTACTGCCGCACGGTGGTCCCGGTCAGCACCGGCAGCAGTCCGACCAGCGCCACCAGCACGCCGAGCGCCACCGCGCGCCAGTCCCGCAGCAGCGCCACACCGGCCACCGGGACGACCACGGTCAGCGCGACGGTGACCCGCAGCAGCCGCCGCCACAGCCGGGCGGAGCCGTACACGCAGGAGTCGTAGAGCACCTGGGTGTAGACGAGCGAGGTGGCCAGGGAACCGCCGAGGAGCAGGTCCGCGACGATCGCGACGGTGCCCAGCGTCAGCCCGGTGCGGGTGGCCACCCGGCGCAGGCCGACCGCCACGCAGACCACCACCAGCGGCACCAGGAAGGCGGCCCGTGGCACGACCGGGTACCAGCCGACGCCGGCGCGCAGGCCCAGCCCGTGCAGGAGCAGGCCGCCGGCCAGCGACAGGCCGGCCAGCATCAGGTCACGGCCGGCCGTTCCCGACCCGAGCCACGCCGGCACTCGCACGCCGCGATCACACCACACCGGGCGCCGCCGTACCTCCGACCCGGGAACGACCCCGACCGGCCGGGCATCCGTCGAACGGCCCATCCGGTCCGCCCGGCCGGGGGCTGTGTACCGCCTCTGTGCCGGCCAGTACGGTGACAGGGCACGTCGGGGACGATCCTCCGGCGCTGGCGAAGGTGAGGAGACCGGATGGCGCACGGGGAGGCCGAACACGGCTGCGCCCAGGGGGAGAGCTGTCGGCCGGGTCACCACGAGCAGTCGGCAACGGCCACGGCGCACCGCCGGCCCGCCTGCGCCGCATCCCACCCGGCACTCTGCCCGGCGTCCCAACCTCTGGGACAGCCGGCCGCCTGGGCCGGCGAACGGGTCGAGGAGGAGCTGCCGGTGCCCCGGCAGCGCACCGGTGAGGCGGTCGCCGAGGCCGGCGCGGAGCTGGCCGGCGGTTGCCTCAGTGAACGTCCGGGGTGGGCCGGGGCGCACCGGCACGGGCCGGTTCGACCCCGCCGGCGGTCCGGTCGCCGGGGCCG
>NZ_LRQV01000019.1 GCF_001567585.1 Micromonospora rosaria
GGCTCGGGTTCTGCCCCCTCTGCCGCCAACTCGTCCCAACCTAACAAAGCACTACTAGTGCTCTGACCACGAACGTTCGGGGTGTTGGATGACACGCCGTCCGGGGTGCCGGCCGCTGGGCGTGGGTGGTTCAGGCTGTGGTGGTGGCAGAACCTGTTCGTGTTCGGCGGCTCAGTGACCATGAGGGTCAGCAGGACGGCCACCCGCTCGGCGCACCGTGGAGCCCTGCCCTGACCACCGTGCCACAGGACTTCGTAGACGTCGGGCGACGGGCCTTCGGCGAGGTGGTCGCCACCATGGGGAAGGCCCGCCGCCGCAGAACACCTCCGGCACCCCCAGTTGCTGATCCGGGAGAGCAGTGGACCGCCACCCGAGGCCAAGCGCAGCTGACAGTCTCCCGACCGGCGAAGGGGAACCGTCGCGCCGGGCCCGTGTCGCCATGGCGTTCTCCGGCGATCTGGTCAGGCCACGGGCACCCGCCGGTCGCGACCCGCGATCCATGCGGCCACGACCGTGGCTACACCGAAGGCGACGAGCATCACGACGACGTAAAGGTTGACGCCCGCCGACGAGGGTGCGGAGCTGCCGGTGATCGCGGTGGCGCTCAGCACGCTTCCACCGACAATGTTCAGCACGACCGTGCCGACGCCCAGCATTACCTGCACGAGGGCGGCGACGACGCCCTGCCTTTCCTCGCTCACGAGCGTCGTCGAGAGGTTGAAGCCCGAGGTCACCACCGCGCCCGCGGTGAATCCGAGGAGACCGGCGCAGATGACGGCGGGCACGAACGATGCGGTCGAGAACAGGAGGCCGAGCGCCGAGATCGTGCCGATGAGCACGCCGCCGACGAGCGTGCGCGCGGGGCCGGTGCGGCCTCCCAGCCATCCCGTGAGTACTCCGCCGGTCGCGGCACCGAGCGCCGGCGCCGCGAACAGGAGGCCCAGCGCACCGGTCTCACCCGCGAGACCGTAGCCGAGGCCGTCGGCCGGCGACGTCTGTCCGATGATGCCCATCAGCTGCAGAAGTGCCTGGTAGGCGCCGGCGCCGAGCATCACGACCAGCAGCGTCGCGATCACGGGGCGCGTCAGCATGCGCAGATCGACGACCGGCTCGGGGATCCGCAGTGCCGTGAACGCCCATGCCACCAGCAGCACGGCGCCCGAAACGAGAAGGAGGATCAGTCCGATGTTCGCCCAGCCCGCGGCGGGGCCGAGACTGATATAGCTGAGTACTCCGGCGAGACCGAGTCCGAGCAGGAGGGTGCCCACGACGTCGACACGACCACGTGCGTGCACGGGCGACTCGGGGAGGAACACCCGCACGGCGGCTGCGGCCACGAGTGCGAGTGCGGCGGACAGCACGAACACCGCGCGGAAGTCGAACGCCTCGACCACCGCTTCGAAGAGGAAGGGGGACACGATCCCGAGGATCGCCGACCCCGAGGTGACGATGCCGACCGAGGTCATACCCACGCGCGCGGGAAAGACCTGGCGGATGTACACGACAGTGATGAACACCGAGCCCACGGCGGCTCCCTGAATGACCCGGCCGAGCAGGAAGATTCCCACGGTGGGCGCGACGAGGCACACGAGTGCGCCGACGCCGCCCACGAGGAGTGCGAGCACCAGCACGCGACGTTTGCCGTAGACGTCAGCGCTCTTGCCCAGGAGCGGCGCCCACATCGCGCCGGCGAGGATCGCGCTGGCGTTGAGCCAGGCGCTCTGGTCGGTGCCGAAGAACTCCGCCATCTGCGGCAGCACGAGCAGCGGCGCGACTATGACGGTGTCGACGAGCGTGTTCGCGACGATGAGGATCGCGACCCACCACACGATCCGGGCGTTCCACCGGCCGTCGTCTCGGGCCGAGAACTGATGAGTGCTCGCGGTTGTCTGCGTCATTGTCCACTTCCAGGAGTCCGGTACGACGCCTTCTGCGCCGAAGATTTCGGCCATTCTTGTGTGAAGTAGTTCCGGTGCGTCGAAGATGCAGGAACTGGGCACTCATCACCTACGTGGCGCAGTAATCCTCACTTCCACCCGAAAGCGCGAGCGAAACAGCAACCGCCGGCTGCGGGTTTCCGGAAGCCGTCGCGCGACGGATAAGGTCGGGAGGCGTCGAACGGAGGGCCAGGGCGCATGACTGGGGACGGATCACGGGCGCGTCGCCCCGGCGGGCGAACGCGTCAGGTCACCGAGCGGCTGTCGGCTGCAGCGCTCGACATCCTCGCCGAGAAGGGCGTCGACGGACTGCAGTACGAAGAGCTCGCCGCCCGCGCACAGGTCGGGCGCGCGACGGTCTACCGACGGTGGCCGAACCGAGACGATCTCCTCCGCGACGTGCTCGCCCGGTTCGCCGAGGCATCGGTGCCGATCGCCGACACCGGCGACGTCGTGCACGACCTCACGACATTCCTGCATGCGTTCGCGGAGGCCTCTGCCACGCCGACGGGTCGTGCAGTCCTGCAGATCCTCGTCCGACGCTCCGACGAGGGAGACGGGCTGCACCGCATGGGGCTCGAACTCCTCGATCGTCGCACCGACGACCTGCAGCGGCGCCTCGACCGGGCAACCGAGGCCGAGCAGCTACCGCCCGTCAAGGCACCTTTCGTCAACATGATGCTCGCAGGCCCCGTGCAATGGTTCGTCCTGCGCCGGTCACGCCCCTTCACGCTCACCGACGCACGCGAGATCGTCGAACTCGTCGTAGCCGGATTGTGGCGGGATCACCGCGACTGAGACCCGTAATCTTCGTCGACCGGCCAGTCAGGGTCCATTCCCTGCGATGTTCGTCCGGGTGCGCACGGCCGCTCGCCTTAGAGAGATAGGTTGTCTCATTAGCGGGCGGGAGGGCTCGCTCCGACGAAGGGACTCACCATGGTGGACACGTCGAGCTTCGGATGGGACGGCCACGTGGCCCCCACGCCCCTCGAGGAGTACTCGCGGCGCTACGCCGACTTCTTCGAGATGCGCCGAGAGGACGGCATCCTCGAACTGCGCCTGCACACGGACGGCGGACCGTACGTGCACAACTGGGCCGCCCACAACGCTTGGAACCGCGTATGGCAGGACGTGGGCAACGACCCCGAGAACCACGTGCTCATCATCACGGGCACGGGGGAGACCTGGTTCCAGGGCGACCCGCGACAGACCTGGCCCAAGCCGCTCGTCGAGGAAACGCCGGACTACATCTTCCAGCAGACGATCGACGCGTGGAAGCTGATCGAGAACTTCGTCAACAACATCGACATCCCCACCATCGCGGCGGTGAACGGACCCGGGATCCACACCGAGTTCGCGCTCATGTGCGACGTGACGCTCGCGGCAGAGGACGCCGACTTCATGGACCCCCACTTCATGGCCGGTACGGCACCGGGTGACGGTCTCGCACTCGCGCTGCAGCACCTCATGGGCACGAAGCGCGCCGCGTACGCCATCTACGGCGGGACCTCGATTCCCGCACGGAAGGCGCTCGAGTACGGGCTCGTCAGCGACGTGCTGCCCCGTGAGGAGGTCGTACCCAAGGCATGGCAGCTCGCGCGCGACATCATGAAGCGCCCGCGGTTCGCGCGCTGGGCGACGCACAACATCCTCAACCGCCCGTGGCGCAAGCTCGTCGCCGAGGACTTCGGCTTCCACTTCTCGCAGCAGTCGCTCGCCACGGTGGCGTCGAAGGCGCTCATCCCCGACCCCGACCTGGTCGCCGACGCCCGCCAGCGCAAGGTCTGGTAGCGCGGATGAGGGGAGGCGAAGCGTCACGTGTCTCCACCGGCGACGGAGTGACATCATTCCGCGTCGAGGGCGCCGGGCCTCCCCTCGTCCTCGTTCACGGGCTGCAGGTGGGGCAGAAGATCTTCGCCGAACTGCTGCCGCACCTCGTGTCCGCTTTCACCGTGATCACGTATGACCAGCGGGATCGGGGCGAAACCGCCTTCGCGCCGGTGCCCTACACAACCACGATCTGGCCGATGACCTCGCCGCGCTGATCACGGCGCTCGGATTCTCGCGCGCGCACGTTCTGGGAACGTCGTTCGGTGGGATGGTGGCGCAGGCCTTCGCGTTGCGTCATCCCGACCTTCTCGACACTCTCGTGCTCGGCGCGACCTCGCAGGCCCCGTTCCGACCCGAACGGCTCGCGGGTCCCGTGGCGGGGCTTCTGGGCGCGCTGGAGGCCGGCGACGACGAGAAAGCCCGTGCTCTCCTCGCGCGGATGGCGCCAACCGTCGCCTCCGCCGCCCAGGATGGGGGCCTCCGAAGCGCGCCCGCCCGCAACGACGCGCTCATGCGTCGCTTCGCGGCGACGCGTGCCTTCGACACCCGTGGGTGTCTGGCTGCGATCGGCGCGAGAACCCTTGTCGTGCACGGACGCGACGATGCGATGGTGCCGATCCAGGATGCGCTGTCGATGGCGGGGGAGATCGCACACGCCGATGTCCTCGTGCTCGCGGGGGCCGGTCACGCGTGGGAGAACGACCAGCCCGCGCGCGCTGCGAGCGCGATCGCCGCGTTCCTGGCGGACACGCGGTGACCACAGTCGCACCCGGTGACTGCAGTCGCGTGCCGTGACGCCGTGCCCTGACGTGGCGCCGTGACGTGGCGCGACGTTCGTCACCTCTCACGCGCTGCCTCAGGTCACCGTACGCGCTGCCCGCCGAGGCTCACGTGGCGGATGCGGTCGCGCAGTCCCCGCAGGTCGTCGAGGCGGCCGTCCACCACGACGAGATCGGCGAGCATCCCCGGGGCGATGGCGCCGAGGCCGTCCTGCCGGAGCAGGGCGGCAGCACTCGAGGTGGCAGCCCGCCACGCGTCCTGCGGTGTCATCGACGATGCCTCGGTCATGAGCTGCAACTCGTCGAGGTTGCTCGCCGAGGGGTGGGCGTAGGGCGGGGAGTCGGTGCCCATCGCGATCTTGACGCCCGCGTCCACCGCTCGGGCGAAACTCGCCCGGTGCGCCTCGAGAGCCTCACGCGCGAGTGCCAGGCTCTCGGCGGGGATCGGCACGCCGCGGTCGGCAGCGTCGACGATCGCGCGGGTTGCCGAGAGCGTCGGCACGAGCCAAGCGTCCGCGCGCAGCATGAGATCTATCGCCTCGTCGTCGAGGTGATACCCGTGCTCGATCGAGCGCGCCCCGTGTCGGAGCGCCGCCTTGATCCCCTCGGTGCCCTGCGCGTGCGCAAAGAAGTCGGTCCCCGCGGCCGCTGCCTCGGCGGCGATCACCTCAAGCTCGTCGTCGCGGAAGTGCGTGTGTCGCGGATCGTCCCCCGGCGACATGACGCCCCCGGTGGTTGCGATCTTGATCGTGTCGGCCCCCGCGCGCAGCACCTCTCGCACACCGCGGCGCACGTCGTCTACTCCGTCGCGCACCGCGCGCGGCCGCCCGGGGTGCGGCATCATCATCGACATCGAACGGCTACCGCCGGAGGGGAGGTGCAGATCGCTGTGGCCTCCGGTTTGGGACAGCATGACGAGCGCGATCTGCAGGCGCGGCCCCTCGATGAGCTTCTGCTCGATCGCCCGCTTGACGCCCAGGTCCGCACCGGCTGCATCGCGCGCCGAGGTGATCCCCTGATCGAGGAGGAGGGACAGATTGCGCAGAGCCTCGTAGTACTGGAGAGAGAACGGCTCCTGTTCGGCACGGGAGATGTTGAGGTCTCGCACCATGACGTGCACATGGCAGTCGAACAGCCCGGGAACGATCGACATCTCCGAGCAGTCGACGACGTCATCGCCGTCCAGGCCGGTTCCGACGTCGACGATGCGGTCACCGCTCACGGCGACGTCGACCCGCGAGGTCGAGGCTCCGTCGAACACGGTACCTCCCGCGAACACCGTGCGCTTCCGCATGTCGACCCTCGGCCCGTCAGCCTCCGTCAGCACTCGACCACGTTAACGGCGAGGCCACCCAGCGCCGTCTCCTTGTACTTGTGGCTCATGTCTGCGCCCGTGTCGCGCATCGTCGTGATCACCTGGTCGAGCGAGACGCGGTGCTCGCCGTCGCCCCACAGGGCCATTCGCGCTGCATTGATGGCCTTCGACGCGGCGATCGCGTTGCGCTCGATGCACGGGATCTGCACGAGCCCGCCGATCGGATCGCACGTCAGACCGAGGTTGTGCTCCATCGCGATCTCGGCGGCGTTCTCGACCTGGCGAGGGGTCCCGCCCATGATCTCGGCCAGGCCCGCCGCCGCCATCGACGACGCCGATCCGACCTCCCCTTGGCAACCGACCTCGGCACCCGAGATCGAGGCGTTGGCCTTGTACAGGGTGCCGATCGCCGCCGCGGTGAGAAGGAACCGCTCGATGACCTCCTCGCGAGCGCCCTCGGCCGTCGATCGACCCGCGGGCGTGTAGTGCAGCGCGTAGTAGAGCACGGCGGGCACGATGCCCGCCGCCCCGTTCGTCGGCGCGGTCACGACCCGCCCGCCGCTCGCATTCTCCTCGTTCACGGCGAGGGCGATGAGGTTCACTCGCTGTTGCCAGTGCTCGCTGTCGTGGTCGGGATCCTCCGCTGCCAGTCGCGCCGCCCAGTCGCCCGCCCTGCGGCGTACCTGCAAGCCGCCGGGCAGCACGCCCGCGCGACCGATGGACGAACGCACGCATGCTTCCATGACGTCCCAGATGTGCTTGAGTCCCGCCCTGATCTCGTCGTCCGAGCGTCGGGCGCGCTCGTTCTCGCGCATCACGTCGCTCACCGCGAGGCCGGTCTCGTCGCACACGGCGAGAAGCTCCGCCCCCGAGCGGAACGGCAGGGGAGGCATCTGCGGCTCGGGCTGGTCGGCAGAGGATTCGTCGCCTTCGCGCACGATGAACCCGCCGCCGACCGAGAAGTACGTCTCGCTGGCGAGCTCGTCGCCGGCGGCGTCGACCACGGTGAACGAGAGGGCGTTGGGGTGCCGGGGGTGTACGGTCAGCGGGCGCAGGACGAAGTCCTTCATCCGGCAGGGGACGGGGTGTCGCCCGCCGAGCGAGACCATGCCCGTGCGCGTGATCTTGTCGAGACGCGCGGTGATCTCGTCGGGCGTGATCTCGTCCGAGCGTGCGCCGGCCAGCCCCAACAGGACGGCCGTGAACGTGCCGTGACCGGCACCCGTCGCGGCGAGGGAGCCGAAGATCTCGACGCGAACCTGTGCCACCTGGTCGATGACGCCTCGCTCGCCGATCAACCCGACGAACTCGGCAGCGGCCTTCATCGGGCCGACGGTGTGAGAGCTCGACGGGCCGATCCCGACCGTGAACAGATCGAACACCCCGACGGCTGGCTGCGCGTACGTCATGGGGCAGCACGATACGTTGTGTGATCACCAACCGCTTCGAGATGCGGAATCACTGCCGGGATGCCTCTATCCGTGCAGTAAAGATGTCGGCAGAGGAACCATCACGCCGGTTGCCATACCCTGCGCGTTCACGTGCATCCCCTCCTTCTTCAAGCTGCGCAGCACCACCGAGCGGTCGGCGATGGACACGCCGTGGACGCTCTCCTCGATGGCGACTTCGAGTCGCTGGACGTCGGCGAGGGTCTTCATCCACACCGACAGCACGAGGTTGTAGGGGCCGAGCGTCGAGACGGCCAGACGCACTTCGCTGAGGCGCGTGATGGCCGATCCCACCCGGCCCGCCATGGCGGCCGGCACCCGCAGGAAGTACCACGCGTGAACGGGCCAGCCCGAGTGTGCGCGTGCGACCTCCGTGCGCACGACGAGTCGCCCGCGGGCGCTGAGCGTCGTGAGAGTCTCGCGGATCCGCCGCTGCCCGATCCCCAGACTCCTCGCGATGGCGGCGACTGTCGCGCGTCCGTCATGGGCGAGGATCTGCAGCAGTTCGTGCTCCAACTGCTCGTCGACGCGGGCGCGCGTCGCCATCGAAGACACGACCGTGCGTTCGACGGCCGTGGCTTCACTCGCCGACAACGCCCGCAGACGCCACTGGCCCGCGTCGGTGAACGGCGACGAGAGGATGTGCGTGCGGGTGGCGCGCACACCCTCGAGCCGACGTATCCGGCCCATGATGTACTCGCTCAGGTCGTTCAGGTCGGCGGCACCGACCATCACGAGGAGATCGCGCCCTCCGGCGGTGTGATCGACCGTGAACGCCTCGGGATCGGCAGCGAGTGCGCTCGCGATCTGCAAGGTCGCGCCAGGCTCCGCTCCGACCTCAAGGATGGCGGACGGTCCGCGTGCCTCGGCGCCAGGGTGACCAGCGACCCACGCCAGCCCGTCGTCGGTCAGTCGCTCCCAGCGGCGGGCGAGTGTGACCGAATCCACTCCGATGATCGGCGCGAGCGCTGCCCAGCGAGCCCGCGGGTTGATCTGGAGTGCATGGATCAGTCGCCGATCGGTCTCATCGAGGCTGTGAACCTGCGTAGAAACCTCGCGTGTGTTCATGAACCTTCATCTTAGGCCCTCGTGCTGCCGCACCGAGCCACCATGGCGCATTGTCTGAGACACCCGTGTGAGGAGCCGCCAATGCAGCGAAGACTTCCGGGAGCTCGCTCGACGTTCGGCGTCGTGGGCTTCCTCGTCGTCATGGAGCTCGGCAGCGGCGCGCTCCAAGGCTGGTTCTCGCCGCTGCTTGCTGCCATCGGTCACCAGTTCGACGTCGGCGCCGGCGCGCTGAACTGGGTGAACGCGATGTACATGCTCATGACGGTCGCGTGCGTACCCATCCTCGCCAAGCTCGGCGACATGTTCGGCCACAAGCGCCTCCTCGTCGTGGCGTCCACTCTCGTGGCCGTCGGTTCTTTCGTCGTCGCGTTCGCGCCGAGCTTCGAGGTCTTCCTTCTCGGCCGGGCGCTGCAGGCCCCGCTGGCGGCATTCCTCCCGCTGGAGTTCGCGATCGTCCGCGCGCGAGACGAGCGGTCAGCGAGCAAGAGCATCGGCGTCCTCGTCGGCGCACTTACCCTCGGAGCCGCCGTCGGCTCGCTCCTGTCAGGACTCCTGTTCGGCGCGATCGGCGACCTCGGCATCGTCCTGCTGATCCCCGCGGTGTTCATCGCGCTGTGCGTGCCGGTCGTCGTGCTGCTCGTCCCCGAGACGACGGTGCGCAGACACGGACGCGTCGACGTGATCGGCGCGATCCTGCTCACGGCGGGCCTCCTCGCCGTGCTGACGGGTGTCTCGAACGCCGGTACGTGGGGCTGGTCCGACCTGCGCACGATTGCCCTGATCCTGGGCGGCACCGTGCTGCTGGCGCTCTGGGTGTTCGTCGAGCGCAGGATCCAGGATCCACTCGTCGACCTGACGATGCTCACCCGCGGTGGCCTCGGGCTGCCGATCATCGCATCGGTGCTCTTCGGCGCACAGACCTACGGCGGGCAGACGGCGAGCTTCCTCTGGCTCCTCGGCGACTCCGCGCGCGACAATTACGGACTCGGAATCGCGCCCGCGGCCGCCGGCGCGATCATCGTCCTGTACGCGCTCGCGGCGTTCCTCGGCACGCTCATCGCTGATCGCCTCGCACGCAGGATCTCGGCGCCGCGCGCGATCGCGCTCGCGGGAGTGGTCGCAGCCGCGAGCTTCGCTCTCATGATCTGCTTCGCGGGGGTGAGCGCGCTGTTCATCACCTCCATGGCGATCGGCGGGGTCTCGGCGGGCGTCCTTCTCGCGGTCCTTCCGGCCGTCGTCGTGCGCAATGCACCGGCGGACTCGGTGGGGATCGCCTCGGCACTGTTCAACACGGCCCGCACGGCGGCGGGGGCGGCGGCCGGTGCGGTCTTCGCGCTCGTCATGACTCTGTTCGTGACAGCGAGCACCGCCGACGCCACGACCGGTGCCCGGTCGACCCCGCTGTCGTTCTTCGCCGTGTGGGCCATCTGCCTCGCAGTAGCTCTCGTCCTCGCGGTCGTCGGGCTGCGGATCCGGGTCACAGCGCCCGCCGCCGCGCCGCAGTCCGCACCAGACCTTCCCACCGTCCAGACGATCGAGGACCGATGACCATCACACCAGCGCCACCTTCCGACCACGCGACCGATGAGATCCGCGATGCCGTTCTCGCCTCGCGGACGGCATGGGAGGACCCGATCATCGCCTTGAGTGCCGACATCCACCGCAATCCCGAACTCGCGTTCGCCGAGCATCACGCCGCCGCGCGCGTGGCCGACACCCTCCGTGCAGCCGGATTCACGGCGACCGTGGGGGCCTTCGGACTCGACACCGCGGTCGATGCGACCTACGGCGAGGGCGACATCACCGTCGCGATCTGCGCCGAATACGACGCGCTTCCCGGCATCGGACACGCGTGCGGTCACAACGTCATCGCCGCGGCCGGTGTCGGCGCTGCGATCGCGCTCGCGAGCGTCGCCGACGCCATCGGCCTTCGCGTGAAGCTCCTCGGCACTCCGGCCGAAGAGCACGGCGGCGGGAAAATCCTCATGCTCGAGGCCGGCGCGTGGGACGACGTCGACTTCTCGCTCATGGTGCACGGCGGCCCGGGGCGCGACCTGCGCTGCGCCGACGTGCGTACTCAGGCCGTCGCGCGGTTCGACGTGTCCTTCCAAGGCCGTCCAGGTCACGCGGGCGCACCCAGCCCCGACGGGGTGAACGCCGCGAACGCCGCGACGATCGGCCTCGTCGGGCTCGGACTCCTGCGGCAGCACTTGCCCGACGGCACGCGGGCCAACGCTTTCGTCTCCGAGGGCGGCGAGGCGACGAACATCATCCCGTCGGCGACGCGCGTCCGCGTCGAAGTGCGTGCGGGCACGCTGGAAGCCGTCGAGACCGCGCGACGCCGGATCCTCGCGTGCTTCGAGGGCGGCGCCGTCGCCACGGGATGCGAGTGGAACTGGGAGGATGCCGGGCCGACCTACGCGGATGTCGTGCAGAACCCCGTGCTCGCCAGCGCGTGGGATCGCAACCTCGCCGTGATCGGTCGCTCGCCGCAGCCGTACGCGGGGGCGCCGGGCGGATCGACCGACATGGGCAACGTCTCGCACGCCGTGCCCGCGATCCATCCGCTCATCGCGATCGAGGGTTGCGCCTCGGCGCCGCACACGCCGGCGTTCACGAGCGACGCGATCGGCCCGGCCGCCGACCGCGCGGGGATCGACGGCGCGCTCGCCATGGCGCTCACGGTCGTCGACGCCGTCGCGCACGTGCGTGCGGGGCGGACGCTCGGCGCGGAGGGTACGACGGTCGGCGGGGAGCGATACCACGGTCGGTGACGAGCGATACCACGGGCCGATGCCGCGCAGACGATCGATCTCAAGGATTGACGACATGATCGTCAGCCAGAACCTCACGAAACGCTACGGTGAGAAGACCGTCGTCGACGACCTCTCGTTCACGGTACGGCCCGGTGTCGTCACGGGATTCCTCGGACCGAACGGCGCCGGAAAGTCCACCACGATGCGCATGCTCGTCGGCCTCGACAGGCCGACCCGCGGCGAAATCACGATCGGCGGTCGGCGGTATCAGGATCTTTCCGACCCTGTGCGGCACCTCGGTGTCATGCTCGACGCGCGGTCGGCGAATCCCGGCCGCACAGCGCTCGATCATCTCCTCGTCGTGGGGGAGACCCACGGCATCGGGCGCCCCCGCGCACACGAGGTGCTCGAGATGGTGGGCATCGGCGCCGTCGCCGACAAACGCGCGGGTGGCTTCTCGCTCGGCATGAGCCAGCGACTCGGTATCGCTACCGCGCTCATCGGCGACCCGGCGACACTCGTCCTCGACGAGCCGGTCAACGGCCTCGACCCGACGGGGTGCTCTGGCTCCGGCACCTTCTCGTGCGACTCGCCGTAGAGGGGCGCACCGTCTTCCTCTCGTCGCACCTCATGAGCGAACTGTCGCTGATCGCGGAAGACCTCGTCGTGATCGGTCAGGGACGCCTGCTCGCCTCGGGCACCGTCGACGACGTCATCGAGTCGGTCACGCCGCGAACAACCCGCGTCGTGACGCCCGATGCAGGGCGCCTCGCCGACGCCGTACAGAACAAGGCCATCGACGTTCGCCGCACGGACGACGACACCCTCTTCATCAGCGGGTGCACCGCACGTGAGGTCGGAATCATCGCGGCGGCCACGGCCGTCACGCTCTACGAACTCGTCACCGAACGCGCCTCGCTCGAGGAGGCGTTCATGCACATCACCCGAAACGCCGTCGAATACACGTCCCACGAGGAGGTCGCCGCATGAGCGCCGCACTCGCCGTCTCCGCCCCCGCGAGGAAGTGTGGGTGCTGTTCAAGCGGCAACGACCAGCAGAGAGCGACGGCAGAGCCACGGCAGCCGGATCGTTCCTACCCGGCGTTGGCGGCCACGGACGACCGCCCCGTTGTCTCGAATGAAGCGGAACCTGCACCAGCAGCCGAGGACCGGCAAGGACAAGGGTGGACGGTAGATCGGGAGCGGCGAGGATCGCCGGGTGGACGCTCACGGCCGGGGTCGGTTGGGGCAGCCGGGGCTGTGGGTGCCGGTGGAGTCGAAGTCGAAGCGGAGGCTGCACTTGTACCGCTTCGGGCCGACCGGCGGCTTGAGCGAGGGGTGCGAGGGGGTGCATGCGGGCGGGGAACCGATCGGTCGGTGCGGGTGGGGTGGCGGCCCAGGTGGGCGAGGTCCGGGCCGCCGTGGCGGGGTCAAATCCAGCCGTAGTGGCGCGCGGTGTTGGTGAGGATCGCGGCGAGCTGGTCGGAGATGCCGAACCGCTCGACGCTCGCCGGCAGGCTGGCCGCGAGGTCACCGCCGGGCGGCCGCTCGGTCGCGGCTTTCCAGTCGGCCAGCATCTCGATCAGGTCGACGAGGGTCATGCCGGCCACGCCCCGGTCGTGGTGCTCCGGGTGGTGCGCGTTGTGGGCGTAGTGGTGGGCCAGGCCCTCACCCATTGCGACGAGGGTCGCCCGGTACTCGTCGGAGCCGTACTCGGCGGCCTGGAGCCTCGGTACGTACGCGTCGTACGTCTCCCGCTCAGGCGGCTCCACCTTGGACAGGTCGTGCCGGGTAGAGCGGTCGATCAGCTCCTTGATCGGGGCGCCCATGAGGGTGCCAACGCGGAGGCTGTGGGTGAGGGTGTCGGGGCGGCTGTCGTAGGTCACGGTGTCCTCCGGGGGTCGGGTGGTGCGGATGGCGGCGGCTGCGCCCTGGGATAGCCACACGGCGGCTCCGGGTGCGGCCTCGGCGTCGGCCAAGCGCTGGCGGAGCTGGTCGCGTCGGAGGGCTTCCACGGGCAGCCGCGCAGTTGGGTGGTGGACCGAACCTTCGGCTGGCTGGTCCAGCACCGGCGACTCGTGCGTGCCTACGAGACCTTCCGCAGCGGTCCCGGGCAATGGTGCATTGGGCCATGGCTAACACAATGAGCCGCTACCTCACAGGGGAATCCACACCATCCTGGTGAATCGAAAGCACCTAATCGGACCTATCTCCCTGATCGAGATCAGATGCCCTCTGAGAAGCCCGTCCAGCCATGCGGTGCCGTTCCATCCCGTAAGGTGGCGATTCGGTGCCTCAACACCGCAGCGCTGCCTGTTTACCCGCAGTGGAACGGGCCGCGTTCCACCGTCCCGAAGTTCCGGTACGCAACGTCGATCACGATGCACCGGCTGGCGGTGCTGGACGTGGTCACCGGACCCGCGTAGTACTGGAAGTTGCCGGAGTCAGTGTCTCGTCCGCTGCGCGTGCCGCAGTTGTTCGGATTGTTGGTCGCGCACCGCGCGATCGACACGTACATCCACTCCGGTGTGCCGCGGGTGCCGGTGTTCTGCTCCTTCTGCACCCAGACGCAGTTGGTGCCACCGTTCGCGGGCGAGTAGTACACGAACAGCGAGAGCGTGGTGTCTTCGCTGTAGAGGTGGTAGCCGCCGACCCGGCTGCCCGCACAGGTCGGATGAGGGCTCAACGGCGGGTGGTGGGCAGCCGCAGGGGACACGGGTACCGTGAGCCCGGCCGCTACCAATATGACGGCGAGCACAACGTTGGTCACGATGCCGGGGGGACGTCGGCGGGTTCTCGCCATCAGGACTCCCTGTCTCTGGCAGAGCCGCGACCTCAGCCAAGGCGCGACCTTTACAGTCAGTATCGATTAGACTGCCGAAGGTGGGGAAGGGTGTCGTGGTCTGAAACCAGGAACCACGGTGAGGTCCCTGCTCAGCCCGAACGGCCTGCAACGAGGCACCTTGCTGCTGTCCCCCGCCCTGGTCGCCCGCCTCACCGACCGCCTCACCGCAGACCACCCCGATCTGCCGGCCGGCATGCCGGAGCGCATCCTCGACCAGGCGCTGGCCTTCCTCGCCGCAGCCGCCGTCACCACCGAGCCAATCGGCCCGTCCGACCTGGTCGACATCGGGCTGGCACGCCCTCATCCCACCCGTGACTACGCCGTCCTCTGCAACCAGATCGCTGGACGGTTCGTCCACCACGAGCCGCAGGACGGCAGCGAATGGCCGACCGTCCCCGGCTCCAGTCCGGTGCCACTGAGCCGCGCCGTCGGCGCGATCACCGCGGCCGGCTACCAGGTCGACCTGCCCCTATGGCGTGCGTCGGCCGACTGCACGCAGTGCCACGTCGGCTGCCACGACAGCCCGAAGAACTGACTTACCACCGTGTTCTGCAACGGCGGCCGTAGGCTCGGCAACGAACCGACGGCCGCCACCGCAGACGGGAGCAGGCATGCCCGAACTCCACTGGGACGACCTGCCTACCGACGTCCGCCACGCCGTCCAGACTCACACCGGCTCTGTCCGGGCCGCACGGTCGGCCTCGACCGGCTCCGTCTCTGGGCTTTCCCCTGAGATGTGGACACCCTGAGACTGGATGTTGGTCCAGAGGAAGGGGTGTCCCCGTTGGGGCGTCCATCGAAGTACACGGAAGAGTTTCAGCGTGACGCGGTTGACCTGGTCCGTTCGTCGGGGCGGCCGATCAACCAGGTCGCCCGTGAGCTCGGGATGAGTCACGAGACGCTGCGGAACTGGGTCCGTAAGCGGGAGCGACAGACCGGTACGGGTCCGGCGGCCTCCGGTGGCGGGGTGTCGGTGGCGGACAAGGACGCCGAGATCGTCCGTTTGCGGCGTGAGGTGGCTGAGCTGCGGCAGGAGAAGGAGATCCTGCGCAAGGCAGCCGCCTATTTCGCGAAGGAGATGGATCGGTGACCAGCCGCTTCCGGTTCATCTCCACCCACCGCGCCAGGTTCGGCGTCAAGCGGCTGTGTCGGGTCCTGGCGGTGTCCCGTTCCGGGTTCTACCGCTGAACCGCGGGTGAGCCGGCCCGGCAGGCCCGCGCCGTCGCCGAGGATGCCCTCGCCGAGCAGATCACCCAGGTTCACGCCGACTCCGGCGGCACCTACGGGTCCCCTCGGGTGACCGTCGAACTGCGCGTCCAAGGTGTGCGAATCAACCGCAAGCGCGTCGGGCGAATCATGCGGCAACGCGACCTCGTCGGCCGGCATCTGCGCCGCCGCAAACGCACCACCATCCCGGATCCCGCCGCCCCGCCGGTGCCGGACCTGATCGGCCGCGACTGGTCTTCCGCACGGTCATGCCCGCTCGCTGCGGGCACCAACGGCGCCTCTATCCCAAGACGCACAAGTCAGTTACCGTCGCGACTGTGCCGGGGCCCTGCTGCGGGCGCGTGCGGTTGCCGGGTGGTCGGGTCGACCCACCCAGCCCGGCAGCACCAGGGCCCTTGATGCATCCCACGCTACGCCGTCGCGCATCTCAGCTGTCGAGCATTACCTTGACGCACATCTATCCGTCGCGACATTGTCCAAGCATGGTGGACACTAGCCCCAGATCGGTTTTCCGCCGCCTGTGGCCGGCCTTCCTGGCCGCCGCCCTGCCGGTCGCGGTGCTGGCTGTGGGCCTGGTCACCGGACCAGCGGCCGGAGCCGACACCGTGTCGACGCGGGCGGGCGCCGTCGCGCCCTCGACCCCGCCCATCACACCGGCGCCACCGGCCCCGCCCGCGCTGCTCACAGCCACCACGGTGACCTCGACGTCGGTCACCCTGAGCTGGACCGCCTCCAGCCCCGGCTGCTGCGCCATCACCAACTACACCATCATGTACCCCGAGCCGTTCAGCGACGTGATCCCCACCGCGACGGTCGGAAACGTCACCACGGCCACGATCACCATCTCGCCGACCCGCCAGTACCACATCAGGGTGGCGGCCAAGGACTCGGCGGGACGCACCTCCCCCTGGTCGAACCAGATCACCGTGGTGGCTCCGGCCACCGACAGCGGCCCGGACACCGTGCCACCGGGCTCGCCGACGAACCTGACCAACCGGAACGGCACGCTGTACTGGTCGGCCGCGCCGGACAACGTCGGCGTGACCGGTTACCACGTCTACAAGTTCGACGGCTGGTACACCTCCACGCTGCTCGGCACCGCCACGTCGACGACGTACCAGCTGCCGCCCTCGGCCACGACGGGACCCGGCCCGCGCATCCAGTTCTACGTACGCGCCAAGGACGCCGCGGGTAACCTGTCGGCCGCGTCCAACACGGTCGACGCGACCAGCTCGACGCCCCCGGCCGACCTCCCGCCGACCGCGCCGAGGAACCTGGCGGTCAGCCGGATCACCTCGACGTCGGCCACCCTGACCTGGACGGCGGCCGAGCCCGGCTGCTGCGACATCACCGGACACACGATCGGATACTTCCAGGCGTTCCACGACCTGGGGGAATCCGTCCGGGTCGGCAACGTCACCACGGCCACGATCACACTCAGACCAGCCACGCAGTATCGCGTCATCGTCCAGGCCACCGACTCGGCCGGGCACAGCTCTCCCTCGTCGGACCCGCTCACCATCATCACCCCGGCGACCGACAACGGCCCCGACACCGTGCCGCCGAGCGCCCCGGGCACGCTGACGGCCAGCGACGTGACGACCACGTCCGCCACACTGAACTGGACGCCTTCGACGGACAACGTCGCGGTGACCGGCTACAACGTCTACCGCTGGGACGGGGTCTTCACCTCGACGCTGGTGGCAACCGTGCCAGGTACCAGCTACACGGCGTCACTCGTGCCGTCCGTGCGCAACCGCTACTACGTGCGGGCCCGGGACGCGGCGGGCAACGTGTCGATCGCGACCAACGAGGTCCGGATCGACCCGCCGACCGGCCCGACCACTCCACCACCCAGCGCCACCTGCACGGTGACCTACCAGAAGCAGTCGGAATGGCAGGGCGGTTTCGTCACCGACATCACGATCATGAACACCGCCACGACCGCCGTCAACGGCTGGACCCTGGACTTCACGTTCCCGGGTGACCAGAGGATCACCACGCTCTGGAGCGCCACCCACGCCCAGTCCGGCTCCGCCGTCACGATCCGCAACGCCAGTTGGAACGGCACGATCGCAGCCGGCGCGAGCGTTTCGTTCGGCTTCCAGGGTACGTGGAGCGGCAGCAACGCGGCCCCCACGAGCTTCTCCCTCAACGGCGCCCCCTGCCTGTAGGGAAGGACCCCTTGTTATCAGGGCTACTCGGTTTCAGTCCTGGTGTCGGGCCTGCGTCCAACAGACCGCGTTGTTGGTCAGGGGACGTACGCGATCAGGCGATGAGGTGGTTCAGGCGGTAGTGGTCTCACCAGCGTGGTCGATGCTTGCGGACGACCGCGCGTTTCCGGTGAGAAGGCGCCAGCATTGGGGTGATGTTCCGGGTAAGACGGGGCGGGAGGTACATGGCCGAAAGCCGCCAGTCTTCCACCTCCGTGGGTGGCAAACTCCAGCCTGCCTCCGACGAGCCGTTCTGCCCTGCTCCACCCACCGACATCAAGGTGTCGCTGGTCGCCGCAGCAGGACGGGCTCGTATTCCGGTTTGCCGTGCGATCTCACCCTCCGCGTGGCGTACGGCTGGGCGAGGCGCGTGTCGGCAACCGAGTACGGCGGAAGATGAGGACAGGTATGACGGACCAGTCGCAGGTCGAGAAGGCGCGGACCCTGCGGGCGTTGCACGAGGCACCCGTACTGGTGCTGCCGAACGCGTGGGACGCCGCCAGCGCGGCCCTGGTGGTGCAGGCCGGAGCGGCCGCCGTCGCGACGACGAGCGGCGGTGTCGCCTGGTCGCTGGGACGCACCGATGGGGAGGGCCTCACCCGGGCCGAGATGACCGAGGCGGTACGCCGGATCGCTGCCGCCGTCCGCGTCCCGGTGACCGCCGACATCGAGGGTGGGTACGGCCCCGGGCCCGAGGACGTGGCCGCCACGGTGCGGGCCGTGGTGGAGGCCGGCGCGGTCGGCATCAACCTTGAGGACTCCCGCGCCTCCGACGGGACGCTGTACCCGACGTCGGTGCAGGTGCAGCGGATCGAGGCCGCCCGCAACGCCGCCGCGGAGGCGGGCCTGCCGGACCTGTTCGTCAACCTTCGTACGGACGTCTACCTGTTCGGGATCGGAGCGCCGGACGGTCGCCTGGAGGACGTGCAGGCGCGGGCCGACCAGTACGCCAAGGCCGGCGCGGACGGGCTGTTCGTGCCCGGCCTGCTGGACCTGGACGTGCTGGCGTCGCTGACCGCCTCGACCTCGCTGCCGGTGAACGCGATGGCCGGCGCGGGTGGGCCCAGCGTAGCCGAGCTGGTCGGCGTGGGCGTGCGGCGGATCAGCGTCGGCACGGGGATCGCCGAGGCGGCCTACGGGCTGGCGCAGCGGGCGGCGCGGGAACTGCTGGAGACGGGCACCTACCGTTCGCTGGACCGGGCGGCGAGCTACGCCGACCTCAACGGGCTGTTCACGGTGCAGTAGCCCCGGGTGCGCGGTGGAGGTGGGCGGGGCGTCGTCGGCGCCGATCGCATCATGCGACCGGACCGCCAGCGGCGCCCCGGCCATCGGGCGATGGCGGCCTGCCCCGTCGACGTCGATGCCTGCGGCACGTCGCCGCCCCCGTCGGCCGGGCCGGACCTGGCGGGCCGGTCGGGTGCGGGCACCGGCCCGTACCGCCGCCGGATCCCACCCCACCCCACCCCACCCCGGCGCGGGCGCGATTGATTGTCCGCGACGGTCAATTCTTCCAATCAACCTGTCGTCCCGTTTGACTTGGATCAATCGATCAAGTCAAGGGGGTTGGGATGTCGATCAACTACGACGGCAGGCGGTTCCGGAAGGTCGGCGCGGGGCCGGACGAGGCGGCGACGGCCCTGTACCGGCAGGACGGCGACCTGGTCTGGGGGCAGTTCTCCGGCGGCGACGTCCGTCAGGGGTCGCTGACCGGCCGCGCCGATCCCGTCGGCCGGATCGACTTCACCTACACGATGGTGCTGCGCGACGGGAAAGTCATCGCCGGCCGGTGCCGGAGCACCCCGCAGGTGCTGCCGAACGGCCGGATTCGGCTCGACGAGGACTGGGAGCGGTTCGGTACCGAAGCCGACCAGGGAACGTCGGCGATCGAGGAGGTGTCGTGACGAGCAGCAGTCCGTCGGATGTGGCCTGGCGCGGTCTGAGCGACGTGACCACCGGCCGGGTGTTCCGCCCGGACGATCCGGGCTACCGGACGCACACCAGCTTGTTCAACAAGCGGTTCGAGGGCCGGCACAGGCCCCTCGGTGTGCTCGTCGTGGCCGACGTGGAGGACGTCCGGCGGGCCCTGGCCTGGGCGCGGGAGCAGCAGGTGACACCGGTGGTACGCGCCGGCGGGCACAGCTTCGCCGGCTACTCGGTCAACGACGGCCTGGTCATCGACCTCAGCCGGCTGAGCCTCGCCCGCGCCGACGGGTCCACCGGCCTCGTCACCGTGGGCGGCGGTGCCCGCCTCGGCCAGGTGTACGACGCGGTCCGCCCGTACGAGATGGCGTTCTCCGCCGGCACCAACCCGCTCGTGGGGGTCGGTGGGCTCGTCCTCGGCGGCGGCTGCGAGTACGCCTCGCGCCGTTTCGGTCTGACCACGGACGCGCTGGTGGAAACCGTCGTCGTGACCGCCGAGGGTGCGGTGCTGACCTGCAACGATCGGGAGAACGCGGACCTGTTCTGGGCGTGCCGCGGCGGCGGCGGCGGGAACTTCGGCGTCAACGTCTCCTTCACCTTCCAGGCGCAGCCGGTGCCGGACGTGACGACGTTCAGCCTCAGCTGGGCGTGGGCCGACACGGCGAAGGTGGTGGAGGTCCTGCAACAGGTGCTGTGGCAGGCGCCGGACGAGTTCGCGGTGCGCATCGGGTTGAGTACCCACGGGGCGACCCCGTCGAGCATCGGCGAGAATCTCACCGTCACCGCCGCCGGCCAGTTCCTGGGCCCGGTGTCGGGGTTGATGCCGCTGCTCGACCCGGTCCTGACGGTGGCCACGCCGACCGGGCGGGAGGTGCTCGAACGCACCTACTGGGATGCCCGTGGCGCGATGACCCATGCCACCTCGGCCGACGAGTTCGCGCTGCGCACACGCTATGTCAAGACACCGGTGTCGGGTGACGGCATCGCGGCGATGATGTCCTGGGTCGAGCGGTGGCCCGGCAGCAGCAACCCGGACGGCGGCGGCATCGGCCTGTTCTCCTGGGGCGGCGCGATCAACCGTACGCCGGCCGACGCCACCGCGTTCGTGCACCGGGACACGATGTTCCTCGCCTCGATGGACACCTCGTGGACCGATGCGGACCCGGCCGGGCTGAGCGAGACGAACCTGCGCTGGCTCGACGGCATGTACGAGGCGATGGCGGGGCACCTGTCCGACTCCTCCTACCAGAACTTCGTCGACCCGGCGCTCGACACGTGGCGGCAGGCCTACTACGGGGACAACTACTCCCGGCTGGTCGAGGTGAAGAACCGCTACGACCCAGACGGTCTTTTCCAGTTCGAGCAGGCCGTCGGCTGCTGACGCGGGCGGGCCGCCACCATGACAAGGAGTAGCGATCGGTGACTGCGACAGCGCAAGCCCGGGGTAAGCCGGCCGGTGTCCTGGCCACCCTCCGGGCGACGCCGCCCTCGGCGCGGTACCTGCTCGGCGGCGTACTGATCAATCAGGCGGGTGCCTTCGTCCAACCGTTCCTGGTGCTGTACCTGACGCAGCAGGGGTTGTCGGTCGGCCGGGCGGGTACCGCGCTCGCGGCCTACAGCGCGGGCGCGGTGCTGGGCCTGCTGCTCGGCGGGGAGCTCACCCACCGGCTCGGTGCCCGCATGACCATCGCGGCGGCGATGGCCAGCTCGGCGGTGCTGGTGATGCTGATTCCGTCGTTCGCGTCCACCAGCCGATTCACCTACCTCCTGATCGTGGTGGGGGTGGCCGGCGCCTTCATGCAGGCGTACCGGCCGGCGGCGGCGGCGCTGCTCAGCGACGTCATGCCCGCCGAGCACCGGGTCATGGCGTTCTCGATGCTGCGCATCGCCATGAACGTGGGCGCCGCGGTGGGCCCGCTGCTGGCGGCCGCGCTGATCCTGGTCGACTGGGATCTGCTGTTCTACGTCAACGGCTTCACCGCCCTGACGTACGCGCTGCTGGCCGTTGCCCTCCTGCCGCAGACGGGCCGGACCGACGGGCCGGCCGGGGACACGAGCGGGGTGCTGCCGGGCAGAGCCGCCTACGCCGTGCTCGCCCGGGACGGACGCTTCCTGCTGTACCTCGCGTCGATGCTGCTGAGCGCGGTCATGTTCGCGCAGTTCACGACCACCCTGCCGCTGAAGGTTGCTGCGGCCGGGCACCCTCCGGCGCTCTACAGCGCAGCCCTGGTGACCTCGTCGGTGCTCGTGATCCTGTGTGAACTCAAGGTGACCACGTACGTCAGTACGTGGGTGGCGGCGGTCGCGGCGGCCGGCGGTACGACGGTCATGAGCCTCGGCATCGCCGGGTACGCCTTCGTGGACGTCTCGGCGGCGCTCGTCATCGTGGCCACCGTGGTGTTCGTGTCCGGCATGATGGTCAGCGGGCCGACGCTCTGGGCGCACCCCGCCAAGGCGCCTGCGGCGGTCAAGGGCCGCTACATCGGCGCGTCGCAGGCCGTGTTCGGTCTGGGTTCGGCGATCGGGCCGGTGGTCGGCGTGTTCGCCTGGACCCAGTGGGGTGACGGGGTCTGGCTGCTCACCCTGGTCGTGGGGTTGACCTCGGCGGCGACCGCGGCGGTGGGCCTACGCGAGCGCCCCGACGGTGCGGCGCAGGTCACCGCCAAGCTCTGAGTCCTCGGCTCGTACCCGCAGGTAGAGGTATTCGTCGAGGACCTTGGCCAGCGAAACGGCTGGCCTGCCGATTCTGGTCGGCAGGTCAGCCTCCCCGGTACCGGCCTCCCGCAGCAGTTCCCGGGCCCATTCGCGGCCGGTGGTCAGGTGCCGGACGAAGGCGTCGGCGTCCCGGTTTCCGTACATGCGCGCGGCGATGGCCGCGTCCCACGGCATGACGGCGGTGGGGCGCAGGGCATAGAGCGCCTTCGTCGCGGCGGTGGGGCCGAGGGTGCGCCCGCGCGGGCCGGCGGCGACCGGAAGCGCGGCCAGTTCGGCGTACGCGGTGCCGAGGGCGTCGATCTCGGCGGCGGTCAGTTCGCTGATGCTGCTGCTCGGCAGGAGCGTCGACTGTCGATGCCACCACCGGGTCACGTTGCTGTCGTAGGCGTCCGGCTCTCCGGGCCGGGGATAGCGGATTCGGCAGCCCCAGGAATTGAGCCAGGTCAGCAGGGCCGAACGGTGGTCGGCGCGGCCGAGGTCGGGTGCCGGTTCGGTCACCCGACGGAAGCGCAGCCAGCTGGTGTCGACGCTGCGGAAGGCGTTGAACTGCGCGGCGCAGTGGCGCAGGTCGGCGAGTGTCGGGCGCGGTATCACCGGGACACTGTAGCGGTCGAATGCGGCGACTCACGAGTGGTGCCGCAGCCTGCGGCACGGAACTTTTGGACGCTGGTGAGGGCGGCCGAGGTTGGCTAGTATCAATTTGCGATCCGGCTATGCCGGATTGTGACGGCCGACTATGTCTAATGACGTTCGCCTCCTTTGTCCCCCTGGCTTGGTTTGCCTTGCCCTGCGGACTTCGCTCAACGGCGGGTATGGCCGGAGTGGAGGGCAGTCAGGGTCTTCGGGGTGAGTCGGTGGGCGAACGCGCGGCCATCCTCCGGGCCGCCGTGCGCGAGTTGGGTAATTCGGGGGAATTTCAGGGAGGTTTTGCATCATCTGTCGACCTTGACGACCGTCACCACACCAAATAAATCCCTGGGGGTTCGTTATGGGACGGCCAGAAAGGCCACTGGATAAGGCAAACAGCCCCTTTGCCTCTTTCGCTGCTGACCTACGAGAGCTGCGCAATCGTGCCGGTACGCCAAGCTACCGACAGATGTCACGAGTTGCGCTCTTTGCCCCATCCGTACTGTCCAGCGCGGCGAGCGGCAGGCGACTGCCCTCGTTGCAGGTGACCCTGGCCTTCGTCGACGCGTGCGGCGGGGACCGGCGAGAGTGGGAAGCGCGGTGGCGCGACCTGACCGGACAGCGAGGCCGGCCGGGGGCCGTCACCGGCAGCAGACCGCCGCGGCACCGGGCGGCCGAGCCCGTCGGCACGGGCTCCGTGGCCGAGGCCACCGAGCCGTCGCCACCGCACTGGATCACGCCGCCCCGCTATGCCTGGCCGCTGAGCCCCGTCGTCGGGGTGCCCCCGCCGCGCCCCGCCCAGTTGCCACCCTTCCCGGCCTCCTTCGTGGGCCGGCGGGCCCAATTCTCCGAGGCGGCGGCCCTGTCCACGGGCCGCACGGGGGCACCACTGCTGCTCAGCGGACAGGTCGGGGTGGGCAAGACCGCCTTCGCGTTGCGCCTCGCCCAGGAACAGGTCACAGCGCTGCCGGACGGCGAACTCTACGCCGACCTCGGTGGCAGCGGCGCCGCCCGGGTCGACCCGGGCGCCGTCCTCGCCGCCTTCCTTCAGGCGCTGGGGGTGCCGGCCGACCAGGTACCCTCCGACGTCGCACCGGCAGCAGCGCTGTACCGGTCGCTGATGGCCCAGCGGCGCATGCTGGTCCTGCTCGACGACGCCGCGGACGAAGCCCAACTCAGACAGCTCCTGGTGCACTCCCACTCCACCGTCGTGCTGGTGACCAGCCGAAGCCGGCTGCTGGGGCTCGACGGAATGCACCGCATCCACCTGGAGCCGCTGCCACGCCCCGAATCGGTGGCACTGCTGCTGGGACTCGTCGGCGGCCGCAGGACCAGCGCCGAGCCCGCCGCCGCCGGACACATCGCGGAACTGTGCGCGGACCTGCCGCTCGCGCTCGACGTCGCCGGACGGCGGATCGCCGCACACCCCACCTGGCCGCTCACCCATCTGGTCGACCACCTGGGCGACCGGCAGCGGCTGCTCGACCGGCTGCGGGTGGGCGACCTCAGTGTCCGGGACCGGCTCGCCTCGGCGTTCCGGCGACTCCAGCCCGCCGCCCGCGAGGCGCTCGCCCTCCTCGCCGCCCGGGACCGGGGCAGTGTGTCCCGGGCCGGCCTGGGCGTGCCGGCCGACGTCGGCGACGACATGGTCGAGACCCTGGTGGACAGCGGCCTGCTGCAGTACACGCCGATCGCGGGACGGTTCCGGTTGCCGCCCCTGGTGCGGTTGTTCGTCACCGAACAACGCTGCCGGCGCGACCACACCGGGTCGGCCGAGTGCGTCGACTGCCGGGCCGAGGAGCTGGCGTATCCCCGCCGGCAGACCGCCCGACCGACCACGACCCGTCGTAGCGCGTCCGTCGCGCAGTTGATTGTTCGGTGACCGGCAGGGTTCCGGTCAACCGCGCGCCCACCTTGAATGAACGCGTCGACAGTGCCGACGACCCCGCGGCCGAAGGGAACACGGTGGACGCAGACGGTGTGGTGCTCGTACTCGGGTGCGGGATGCAGAGGTACCGGGAGTACCTGCTCGCGTCGGCGGCGGCCCGCCACCGGCTGTGGCTGTTCAACCCGCAGCCGCCCGACTGGCAGCAGCCGTACCTGACCGGGGCGACCCAGGTCGACGTGCTCGACCGGGACGCCGTCCTCGCCCAGGCCCGGGAACTGGCCGCGAACCGCCCGGTGCGCGGCGTCCTGAGCTGGGACGAGACCCTGGTGGTCAACACCGCCCACGTGGCCGCCGCACTGGGCCTGCCCGGTGCCACCGTCGACGGTATCGAGGCCTGCCGCGACAAGCACCGCACCCGCCGGCTGCTCACCGCCGCAGGGCTGCCGCAGCCGCGCTACGGGTGGGCGGACGACGCCGAGGCAGCCGTTACGCTGGCCGAGCACATCGGCTTCCCGGTCGTGGTCAAACCGCGCGGCATGGGCGCGAGCATCGGCGTCGCGCTCGCCCTGGACGCACCGCAGGCACGGGCGGCCTTCCAGATCGCCGACGAGGCGAGCCGGATCGGCGCGGTCGCCTACCACGGCGGCGCACTCGTCGAGGAGTACCTCACCGGACCGGAGATCAGCATGGACGCCGCCGTCGTCGACGGCGAGTACGTACCCCTGTTCCTGGCCCGCAAGCAGGTCGGCATGCATCCCTACTTCGAGGAACTCGGCCACGTCGTCGACCCGGCCGACCCGCTACGCGAGGATCCGGACCTGCTGCGCATCCTGCGCGCCGCGCACCAGGTCATCGGCCTGCGGTACGGCATCACCCACACCGAGCTGAAACTGACCGACTGCGGACCGGTCATCGTCGAGATCAACGGACGCCTCGGCGGCGACCTGATCCCCCTGCTGGGGAGCCTGGCCACCGGCATCGACCCCGGCGCCGCCGTCGTCGACGTCGCACTGGCCCGACGACCGCAGGTCGACGCGACCCGGCACCGCGTCGTCGGCATCCGCTTCGGATATCCGCCCGCAGACTGCCGGGTCGACGCGGTGCAGGTACCGGCCGCCGACGAGCAGGCGGGCATCCTCCACGCCGCCGTCCTGGTCGAACCCGGCACGGAACTGCGGCTGCCGCCCGGCGGATACATCTCCCGGCACTCCTACGTCATCTGCGCCGGCGCCACGGCAGGCGAGTGCGACGACAGGCTCGCTGCTGCCGCCGCCGCGGTGCGGATGCGCGGACAGGCACTGACCGGCACATCGGCCGGCTGACCCGACACCGTCAGCCACCCCAGCCGCCCGACCGGCACGACCGCCGGTCGGTGAGCTGTCGGCACCATCCACCCACCACTGTGGAGCGCCCATGACACATCGTGAGGTTCACCTGCTCGCCATCGGCGCCGGGCCGTCCAACCTGGCCCTGGCCGTCGCCATCGACGAGACCGCACCCGAGGACCTGGCCCGGGGCACCCTGCTCGTCGAACGCGACGACTCGGTGTCCTGGCAGCGAGGCATGCTACTGCCCGAAGCGCAGAGCCAGGTGTCGTTCCTGAAGGACCTGGTCACCCTCCGCAACCCGAAGAGCCGGTTCTCGTTCATCAACTACCTGCACTCCGTTGGCCGGCTCGACGATTTCATCAACCTGGGCAGCTTCCTGCCGTACCGGGTGGAGCTGGCGAACTACCTCCAGTGGGCGGCCGACTCGCTGAGCCGGGTCCGGGTGGAGACCAGCCGCGAGGTCACCTCGATCGAGCCGCGCCGCACGGCCGACGGCGTGGTCACCGGCTGGCTGGCCCACCTGGCCGACGGGGAGACCATCGGCTGCCGCTACCTGTCCGTCGGCATGGGGCGAGACCCGCACGTGCCGGAGGTCTTCGGCGGGTTACGGCGGGACCTCCTCATCCACAGCACCGAGTACGTCCCGCGCATCGCCGCGGTGCCCCAGGACCGCCCCTACCGGGTCGCCGTCGTGGGCGGAGCGCAGAGCGCGGCGGAGATGTTCGCCGCCGTGCAGCAGGACCTGCCCGGATGCACCCCGACCATGATCATGCGCTCGATCGGCCTGAACAACTACGAAAGCAGCAAGTTCACCAACGAGCTGTACTTCCCGTCGTTCGTGGACCAGTTCCACGCCGCCCGGCCACCGGCCCGCACCCAACTGCTCGCCGAGATGCACCGCAGCAACTACGCCGGGCTCGCCCCCGGCATGCTGGACACGCTGTACCGGCAGTTCTACCTCGACCGGCTGGGCGGACACCGCCGACTCCGGATGATCACGATGGCGGACGTCACCGGCGCCGTCGAGGACGGCGGCGAGGTGGTACTGACCCTCAACGACCGGATGAGCGGCCGCACCGAGGAACTGCGCGTCGACCTCGTCCTGCTCGGCACCGGCTTCGTCAGCGCCATGCCGCGCATGGTGCGGACGCTGGGCGACACCCTCGGGCTGGACAGCATCCAGGTCACCCGCCACTACCGGCTGGTCCTCGACGGCCCGGCGACCGGCGCGTGCTACCTGCAGGGCGTCAACGAGGCGACCCACGGCATCGCCGACTCGTTGCTCAGCGTCCTGGCGGCGCGCTCGGACGAGATCCTCCAGGACCTCCTGGCCCACCGCGCCGACGTCACCCCGGCCGCCGTCATCCCGGCGCTGGACACCGCCCCCGTTCCGGCCCCGCGCAGCGCCGAGAGCGTGCCCTCCATCGCCTAGCCACGCCACCGACCGTACCGAATCACCTGAGGAGTATCCGGTGGACATCAAACCGCTCGACCGCGCCGACCTTCGCCACGAGAACGGGCTCGACGCCCAACGACTGCTGCCCTGGCCGGCGCTGAACGCGCCGTTCGAGGGCTCCTGGTGCGTGATCCGGCCAGGAACCGCCTCGACCGCACACGCGCACCACGAGTACGAGATCTTCATCGCCCTCGCCGGCACCGCGGTCCTCGACTCCCAGGGACAACGCCGCCCGTTCGTCGCCGGCGACATCGTGCACTTCCCCCCGCACGTCGAACACCGCGTGATCAACGAGGGGGAGACCGACTTCGAGATGTACAGCGTCTGGTGGGACCAGGACATGGCCCGCCGTTTCCTCACCCGCGACGGACAGGACGGCCCCGCGTGAACGCCGCCGACACCGACGACCGCCGGGTGGTCATCATCGGCCCGCCACCCACCCCGAACGGCGACCTGCACGTGGGACACATCGCCGGCCCGTACCTCGCCGCCGACGTCCACGCCCGCTACCTGCGCGCCGCCGGCCGCAGCGTGCTCTACGTCAGCGGCACCGACGACAGCCAGACCTACGTCGTCGGTACCGCCGCCCGGCAGGGCACCAGCCCCGAGGCGCTGGCGGACAAGTCGTGGCACGACATCCGGGCGGCCTTCGACGCGGTCGGCATCGCCGTGGACGGGTTCGCGCCGTTCGACGACGGCTACCGGTCGGCGGTGCTCGACTTCGTCGACCGGCTGTACCGGGCCGGGGCGTTCGAACTGCGGACGGTCCGCATGCCGTACTCCGCCGCCACCGGCAGGTACCTGATGGAAGGGCTGGTCAGCGGCGAATGTCCGGTCTGCCTGGCGGTCAGCCGGGGCGGCCTGTGCGAATCGTGCGGCCACCCCAACAACTTCGACGACCTGCGTGACCCGTGGTCCACCGTCGACCCCGACGACCCGGTGACGCTGCGCGAGACACAGATCCTGGTCCTGCCGCTGGAGCGGTACCGCCCGCAACTGGAACAGTTCTACGCCCACCGGCGGCTGCCGTGGCGGCCGCACATGGAACAACTCGTGCGGGAACTGCTGGCCCGACCCCTGCCGGACTTCCCGATCACCTACCCCACGGACTGGGGCATCCCCGCGCCCTTCGCCGAGACCCCGGGACAGGTCCTCAACGCCTGGGCGGAAGGCATGCCCGCCTCGATGTACTGCACCGCCGTCGGACAGGCCCACGCCGGTGAACGGCCCGCCGCAGCCGACGAGCTCTGGCGACGCGACCGCGACATCCAGCTGGTCTACTTCCTCGGCTTCGACAACGCCTACTTCTGGGGCGTCACCCACCTGGCGCTGCTCCTGGCCCACCAGGACCGCTACGTGCTGCCCGACACCATCGTCTGCAACGAGTTCTACGAACTCGAACACGACAAGTTCTCCACGAGCAAGGGCCACGTGATCTGGGCCCGGGACCTGCTCGCGGAGGTGCCACGCGACCTGGTGCGCTTCTACCTGGCCCTCACCGCACCCGAGCACGCCCGGACCAGCTTCAGCAGCCCCGCGCTGACCAAGGTCGCGCACACGCGGCTCGTGCAGCCCTGGAACGACCTCGTCACCGACCTCGCCGCGGCGGCGCGGACGCTCGGCGTACACGGTGCCGCCCTACCGGCGGGCCCCGCCGCCCACACCCGGCGCACCGCCATGACCGCCCGGTTCACCGCCTGCTACGAGCTGCCCGGATTCAGCATGTTCCGGGCCGCCGACCTCATCTCGTTGCACGTACAGCGGCTCCGGGAGTCAGCCGCCGCCCTGACCGCCGCCCTGCCCGAACTCGACGCACCCGCCGCGATCGAGCGACTCGGCGACCTGTACACCGAGGTCGGCGCGCTCGCCGCCGCCGCCGCGCCGATCCTGATCGACCTGGGCGCCGCCGTCGCCGCCACGACCAGCCGACCGGGCCAGGCCGCGCCCGACAGCGGACCGGTGCGCGCTGTCGACCTGCCCACCCTGCCCGCCGTCGCACCCGCCCAGCACCAGGTCCCGTGCACATCACCGTAGTCGGTGGCGGCGTGATCGGCCTGCTCACGGCGGTCGAATCGGTCCTGGCGGGACACCGGGTCACCGTGGTGGAGCAGGCCGCACTACCCAACGCCGCGGCGGCCTCCGCCGACCGGCACCGGATCATCCGTGCCCTGCACCTCGGCGACGGCGGCGCGACGACCGCGGCGGCGCGGGCCCACCGCCGGTGGATCGAGCTGGAGAAGACGCTCTACACCCGCTTCTACGACCGGGTGGGCGCGCTGAGCGTGCTGCCCGAGGACCAGATCGTCCCCGCCGTCTCGCTGCTCGGGTACGCCGGTGTCTGGTCGCGGGTGCTGCGCGGCGCTGACCTGGCCGAACGGTACCCGATGCTGTCGTTCGCCCCGGACGCCACCGCGGTGCTGGAACGGGAGGCCGGGGTCCTGCTCGCCGACCGGGTGCTGCGCGGCTGCCTCGGCTGGCTGCGCTGGCAGCCCACGGTCGGGTTCGTCACCCACCAGCCCGTGCGGGCGATCGACCCGGCGGCGAAAGCGGTGAATCTGGCCGACGGCACGGTGCTCACCGGCGACGCGGTCCTGGTCGCCGCCGGGGCCTGGTCCCGCGACCTGCTGCCGCCGTCGGTGGCGAACCGCCTGACCCTCTACCGCCAGAGCATGCTCTACTGCGACGTCGACGACGAACGGGCATGGTCGACGCTGGCCGCCATGCCCTCGCTCGGCGGCCCACAGCGGCGGTGGCTGGTCCCGCCGGTGGCCGGGACACCCCTGAAACTGAGCGCGCACAGCGCCTGCCGCCCGGTGTCCGCCATCGACGACCACGACACCGACGCCGCGTGGCGCGAGCATCTGCTGGACGCCTTCGCACCGCTGATCCCGGCGCTGCGCGGCGACTGGGTGACCGCCGCCCGGGACTGCTACTACCTTGCCGACGACGTCAGCGGCGGCGCCCTCGCCGCCCGCCTCGGCGACCAGGTCGTCGCGTACGCCGCCTGCGGCGGCACGTCCTTCAAGTTCGCACCGCTCATCGCCGAGGCGCTCGTCCGGTGCGCCGACGGGTCGCTTGCTGAGATGCCGGCCGTGCCCACCGTGACGGTCGTCGACGCAGACCGCCCGATCGATGTCGTACCACCGGAAGGGGACAGACAATGAAACTGCTCGCCGTCGAGGCAGTGCAGAACGGCACCTACTACGCCTCCCGATACCAACAGATCACCGACCTGGGCGTGGACCTCCACGTGCTCAACGGCGAGGGGACGCCCGACTTCTGGCCCGCCCCCCGCTACCGGGTCGCCGGGTCGCGGCACGTCGACGCGATCACCGCCGCCGCCCGGCAGTGGCATCAGCAGGAGGACTTCGCCGGGGTCCTGACGTTCTCCGAGTCCGGGGTGGTCGCCGTCGCGGCCGTGGCGCAGGCCCTCGGCCTCCCCGGGATCGGACTCGAAGCCGCCCGGACCAGCCGCAACAAGCTGCTGATGCGGGAGGCCCACGAGCGGGGCGGCGCGGCGCACCCGGAGTTCGCCTTCGTCGCCGACCGCGACCAGGCGCTGGCCGTGGCGGGCAAGTTCGGGTACCCGGTGATCCTCAAGCCGACCCTCGGGGCGGCCAGCAACTTCGTCTTCCGCGTCGACTCCCCCGACCAGATGGCGCAACGGTTCGACCAGGCCAGCGCGGGCATCCAGACCATGTCGTGGTACCTGATGGAGACCGAGGGCGTCGACCTCGGCCCGCACGGGCTGCTGGTGGAGTCCTTCCTCGACGGCGACGAGTACCTCATTGAGGCCCTGGCCTGGGACGACGAGGTGTACCTCGGGTCGGTCGTGGACCGGATCACCGTCGAAGGCGACACCTTCGACGACGACGTGCACCACGCACCCACCGCGCTGACGCCCACCCAGCTCGCCGACGTGCAGCGCGTGGTCGCGGCCGGCGCCCGCGCGCAAGGGCTGCGCCGCTGCGCGATGCACGCCGAGGTGCGCTTCCACGACGGCCGCCCCCACCTGCTGGAGATCGCGGTGCGTCCCGGTGGGGGAGGACTGGACCACATGGCGCGGCTGTCGGCCGGCTACGACCCCATCCAGGCGGTCGTGGACGTGGCCAGCGGTCGACGCCCGGCCGTCGACCACTACCAGCCGACCGGGGTGCACACCGCGGCCATGTGCCTGCTGTGCGCATCGGGCACGATCGACAGGGTCGAGGTGCCGGCGGAGGCCCGCGACGACCCCCGGATCTTCTTCCTCAAGGTGACCGCCACGCCGGGTGACGTCATCCTCCGACCCCCTGCCGGCAACAACATCCTCGGTTTCCTCGGCGCCACCGGCACCTCCCTGGACGACGCGCTCGACGTGGCCGTGCGGCGCGCGGGTCAGATCCAGGTGGAGTTCCGCGACCGACCATGACCGGCCGTCCAGCCACCCGTCCCACCACCCCCTGACAGGAGGAGACCATGGCGCACCCGTCCCCGGCCGCCGGCACCGGGCCCCACCGCGTGGCCCGCCCACGGCACTACCTGATGTGCCGCCCCGGGCACTTCGACGTCTCCTACTCCATCAACCCCTGGATGCACCCGGAAAAGCCGACCGCCACGGCGGTCGCCGTGGCCCAGTGGGAGAACCTGCGGCAGATCTTTCTCGACCTCGGGCACCGGGTCGACGAACTCGATCCCGTGCCCGGCCTACCGGACATGGTCTACACCGCCAACGGTGCGCTTCTCCACGACGGCACCGTCGTCGTCGCGCGATTCCGGCACGCGCAACGTGCGGCCGAATCCGACGCCTATCTGCGCTGGTTCGCGGCGCGCGGATATCCGGTCGTACACCAGGCCGACCGGATCAACGAGGGCGAGGGTGACTTCCTGCTCGTCGGCCGGCGGATTCTGGCCGGCTTCGGCTTCCGGACCGATCCGCTCGCCCACCACGAGACGCAGGAAATCCTCGGGCTGCCGGTGATCGGTCTGCACCTCACCGATCCGCGCTACTACCATCTCGACACCGCGCTGGCGGTGCTCGACGACGACGAAATCATGTACTATCCGGCGGCGTTCTCGCCCGGAAGCCAGGCGGTCCTCCGTGAACTGTATCCGGACGCTGTCATCGCCACGAGCGCGGACGCGGAGATCTTCGGACTCAACGCGGTCAGCGACGGACGGCACGTCGTCCTACCGGCCGCCGCCGTCGACCTCGCCGCCCAACTGAGGAAACGCGGGTTCGTGACGATCGGGGTCGACATGTCGGAGCTCCTCAAGGGTGGGGGCGGCGCGAAATGCTGCACCCTCGAGCTGCGGTATTCGTCGACGGCCTGCGCCTCGCCACCCGCGCCCGAGCGCTGAGGAGCCTGATGCTATGACCAGTCGCCCCGTCATCATGGTGGGATTCGTGCCCGTCGCGCTCACGTCCCTCGCCGAATTCCAGCCACCCGGATCGGTGATCGTCATCGAGGAACCGGACGTCATCCGCAAGCGCGACGTGGCCGAAAAGGTGCGCGACGCCCCGGTCGCCCGGGGGGTGATCCCCTGGGAGTACCAGGTGGCGGGCGCCGCGGACGCCTTCTACAACACCCATTCCGACCTCGACCCGGTCGCCATCGCGCCGTTGCAGGAGTACGCGACGCCGTTCGCCGCACGCCTGGCGGAGCGCTTCGGACTCCCCGGCGCCGGATTCGGTGCCGTCGAACTGCTGCGGAACAAGGCACTACTGCGCACCGTGACGGCCGCCGCAGGAATCGCCAACCCCGAATCCGAAACGGTGACCGGCGTCCAGGACGTGCTGCGGTTCATGTCCGCCCACCCCGGCCGGGTGGTGCTGAAGCCGGCCAACCGCCAGGCGGCGGTGGGTACCCGCATCGTCGACCACCCCGACCAGGTGGAGCAGGCCTGGTCGGAGTGCGTGCTGCAGGACGAGGGCGTGATGGTGCCGGACCGGGGATTCCCGCTGCACATGCTCGTCGAACGCTACGTCCACGGACACGAGTACAGCGTCGAGATGCTCGTCGACAAGGGCGAGCAGGTCTTCGCGAACATCACCGACAAGGTGCTGTTCGCCGGTGACCGACCGATCGAGGCCGGCCACGTGGTCCCCGCCGACCTGCCCGCCGCCACCGCCGAGCTGCTGCTGGACCAGACCCGGCAGGTACTCCGGGCGGTCGGCTTCGGCACCGGAATCGTGCACTGCGAGTGGATCGTCACCGACGGCGTCTCGTACCTGGTCGAATGCGCCGGACGGTTCGCCGGCGACGGCATCATCGACCTCGTCGAACGGGCCTACCCGGTCGAGCTGGTCCGGGCCTTCTGGACCCTCCTGCGGGGTGAGCCGCTGCCGCACCCGCTGCCGACCCGCGCCGAACAGGCCGCCGCCGTCGCGTTCCTGCACGGGGAACCGGGCGAGGTACTGCACGTCGCCGGCCTGGAGGAGATGACCTCCGCGCCCGGTGTCGTCAGCGGCTACCTCGGCGTGCAGCCCGGTGACCGGATCCGGGAACTGCGCAGCTCCTGGGACCGCATCGGAGCGGTCACCGTCGTCAGCCCGACCGCCGAGGAGGCGTTGCGCCGGGCCCAGGACGCCACGCGCCTCGTGCAGGTCAAGGTCCAGCCGGCGGCCCCGGACACCGAACACCCGGCGGCCGACCAAACCGGGGAGGCGACCGCATGACCGACCTGGACACCCTGGCCGACGAACTCCTCGACGTCATCGCCGCGGAGGATCCCCTCAACGACGCGCTGGAGGGATACCCCGGGATCGGCCACCTCCTCGGCGACCCACGGACGCAAGCCCAGCAGGAACTCCGCGCCCGCGCCGTCGACGTGGCACGGCGGGCCCGCGCCCTCGACCGCGTCGACGACCCGGTGACCCTGGCGGTGCTGCTGCACCAGGCCGACGACGTGGTGGCCCGCATCGACGCCGGACTGCTGGCGATCAGCCTGGCCGACTACCAGAGCTCCCCGATCGGACGCCTGCTGGGCGCCCTGCCCGAGACCCGGCCGGTCGGCGCCGAACAGGAAGAGGGATACCTGCACCGGCTCGCCGGGATCCCGGCGTACCTGACCGCCGCAGCGCAACGGCATCAGGAGGCCATCGCCGCGGGCCGCACCCCGGTCGCCGCACGGGTACGCCACGCGCTGACCCGCCTCGACGACCACCTCGCCGACCCGGCAGCCGACCCGCTGCGCCGGCCACCCCTGGGCGAACCGGCCGCGGCCCGGCGTGACCGCCTGCTCCACGACGTGGTCCGGCCGGCCCTCGCGGCGTACCGCGACGCGGTGGCCGACACCGTGCTGGCCCACGGACGCGCGTCCGACCGGCCCGGCCTGTGCTGGCTGCCCGACGGGGAGGCCACCTACGCGGCACTCACCCGGATGCACTGCACCACCAGCGCCACCGCCAAGGAACTGCACCAGCTGGGACGCCACAAGATCGAGGAGATCGAGGCCGAGTACGCCACCGTGGGAGCCGCGGCACTCGGGATCGACGACCCCGCACAGGTACGCGCGCGCCTGCGCCACGACCCCTTGTTGCGCTGGTCCGACGCGGCCGAGCTGGTAGCGGCCACCAGAGCGGCGACCGCCCACGCCGAACAGCAGGCGCACCGCTGGTTCGGGCTGCTACCGGACCACCCGTGCGCGGTGGACCCCTCCGCCGACCCGTACGCGCCCAGCGCCTACTACCTGCCGCCGGCCGCGGACGGCACCCGACCGGGTACCTGCTACGTCAACGTCGCCGACGCCCCCTCCCGGGGCCGCTACCTCACCGAGGCCCTCACCTTCCACGAGACGGTGCCGGGGCACCACATCCAGTTCGGTGTCGCCCAGTCGCTGTCCGGGCTCCCCGCGCTGCGACGGTTCGCCTGGATCAACGCGTACGTCGAAGGCTGGGGACTGTACGCCGAACGCCTCGCCGACGAGATGGGCCTCTACACCAGCCAGCTGATGCGGCTGGGCATGCTGGCGATGGACTCCCTGCGGACGGCCCGGCTCGTGGTGGACACCGGACTGCACGCGTTCGGGTGGAGCCGCCAGGACGCGGTCGACTACCTGACGGCCCACACCGTGATGGACGACGCGGAGGCGCAGCGCGAGACCGACCGGTACATCGACATGCCCGGCCAGGCCCTGTCGTACCTGGTGGGAAGGATGGAGATCCAGCGCGTCCGCGCCGACGCCGAGCGGAGTCTCGGGGCCGACTTCGACCTGCGCGCCTTCCACGACACGGTCCTCGGGTCCGGCGCCCTGCCGATGGACGTCCTGGCCGACGTGGTGTCGGCCTGGGTGTCCACGGTGACCGCGCGGAGGTGACCGTCAGCTCCTGGCCCGGTCCGGCGAAACCGGCGCCGCTTCGACGCCGCGCCGTCAGGAGCGGTCGCCCAGGCGCTGGCGGGCCAGGAATTGCGGCACCACCATGCGCCACGCCCCCGTCACCAGCTCCGTCATGTACTCGTGGTCGAGCCGCGCGACCCGGCAGCACACCCACTGGAAGCGGAGGTCGGCGGGGCCGGGCAGATGGAACAGCTCAGGCTCGGCCGCGACGAGGGCGGCGCGCTCCTCCCTCGGAAAGGAGAATCCCATCGTCTCCTCGTCGCGCGAGAAGGCGACGTACACCACCGAGCCGACCCTGAACTTGATCCGGTCACGGATCAGATGCTCCGTACTGCGGGGCAGCGTCCGCGCCAGCGCACGCACATCGTCGACGGTCACCACGGCAGGCAGCCTACGGCCCGCCGACGATCGACGACGGTGGACACCTCGGACACGCCATCGGTACTGTCCGATTGCAGCAGGGCACCGGTGGGCAGCCCGTGCCGCCCAGGGCCGCGCCGGGCGCCGCGGCGAACCGTGCTGCCGTCACCGGCTCTGAGACGGAAGACAGGGATTCCATGACCCACATTCGTAGCGTCTCCGGTGACCAGCGGCTGAGCACCGCCTTCACCCTGTACCCGTACGCGTTCGACGCGACACCCGCGCCGGACGGGAAGGACCTGCGGGCCCTGCTCCCGTACCACTCGGGCAACCACACCCTGGTCGTCGAGGACGGTGCCGACACGCTCGCCACCGCGGCGGCGATCCCGATGCGGCAGAACCTGCGCACCGTCGTCATGCCGATGGCCGGCATCGCGTGGGTCGCCACCCGCCCCGGGGCCCGCCGTCAGGGGCACGGCAGCCGGGTACTGCGTCACCTGCACGCCGACATGCGCGAACAGGGGCACCGGCTGGCCACGCTGTACCCTTCCCACCCGTCGTTCTACGAACGGCACGGCTACCTCAGCCTGCCCCTGCGCCGCACGGTGACCTTCCCGCCGGAGGGCCTCGCCTCGCTGCTGCGGGCCAGGCTTCCCGGCACGGTGTCCTGGCAGAACATCCGCGACGGGTTCGACGTCTACCGGGCATTTCAGCGACAGGTGTTGACCCAGCGGCACGGCTTCTGCTACACCCCCGACTACCGGGCCGCCCGGATGGTCGACGCCGCGGACCGGTGGTTGGCCATCGCCACGCTCGACGGCGAGGTCGTCGGCACGCTCACCTACCGCATCGACGACTTCGGCGGTCGCCTCGACGCCGACGAGCTGCTCTACACCCATCCGGCGGGGCGGGCCCTGCTGCTGCAGTTCCTCGCCGAGCACGCCTACCAGGTGTCCCACGTCTCGCTCACCGTCACCGCCGACGAGCTGCCCGAGACGTGGGCGACCGGCCTCAGCGCACGGGTCGAGGCCGAGGTGTCCTTCCCCAACGGGGCGGCGATGATGGGACGACTCCTGACGGTGGACGCGCTCCAGGGTGTGGAGTGCGGCGCCGGGCAGGTGGAGATCCGCCTGGTCGACGACGCCGACCTGGCGGGCTGCTACCTCCTCGACGGCAGCAGTGGGACGCTCGACGTCACGCCCGGCCGGGAATCACGTGCGGAGGCCACCCTCACCACGGCCGGACTCTCCGGTCTCGCGTACGGCGTACTCGATCCGGTCGACGTCGCCGCGCGCGGCCTGGGCGAGGTCTCCGACAAGGCCGCTGCCGCGCTGCGGTCGTTGCTGCCCCGACGCCTGCCGTACGCGATCGGCGTGGGCTGACCCGTGCCGGCGGTGGCCGGCGCCGGCCCCACGCGGGCGCCGGCGTGGCGCCACGGGCTCCGCCGGCCCCGACACGTGACGATCCTGCTTCCGGCCGGGGCCAACTGCCCGTACCGGACCGCCGGCACCGTCCGCCCGGTCCTGCGGCGGCAAGGCCGGTGGACGAGGGCCCGACACGGGTGCGCCGGGCCGGCGGCCAACCGGCCCGGCGCACGCATCCCGCGTCACCGAGGTGTGCTCGTGACCGGTCAGGAACGACCGACGACGGCGGTCACCCGGATCTCGACGTGCATCGTCGGCGCGGCCAGCGCCGCGACGCCGATCATGGTCCAGATCGGTGAGCGGTCACCCATCCGCTTGCGGAACTGCTCGATCATGATCTGGGCGTGCGTGTCGCCGATGAAGTCGGGATTCTCCGGTACGTGGAAGGAGTCCACGGACACGACGTCGCGCCAGGTGGCCCCGGCCGTGGCCAGGGTGCGCTCGACGTTGTCGAAGGCCCGGACGATTTCCTCCTCGAGCGACTCGGGGAAGGTCAGCTGGTCGTCCCAGCCGCCCTGGCCCGAGATGTCGACCCGGTCGCCGATCCGTACGGCCTGCTGGTAGTGCCGGTTCTCCAGCATCCACGGTCCGTAGCCGGGCGTGGCGAAGAACTGTGGCTCGGTCATGGTCTCCCCCTGTCTGTGACTTCATGCTTGAAGTGAAGGTAGCACGGATAACTTCAACCGTGAAGTGAGGGTGCCTGGGTATGGTGTCGCCATGGCACCCACCGCGACCCCGGGCCCCGACGGGGACGGCACCGACGAGGCGCTCTGGCTGTCGGCGGACGAGAAGGACGCCTGGACCGGACTGGCCTCGCTGGTCCTGCTGCTGCCCGGCCGGCTGGAGACGCCCCTGCAGCAGGTGGCCGGCCTGACCCTCTTCGACTACCTGACCCTCAGCCACATGTCGGAGGCACCCGACCGGCGGCTGCGGATGAGCGAGCTGGCCTATTTGGCCAACGGCTCGCTGTCCCGCCTGTCCAACGTCGTCAAGCGGTTCGAGCAGCGCGGCTGGGTCGAACGGTTCCCCGACCCGGTGGACCGCCGCTACACGATCGCCGCGCTCACCGACGCCGGCTACGACGTCGTGGTCGCCGCCGCGCCCGCCCATGTGCGTTCGGTGCGGCGGTACGTGCTCGACCCGCTCACCCCCGCCGACCGACGCGCGCTGATGCGCATCGCCGCCAAACTCAAGGTGCGGCCGGTCGACCTGACCCAGGAGACGACCGGTCCGCAGTAGCCGCAGCCTCCTCACGGCAGCGGATGGCCCTAGCTTCGCGGAAGCACGGTGATGGCCACGATGGCGCTGTTCACCACGGCGGCCGTCACGGTGCGGGCCACGGCTGCCGCCGCGGCGTCGGCGCCCCAGACGCCTCGCTCGAGTTCCTTGGCCCGGCTGATCACCGGGGCCGTCCACGGGATCTCGCGGTGGAACTGCGGGAGCGTCCCGCTCGCCGAGAGCAGCGCCGTGAGCGCGGCGACCCGGACCGGCGGCTCCACGCCGTCGACGAGGACCTGCCGGACGTCGGCGAGCAGGCGCGCCCGTCGTGCGGTCCGGCCGTCCCGCAGGGCCGTGGTCCGGAACAGACCGAGCACCGTGCGCGGCTCCCGGTCGATGTCGCCTCGCGCGATGAGCCGTGCCAGTACCGGCTCACGCAGGGCGGGGCCGATCGCCGCGAGGACCGTCTGCACCCCCCTCGGCTTCTCGGCGAGGTAGTCCCACGCCGGGCGGAGCAGACCATCCGACGGTGGGTGACCCGCCACACTGCTGACCCGGCCCCGGCCCGTCGTGGTCAGGTGCTCGCCGAGGGCGAGGTCGGCGAGGACGGCTCCGCCGAGGACGTAGAAGAGCGTGTTCTCTCCCGCGACGGTTCCGGAACGGGGCTGGAACAGCAGCAGCAGGAGATCTTCCACCAGGGTCGGAGTGTCCGGATACGGGCGGGGTTCGGCGTTCATCGGCGAGGCTCCCAACGGAAGAGCCGGGTGGCCAGGGCGACGGCGATGACGACCCAGCCCAGGGTGGGCGCGAGCAGCAGCAGGGAGTCGGTCACGGCGACGCCCCCGTTCCAGGCGTTCCTGGTCAGCTCGGTGGCCGCGCCGCCGGGCAGCAGCCGCTTGACCCAGGCGAGGTCCGCGGTGCCGGTGATGCCCACCCAACTGGCCACGGCGATCACGCCGAGGGTGACGGGCAGGGTGGTGACCTGGGCGTGTTCGGGGGAGTTCGTCAGCCCGGCCGTGGCGAGCGCCAGACCGATCATCATGGCCACGGTCGCGAGGACCGCCACCACCAGCAGGGCGACGTTCGACGGTCCGCCGGCGATCACGGCCAGGG
This sequence comes from Micromonospora rosaria, assembly GCF_001567585.1. Taxonomy (GTDB): domain Bacteria; phylum Actinomycetota; class Actinomycetes; order Mycobacteriales; family Micromonosporaceae; genus Micromonospora; species Micromonospora rosaria. Next base: position 39,786 of record NZ_LRQV01000019.1, read on the forward strand.
CCGTCAGGATCGCGGCCACCTGGATCAGGGCGAGCACGGCGACGGGCAGCAGCAGGCCGGTGAGGATGCGGGCGTCGCCGGCCGCGGTGGAGCGCAGCCGCTTGAGGAAGAGGTTCTGACGTCGGGAGGCCAGGGTGGTGACGGCGGTGGCGTAGAGCCCGAACGCGGCCACGGTGAAGGTCACGATCGCCGCGATGTAGCCGAGGCTGCCGATGGCGGCGAAGGTCTCGTGCTGGCGGACGAAGAGCACGCAGACGGCCACCGGGACGATGAGGCTGGTGACCAGCACCAGCCGGTTACGGAAGATCTGGATCAGTTCGCTGGACGCGATGGACAACATGGCGACTTTCCTCTCAGGGGACCGGATCAGGCGCTGATGGCGCGGAACACGTCGTCGAGCCGGGTCGACCCGGCCGCCAGGTCCCGCAGCTCCACCGCGTGCTCCTGCGCCCACCCCAGGAGAAGGTGCAGGTCCTTCTGCAGGGCGAAGGTCTCGATCACGACCTTGCCGTCGGCGTCGACGGCGGCCGGCAGCGGCAGCGCCGGCACCGGTGCCGCGAGGGAGAACCGGATCACGGCCGGCAGGGTGCGGGTCAACTCGGACACGGTGCCCTCACGCTGGAGGCTGCCCTGGTGCATGAGCCCGATCCGGTCGGCACGCTGCTGCGCCTCTTCCAGGTAGTGCGTGGTGAGCACGATGGTGGCCCCGTCCTCGCGCAGCCGGTCCACCGTCGCCCAGACGGCGTCGCGGGACTGGATGTCCAGGCCGGTGGTCGGCTCGTCGAGGAAGATCAGTTCCGGGGTGCCGTAGACGGCGGTGGCGAAGTCCAGCCGCCGCTTCTCGCCGCCGGAGAGCTGGGACACCCGCCGTCCCGCCCGCCCGGTCAGGTCGACGACGTCGAGCACCCGGCCGACGTCGTCCGTGCGTCCGCTGAGCCGGCCGATCAGGCCGACGGACTCACGGACCGTGAGGTCCGGGGAGAATCCGCTCTCCTGGAGCATCACGCCCATCCGGGGACGGACCGCGCGGCGGTCCTGCGGGCTGTGTCCGAAGACGCGTACGGTGCCGGAGGTCGGCTTCCGGTGTCCCTCGACGACCTCCAGGGTCGAGGTCTTCCCGGCTCCGTTGGTGCCCAGCAGCGCGTAGAGCTCCCCGGGCCGTACCTCGAAGGTGAGGTCCCGGACGGCGTGGAAGTCGCCGTAGGTGAGGTTCAGCCGGTCGACGGTGATGACGGGTGTGGTGGACATGTACCCATGACAGCGCGGACACGCCCCGGCCCGTCAGTGGCGCGGTGTCACGACCGTATGTGACGTGGTGTCACTGGTCGGGGCCGCGGGCTGCCGGATACTGGGATGGTGACCGCACCAGCGCCACGCTTCACCGCGTCGACACAGAAGAGGCTGCGCCGGCTCAACCTCGCCACCTCACTGCCGCCGGTGGTGTTCGCCGCCGTGGTCCTGGTCTACATGGACGCGCGTGTCTGGTGGCACGTCGTCGTCCTGGCGCCGGGGGCGGTGGCCGCCCTGGTCGCCTTCGAACGGTGGACGGCCAACGACCTCGCCCGGTTCGCGCTGCCCTGCGTCGTCGTGGCGGGAGCGGTATGGCCGGTGGGGGTCCTGGTGACCGGCAGCCCCAACGCGTACTGGGGTATCTGCGCCGTGGGATCGCTCGCCCTGCGCGAGGTGCGGCGGCGGCGCGCCCTGGCGATGGCCGGGTTGTTCGGCTTCGTCGCCGTGATCGGCGCCACGCGGCTGCTGGTGCAGCGGGACGACCTCGGCGGTGTCCTGGGGCTCTACGTCCTCATTCCAACCGTCCTCACCGTCGTGGTGACCGCCCTGACGGTGGCGGGGGAGCGGTTCTTCGACCTCATCCGGGAACTCGAACAGACCCGCGAGCGCGAGGCCGAGCTGGCCGTGATGCGGGAGCGCGTCCGGTTCGCCAGCGACCTGCACGACATCCAGGGCCACACCCTGCACGTGGTCAAGCTGAAGATCGCCCTGGCCCAGCGGCTGCTGGACCGCGACACCGCGCGGGCGCAGAAGGAACTCCGTGAGACGTACGCCCTGGTCAGCGACACCATCGCGCAGACCAAGGAACTCGCGTACGCCCAACGGCGGCTCAACCTCACCGCCGAGGTCGAGAACGCGAAGAACCTGTTCGAGGCCGCCGGCATCCGGGTCCGGGTGACCCGGGAGGCCGAGGCCGACGCCCGCAGCAGCGAACTGCTCGGGCAGGTGCTGCGGGAGACGACCACCAACATCCTGCGCCACGCGCAGGCCACCCAGGTGCAGATCACCCTCACCGGGGCGGGTATCACCATCGTCAACGACGGTGTGACCGCCGGCACGCTGCCCGAGCTGCGGGGACTGGCGGCGCTGCGGCAACGGGTAACGGGTGACGGGGGTGAGCTGATTGTGGAGCAGTCGGACGAGCGGTTCCTGACGGCTGCGGCCTTCCCACCCGCTCGTGCCCACGCGGCCCCGACCGCCTCGGGGGAGGACGCCCGATGACCACCATCGTGCTCGCCGACGACGAGGCGCTGCTGCGGACGGCCATGGCCGCGCTGCTGCCCATGGAGGGCGACATCATTGTCCTGGCCGAGGCGTCCGACGGCGAGTCGGCCGTCGAAGCCACCCTGCGGCACCGGCCCGACGTGCTGGTCATCGACCTGGAGATGCCGGGCGTGGACGGGCTCACCGCCGTCGCCGAGATCCGCCGCGTGCGCCCGGAGCAGGTGATCCTCATGCTCACCCGGCACGCCCGTCCGGGCGTGCTGCGCAAGGCGTTGCGGCTCGGCGTCCAGGGTTTCGTCAGCAAGTCCGCCGAGCCGGCGCACATCACCGAGGTCATCGCCACCCTGCACGCGGGCAAGCGCTGGATCGACCCGGACGTCTCCGCGCTCGCCGTCACCGAGGACTGCCCCCTCACCGACCGCGAAGCCGACGTGCTGCGGGTCACCGGCGAGGGCTACTCGGTGGCCGACATCGCCGCCCGGCTGCATCTCGCCCCGGGCACCGTGCGCAACTACCTCTCCAACGCGATGCGCAAGACCCAGACCCGGACCCGCCACGAAGCGGCCCGCTACGCTCGCGAACACGACTGGCTGTAACCGGCCGGCCGGCCCGTCACCGCCGGGCGCGACCACCCCCTGTCGATCGATGGACAGAGAACATGACCTCCACCTGGATCACCACCCCGATCACCACCGACCTCGTTCGTGGCGCGCTCGACCTGCAACGCACCGCGCGCGGTGTGCTGCCGCACCGGCTGCCCGCCTGGGCCCGGGCGCAGAACACCGACGGTCAGCTCGCCATGGTGGAGGCGCAGCCCGCCGGCGTGCGGGTGGCCCTGCGCACCCGCGCCACGGCGGTCGAGCTGGACACGCTGCCCACCAGGCACGTCTACCAGGGAGTCCCGGCCCGCCCGGGCGGCGTCCACGACCTGCTCGTCGACGGCCACCTGACCGACCAGGCCAGCGTCACCGGCGGCGACACGGTGATCATCGACATGACCACCGGGACCGCCGAGCACCGACCCGGTCCACCCGGCACCGTCCGCTTCACCGGCCTGCCCGACCGGGTGAAGGACGTCGAGATCTGGCTACCGCACCACGAGACCACCGAACTCGTCGCCCTGCGCACCGACGCCCCCGTCGCACCCGTACCCGACCGGGGGCGCCGGGTCTGGCTGCATCACGGTAGCCCCATCAGCCAGGGCTCCAACGCCACCAGCCCCACCGCCACCTGGCCTGCTGTCGCCGCGTCCGTCGGCGGCGTCGACCTGGTCAACCTCGGCTTCGGCGGCAGCGCGCTGCTCGACCCGTTCACCGCCCGCACCATGCGCGACACCCCGGCCGATCTCATCAGCGTGGAGATCGGCATCAACCTGGTCAACAGCGACGTGATGCGGCTGCGCGCCTTCACCCCGGCCGTGCACGGCTTCCTCGACACCATCCGGGACGGCCATCCCACCACGCCGCTGCTGGTCGTCTCATCCATCCACTGCCCCATCCACGAGGACACCCCCGGCCCCGGCTCGTTCGACCTCGCCGCCCTCAGCGCCGGGCAGGTGCGCTTCCGGGCCACCGGCGACCCGGCGGAACGGGCCAGCGGGAAGCTCACGCTCGGTGTCATCCGCGACGAGCTGGCGCGGATCACCGCCCAGCGCGCGAGCGACGACCCGAACCTGCACTACCTCGACGGCCTCGACCTCTACGGCGAGGCCGACTACGCCGAGCTGCCGTTGCCCGACGAACTCCACCCGGACACCGCCACCCACCGCCGCATCGCCGAACGCTTCGCGAAGCGGGCGTTCACCCCTGACGGGCCCTTCGCCGGGCGGGACTCCTGACCGGTCCGAGGTCAGTGGTGTAGGGGACGGTCAGCACCGATCGGGCCCGTGCGCCTCAGTCCGGCTTCCCCGCGCTCGTCGGGCCAGTCCGCCACCGGCTGTTCCGGTGGCGAACATTCGGACTCCCGGTCGTAGGTCAGGCGTCGCTCGATCCGCCGGTACACCTCGGCGCGGTCGGTGGGGTCGACCGCCGGCCTGGCCGGAAGACCTCCGGTCGGGCACGCCGGAGGGCGGTCACCTGCCGCCCGGTGGAGGGCTGCCTGCCCAGCAGGTCGGTCAGCGGCGGTCGAGCGCCGACTCCAGGCGTTGGATGAGGGTCTTGCGGCCCTTGCCGGCGCGTTCCGTGCGGAGCGCGGCCCGCAGTTGCCTGGCGTCGAGGTCCCGGACGCGCCGGGTCGCCTCGGCGACCGTCAGGTCGCTCAGCGGGACGGCTGCGGCGGTGCGGCGGGCCTGCTTGGCCGGCCCGGTGTTGGCGACGTACTGCTTGCCGGAGGTCGACCCCCGGCGCTTCTTGACGTCGGTGGCCCGTTGCTGCTCGGGGGAGAGCTTCTTCCACGCCTGTTCCGGAAGGTAGCGGTCGGTCTCGCCGTCATGCCGTGCCCGGGTGGTGCCCTGCCTGGTCCGCCACTTCTGGTCGCCCCAACGCTGGAGGGACTTCTGGCGCTCGTCCTTCGGACCCTGGAAGCCGCCGCCGCGCTTCTCGTACTCGTTGGTGAGAAGCTGCGACTTGCGCGCCGACCACTGCCCCGGCCGGCCGCCCCGGTCGGACGCCCGGATCTCTTCCTTGAGCTGTTCCCGCAGCTCGGGCTTCGTGTATCGCGCCATGGTCGTGAGTACCCGTCGTCGGACGTCGTAACCACCGCCACCGGCACGGGGTGCCGTGGATGCTTCTGGCTGCCACCAGCCGAGCGGTCCAGCCGGTCTCGCCATCGGCCCAGGCCGACCTGCCCGCAGTGTCGACGTCGGCCTCGGTCGCGCAGTGGCTCACCGAGCACCGCGGCCGTCGGCCGAAGGCCGCCAGGCTCGCCGCTCACCAGGCCGGGCGATCGGCCCCACCACACCGACTGTCGGATCACGGTCAGCGTGCCCCGCCGAGACGGATGTTCCCTACCCTCGTGATATCGATCCCGGTGCGCGCCGAAGCCGGCCGGCGACCCCGTCATGGAGGTGGTCCATGTCCCCCCACCACACCCTGTTCGCTTCCCGCTTCCGCCGTCGTCCACCGGCCCTGCTCCTGATCCTCGGGTTGCTCCTGGGTCTCGCCGCGCCCACGGTGGCGGCGGCACCCGTGTCCGCCGGGCCCAGCGTGCTGACCCTCCCGTTCTGTACCTCCAGCGGCTTCTTCGATCCGGATCCGATCGTCGGCCCCGTCACCACCGGTACGACCTGGACATTCATCGGGGCCCGGAGCAACGGGCCCTTCACCTACCGGTACTGGATGGCGCAGCGGCCATCGGGCGGGTCGTCGATCCTGTACTACCAGCACAGCCTGGTCGCCGAGTGCAACTCAGCGAACCTGCTGGTCTCCAGCACGGAGCTCACGACCACCAGCGTCTCCGCCAGCAGCATCTACTGCACCCGCTACACCGACATCTCGTCACCGGTGATGGCGAGCACCGAACGGTACGTCGGGCAACGATGGGTTCCCACCACGGGGCTCACCCCGACCGCCACGATCCGGTACTGGCACGGGGAGTGGTACTCGCTCACCTCCCTGACCTGGAACTACAGCTACAGCTACGTGGTGCGGTGCTGAACACCCGTCTGCTCACCCGGGTCCTACCACACCGGACAGACGGAAACCAGACATGTCAGTCTCTGTTTAGAGGAGTCCTCGCCCATGAGCAGGAGCGTCTCGCGCGTCGTCGCGGCGGTGGCCCTCACCGCCGGGCTGGCCCTGGCTCCGGTCCAACCCGCCCAGGCGGCACCGCCCGGCGGCCAGTACGACTACACCGACCCCGCCCAGACGGGCTGCTCGGCAACCGCCATCACCATCTGGTCGAAGCAACTCCAGCACCCGGTCACCGGCGTGGTGAACGGTGTCATGGAGGTGCGCTACTCCACGGCGTGCCAGACCAACTGGGTACGAGTGAACAACTACGTCAACGGCGCCGCGGCCACGAAGATCATGATCCGTCCGCGAGTACACGCCCCGGAAGGTGGGTCGCTGGAGTACGCCTCGGACACCACCGTCGACGTCTACCACGGCTGGAGCTACGGGCTGCAGTTCTACGCCCCGTCCTGGGTCTGCATCCAGGTCGGCGCGACGCTCACCCTCGGCAACGAGGTGATCGGCTCCAACGGGCAGTCCGTCGACTGGGTCTGCTGACCGGCGCCGGACCGGTCACCGCATTCCGCGGTCAGCCCGTAGCTGGGCGAGGCGCGCTTCGACGAGACGGGTCAACGGATCGTCCGGTCCGAACTCGTGGACGGTCCTGGCATGCTCGCGCCTCCAGTAGGTCAGCGGGTCGGTGAGCATGCCGTCGACGTCGGCGCCCGCCTCGCGGAGGGCATCGAGAAGCCCGGGGAGGACGCGCAGCGTGCCGAGCCGTTGCTCCACGATCGCGGTGTGCGGGTGGTCGGGACCGAGCACCCGCGTGCAGTCGGACAGGAGACGTTCCCACGCGCGCGCAGCGCCTGCCCGGTCCCCGGCGGCCTCGATCCAGTGTGCGGCGTTGTGCCGGATCGTCAGGGTGTGGGGATGATCGGGGCCGAGGACCAGGCGGTAGGCGGCGGCGAGGGCCTCGTGGGCTGTCGCGGCAGCCGCGTGGTCACCCGCGTGTCCGTACGACCGGGCCAGGTTGGCGCGGGCCCGCAGGGTGATCGGATGGTCGGGGCCGAGGATCTCCTCGCAGTCCCTGACCAGCGCCGTGTGGGCTGCCGGATCGGCGGCGTGGCTGGACGCGTTGACCTCGCATCTCGTAGCCAGGGTGTCCGGATGGTGGGGGCCCAGGATCCGCAGGCAGTCGGCGAGGACCAGGTGAAGGTCGGTGGGCTCCCCGGCCTGGGCGAGGAGTACGGCGAGGTTGTTCCGGGTGGCGATCGTCTGCCGGTGCTGGTGGCCGAGGACCCGGCGCTGATCGGGGAGGAGGCTCTCGTACCCCGCGATCGCCCCCGGGCGGTCGCCGGCCTCCGCCCGCATCCGCGCGAGATTGTGGCGGGTCGTCAGGGTGGCCTCGTGGTCGGGGCCGAGAACACGCAGCTGCTCCGCCAGTAAACCGGTCAACGTGGTGGCGGCACCGGCGTGGTCGCCGGCGAGGCCCTGCCAGTAGGCGAGGTTCCCCCGGGTGGTCAGCACGTCGGCATGATCCGCCGGGTGCAGGCGCTGGTCGTCCAGGAGCAGTTCGCGGTACGTGGCGACGGCCCCGGCGTGGTCACCTGCCAGTCCCCGGCTCCCGGCGAGACAGTGCCGGACGTGGCGGGTGTGCTCATGATCAGGGCCGAGCAGCCGGCGCGCGGTCGCCCACAGGCCGCTCCAGTAGGTGACGGCGGCACGGACATGGCCCTGGTCGCGGAGGCTGGCCCCGGTGTGAAAGAGCACCGGGTGGGCACCGGGCTGCCACAGCAGCTCCCCGCTGTGGCCGAGCAGCGCCTCGGCGTTCGCGCGCAGGCCCTCCTCCGCCGTCGGGGTGCGGTAGCTGCTGCGCCAGATCCGGGCCAGGGCGTTCGCGGCGGTCTGGGCGACCGTCCGGGCCTGCTCGGGCAGCAGCCTGTCCCGGGTGGCGCGTTGCACCAGGGCGTGGACGCGGACCTCGTCGCCCTCGATGGTCAGCAGGCTGAGCCGCCGAAGGTTGCGCAGGCCGTCGAGGAGGTCCTCGGTAGCCGGCCGTGGCCCTGTGCCGCGCAGGTACGCGTCGCACGCCGCGGCGACGACCACCGTGAGCGGGATGCCATTCGGGTCCAGGAAGCTGGCGAGGTTCAGCAGCGGCCGAGCCTGCCCGGCCGGGGACAACCGGTCCGCGGCCTCGATCGACAGGGACCAGGTGACGGCGATCGTGGCGGTCTGGTCGTCCGGCAGCGCCTCGGTCTCCGGCACCAGCTCGGCGAGCGTCCTCCTGCGTTCGGCGAACCTGCGCCGGTAGCCGGCACAGGTCAGGTCCCGGTCGAGGAGGTACGCGGCGGCCTGGGCGAGGGCCAACGGCAGGTACCCGAGGTCGGCCGCCAACCGCTCGGGCTCATCCAGCAGCGCCGGATCGTCGCCGAGCTTCTCACCCAGGTACCGGTGCGCCTCCTTTGGCGTGAACAGGCCGACGTCGACGATGCGCCGACCCTGTGCGGCGAGGACGGCGTCCCGCCGGCGGGTGGTCACCAACACCCGACCGCCGGCCGTGCGCGGCGGCCACAGACCAGCCAGGTCCCCGGGTGCGGTGAGGTCGTCGAGGACGATCAGCCAGCGCCGGCCGTGCGGCTCCGCGAGCCAGGACAGGAAACGGGCGGCGCCCTCGGCCGGGTCGGCCGCCTCGACGCCGGTGAGGTCGGTCGCGGCGCTGGAGAACGCGCCCAGCACGGCCACCCGGGACCTGGCGGTGACCCACATCAACAGGTCGACGTCGCCGTCCCGCCACGCTCGGTCGGCGAACTCGGCGGCGAGCTGGGTCTTGCCGACGCCGCCCAGGCCGGACAGCACCTGGCAGGACCCCACCGTCGAGCCGGCCGGCACCGCAGCCAGCAGGTCCTCGTCGGCCTGCCGGCGCTGCCGGCAGTCGGCCAGCGCCGGAACGACACCGAAGCGGCGCGGCCACCTCGACGCCACCCGGCCCTCGTCGACGCCGGCCGAGTGGACGTGGATGGACGAGCCGTAGAAGACCCCGGCCGCCCCGTGGTTGCCCGTCACCTGGACCACCGCCGGACCGGAGCCACCGGGGACGGCCGGCCCTACGCCGTCCCCGGCTCCGCCGGGGGGCCGGGCCTACCCCCACCCGGCGCCTGATTGGTGATCGTCACCGGCGCGTGGAACGTGCCGACCGCACCGAAGTTGGTGTCCACCCGGAAACGGTCGCCCCTGCCGGCGACATCCGCGCCCGCCAGGTCCAGCAGGCGCTGGGCGGTGGCGAGGACCTCCTGGTCCGCGTCGGCACCGCACACGGCGAGCGCCACACCCAGGCGGACCGGGGTCACCTCCGCCTCCGCGTCCAGCACGCCGACATCCGAGCCCCGGCGAGCCAACAGCCGGGACAACCGGCCTTTCAGAGCTGCGTACGTATCGGCGACCGCGCTGTTCGCAGCCGTCGACACCCCCGCCGCGGCACCCGTCGCCAGCGCGGCGAGGATCAGTTCGACACCGGTCACGACCACCTCCCACGCGCCAGCGTCACAGATGGGGTCAACCGCCGTGACCCCGTGCCGAGCGTCCGTGCCGGCGTCGTTGTCCAGCTCACCGAGCTGACCGCGAGTAGCGCCGCGAGAGACCCTGCGATGCCAGTGTGCGGTGATCGGTGGCACCGACCACCCGCTGTTGGTCCACCACGAGCCGCTCGAGGATCGAGTTGGCGACGCGGGGCCGACCCCGCCTCAGCGGTTGTCGTCGAGCGTCTGCCGGAGGGTCACCGCGAACGCGTCCGGGTCGCCGGGCCAGCCGAACTCCCCACCGAGGAAGCCGCCGTGGTGGCTGGGGAAGATCACCGCCGTCGTGCCGAGCCGGTCGGCGACGGCGAGCCCGCCGCGGTGGGCCAGCTCGCCCTCCGATTCGGCCCCGACGCCGACCACGATCCGGGTCGACGCCGCCCGCAGGGCGTCGAAGTCGTGCTCATGGTGGGTGCAGGTGATGAGGTTCTGCCCGAGCAGCACGTCGTCGCGGGAGCCGTCGTCGTCGGTCGGCAGGCCGAACGCGGCCGGATCGGGTGCCGGCCGCTCGGCGTAGTCGGCCGGGATCTCGCCCCGGAACCCGGTGAGCGCCATGAACCGCGCCATACCCGCACCGAAGCCGTCCCGTTCGTACGCCTGGCGAACGTCGGCGGTCGCGGCCAGCGCCGGCTCCCGATCCGGCAGCACCTGGACGGCCGGAGGCTCGTGCGCCACCAGGACGCGCACCTGCTCCGGGTGCCGGGCCACCAGCACGAGCGCGTTGACGGCGCCGCCGCTACTGGCGAAGATGTCCGCCGGCCCGCCACCGAGGGCCTCGATCACCCGGTGCAGGTCGTCGGCGTGCTGCTCGGGCGTGGACTCGCCGCCGGTGTCGGCGCGCCTGCTGCGTCCGGCCCCGCGCGGGTCGACGGTCACCACCGTACGGTCCCGGAAGTGCGCGGCGAGGCTGGTGAACCCGGTGGCGTCCATCGGGGAGCCGATCATCAGCAGCGTCGGTGCGGTGCCGGCGCCGCCCTCGCGGACGTCGTAGTGCAGGGTCGCCCCCGGCACGTCCAGGACGTGGGTGCGTGCCTCGGTCATGGTGATGCCCTTCTGACGGTGCCGGTGGCGGCCGGTCCGGCGGGACGGTCGGCTCGCCCCGGGACGGGACCACAGGACAGCGGTCGAGCGGTTCGACGCGAAGCTATCACCGGCCACCGACAGAAAAGCTCCGCTCGACCGCTTCCACCCACCCACGGTGGACAGGCCGCTGCCCGTACGGGCCCCAACGCCGGTCCCGGTGACTCGTCACGGATCCACCATGGTGATGATCACACTCTGTGCGCACCCGCCCGTTGTTCGTCACGCACATGCGAGCATCTATGCGCGTTACGTGAGGGCGGGCGTTGGTGGTGGGGGGAGCATGCCCACAAGTCGGGTGCAGCGTGACCAGTTCGGAGGCCTGCTCAGGACCCTCCGCCGGGAGCGGGGGCTGACCCAGGAAGAGCTTGCCGAGGCGGCCGGGTCCAGCGTCCGCGGCATCCGGGAGATGGAAAGCGGCCGGGTACGCAGCCCACAACGACGGACCGTGGTGCTGCTCGCCGACGCCCTGCGGCTGGCCGGGGAGGACCGCGACCGCTTCGTCACCCTGGCCCGGGCCGACCGGCAGCCACCCACCAGCGGAGCAGCGCCGCCCGACGACGCGGTGGTGTCCAGCCGCCCGGCGGTGGTCGTCCCCGGGGAACTGCCCGCCGCGGTGCCCGACCTGACCGGCCGGGCGGAGATCCTGGACCGGCTCTCGACACTGGCCGCCGACGTCACCGCCGGACGACCCGACACCCCCTCGGTGGTGGTGCTGCACGGGCCGCCGGGAATCGGCAAGACCAGCCTCGCCGTCGCCGCCGGACACCGGCTCAGCCCCGCCTTCGCCGGCGGACAGCTCTTCGTCGACCTGCAGGGCGTCCCCCCGGACGGACCGGTCGACCCGGCCGAGGCGCTGGCCGGAATGCTGCGGTCACTCGGGGTACCGGACGCGCGGGTGCCGGTGTCACCCGCCGAACGGGGCGGCCTGTTCCGCACCCTCACCCGCGACCGGCCGCTGCTGGTCGTCCTGGACAACGCCGCGAACGAGGCCCAGGTCCGCCCCCTGCTGCCGGCCGGGCGGGGATGCCTCGCGTTGATCACCTGCCGGCGGCCCCTGACCGGTCTCGCCGGCACGGCCCGCCAACCCCTCGACCTGCTCGACCCGGCAGCCGGTCGACAACTGCTCACGGCGATCGTCGGCGCCGACCGGATCGCCGCCGAACCCGCCGCCGCCGACCACCTCGTCAAGCTCTGCGGCCGGCTGCCCCTGGCCCTGCGGATCGCCGGGAACCGCCTCGCCAGCCGACCGCAGTGGTCGGTCGGCTGGCTGGTGGACCTGCTCCGCGACCAGCGCCGACGGTTGACCGTCCTGACCGCCGGCGACCTGGGTGTCCGGTCCGCGTTCGAGGTCTCGTACCGGCAACTGGACCCCACGACCGCGCGGGTGTTCCGCCGGGCCTCGCTGATACCCGGCACCGACTTCGCACCCGCGCTGGTCGCCGCCGTCGCCGGCACCGACGAGGAGACCGCGGCGGTGGCCCTGGAGGAACTGGTCGAGGCCGGCGTCCTCCAGACCACGGGGGACCGGTACCAGTTCCACGACCTGGTCCGGCTCTACGCCCAGGAACGCCTCGACGCCGAGGACCAACCGGCCTGCCGGACCCGGGCGCACACGCAGATGGTCGACTGGCTGCTGCGGCGTACCCGACAGGCCGGCGCCATGTTCGAACCGGTCGCCTGCCGGGCCGATTCCCCGTTCGACGACGACCGGGCGGCGGCCTCCTGGCTGGACCGGGAGGCCGGCAACTGGCTGGCCGCGCTCCGCGACGCGGCCCGCTCCGGTCGGCACGCCGACGTGGTCGCGGTCGCCCGGGCCCTGCACTGGTACTCCGACGCCACCAGCCACCGGCACTCCTGGGACGAGATCTTCTCGCTCGGGGTGGCCGCGGCCCAGGCCATCGGCAGCCCTCGCGACGAGGCAGTCCTGCTGAACTTCCTGGGCTGGGCCCGGTACTTCTGCCGGGACCGCAACACCGACGGGCTGGCCGCCCTGGCCCGGGCCCTGGACCTGGCCCGGCGGATCGGGGACCGCCGGGAGGAGGCGTGGGCGCTGACCTACACCGCCGCGATCCACATCCGGCTCGGCCGCGCCGCGACCGTCATCGACCACTGTCGCCGCGCCGTGGACCTGTTCCGTGCGGTCGGGCACGCCCTCGGCGAGCACAGCGCGGCGAGCGTGCAGGGCGGCGCGCTGGCCGCGCTCGGCCGGTTCGCCGAAGCGGCCGAGCTGCACCGCGAGGTGCTGGCGTTCTACCGCCGGGGCAACGGTCTCAGCCGTACCGGCGCGGCGGTGGCCCAGGCCGGCGCGATGACGAGCCTCGGGGCGGACCTGGCCGGGATGGGCCGGTGGCGCGAGGCCGCCGACGAGTACGCCCGCGCCTGGCGGGTGTTCCACCGCTGCGGCGCGACCTTCAGCGAGGCCAGCGCCCTGCACCGGTACGGGCTCGCGCTCCAGGCGCTGGGTGAGGTCGACGCGGCGGCCGAGGCGCTGCGCTCGGCGCTGGCCCTGTACGCCGCACTGTCCTGCCCGTGGTGGGAGGCACAGACCCTGTACGCGCTCGCGGGCCTGGCCGGGGCGGCGCCGGACCGGGCCGCCGACGCCCGCGTGCTGCGCCAGCGGGCCCTCGACCGGTGCGGCGAACTGGACGCCCCGGAGGTGCGGACCCTGCGCGCCACCCTGCGACGCGAACTGGCCGAGTCCTGACCGCACCGGCACCGGGCCCCGCCGACGACGCGGCGGGGCCCGGTGGACGGGGTCAGTTGCAGGTGGTGCCGTTGAGGGTGAACGGCACCGGGGCGGCCGGGGAGCCGTTCGCGGTGAAGCCGACGGTGACGGCGCCGCCGGTCGGGATGGCGGCGTTGTGGTTCTCGTTGGTGACGGTCACCGCCGACCCGGTCTGCTGGAAGACACCGTTCCAGTGGCCCTGGAGGGTCTGCCCGCCGGGGAAGGACCAGCCCAGCGACCAGCCGTTGATGGCCGGGCCGTCGTTGTAGACGGTGACGCTGGCGCTGTAGCCGGTGCCCCACGAGTTGGTGACGACGAAGGAGACCCGGCAGGTGCTGGCGAGCGTCGTCGCCGGCACGAGGTTGCCGTAGTCGTCGCGGGCGGTGGCGAAGTCCTGGAACCCGAAGCCCGGCCCGGCCGACCGGGTGGTGGTGCCGGCGGCGAGCACCGTGCCGTCGGAGTTGACGGCGAAGACCGGGCCGCCACTGTCGCCGCCCCGGGCGGACTCCTCGCCGTCGAGCTGGGTGGCCTCGACGAGGTCCTCGATGTCGGTGTAGTGGAAGTCGACCCGCAGGTTGCAGACGGGACCGCCGATCTCACCGGCGGAGGTGTACCCGGACTGGCACAGCAGCTGACCGGGGATGACCTGGGTCCAGCCGACCACCTCGGCGCGGACCTCGTCGTGCTGACCGCCGACGTAGATGTGGTCGCCGGGCGACGCCGTCGAGATGATCATCGTGTCGTGGTCGTCGTTGCTGTCGACCGCGTAGCCGACCAGCGTGCCGGTGTTGGTGGTCGTGTTCCACCCGACGTGCCAGGGCGAGCCGATGGCTCCGCAGTGCTCGGCGGTGAGGACGTACCCGTCGCCCGTGTCGGCGTCGCGGACCCCGAAGCCGGCGGTGCAGCCGGGGGTGGTGAACCCGATGCCCGACCCGCCGTCGAACGGGGCGACGTCGTTGGCCCGGGACCGCTCGACCATCCGCTCGCGCTCGACGACACTGGTACGCACCCCGGTGGCCGGCAGCTTCGGCAGCCTGGCGCTCCGGGCGCCCTCGACGGCGAGCTCGATGCCGCTGCCGTCGGTGCGCAGCCGGACCGAGTGGATGGCGTCCGCCGGGTCGGCGGCCACCACCGGGGCGAGCCTGGCCGCCGCCGCGCGCAGCTCGGCGCGGGAGTAGGTCGCGTCGACCACCTCGACCGGCGCGGTGCGGCGGGCGGCGGTGACGGCCGCGACGACGTCGGTGGGCGGCGCGCCCTTCCACCACAGGGTGACGTGGTCGTCGACCAGGCCGATGCCGGCGTAGCCACGGGCCGGGGTGCGCTCCACCGCGGTACGGATGACATTGGCCGCGTCGACCAGCGGAGCCTGGGCGAGCATCCGGTCCAGGGTCGGTGCCGGGATGATGTCGAGGATGGACGTGGCGGCCCCGGCCGCCGTCGGCTGGCTGGACTCCGCGTACACGGAGGCGGAACCGGTGAGCGCCGTCGCAGCGACCAGTGCCCCGACGACCACCGTACGGGTGATCGCTTCCCGAAGTTGTGTCATGGCGCTGAGTCAAACAACGCCCGATGCCGGGAGACAGGCAGGACGCCCGGCAGGAGTCATCCTGCCGGCGGCCGACCGGTGCTGGTCACGTTCCCGGAGGGTGTGTCGGCCCGGAGCCGACACGCTCCTCCCGCAGGACGGTGGCGATCGCCTCGAGGTCCGCGGCTGACAGCCGCATCGTCGCGCCCGTCGACCAGTCGTCGATCTGATCCGGTCGGCGTGCCCCGGTGATGGCGCCGGTGACGCCCCGCCACGCCAACACCCAGGCGATGGCGACCGCGCTTGTCGTCGCGTCGTGCCGGGTGGCGATGTCGGTGAGTGTCCGGGTGAGATGCAGTGTCTTCTGCAGGCCGCGCCCCCGGAATCGGGGATCGCGCGACCGCCAGTCGGTCGGCGGCAGCGCGGCGGTGCGTTCCGTGCTGAACGCGCCGGTCAGGAGACCGGACCCGAGCGGGCTGTAGGCGATGACCCCGACCTGGTTCCGGGCGCACCAGGCGATCTCCTCGGCGGCACCCCGGTCGAGGGCGGACAGCGGTGGCTGGAACGAGTCGACCGGCGCGAGGGCGTGCGCCCGCCGCAGTTCGTCGAGCCGGTGGTTGGACAGGCCGGCCGCGCGGATCTTGCCCTTCGTCCGGAGGTCGGCCATCGTCTGCCAGTACTCCTCCAGCGGCGTCCCGTCCGTGGTGGGCCAGTGCATCTGGAGCAGGTCGACGCACTCCAGCCCCAGTCGCCGTAGCGACGCGTCGAGTTGCCGTTCGATGCTCTCGCGGCGTCCGGCGACGGTACCCGGTTCGACGTCGTCGCCCCAGACCGGCCCGCACTTGCTGAAGATGTACGGACGGGAACTGCGGGGCAGCGAGGCGAGTGCTTCCCCGACCAACTCCTCGGCGTGGCCGAGGCCGTACACCGGCGCCGTGTCGAGCCAGTTCAGCCCCGCGTGCTCCACGGCGTGCCGGATGGTGTCCAGCGCCGCCGCCCGGTCCTGTGGACCCCAGCCGAAGAACCAGTCGTCTCCGCCGAGCGCCCACGTACCGAGTCCGATCCGGGTGATGGTGAGCGGGGACCGTCCCAGTCGTACCGATGGCAGCGCGGTCATGATGCCTCCGTTCACTTGTCCGACCGTTGGCGTTCGATTCTTCCGACCCCGTGCGTGGGTCATGGTCTCGTATCGGTGGCGAGAAGACAATTGCGATGCTGCCACGCCGGTCAGGGACGACAGTGACAGGAAACCACCGTGACAGACGGGTCCGTGACGATGGGGGCGGCGACATTCGGCGCCGAGTGTGGACAGGACAGCGGCGATGGTCGGTGAGGAGAGGTGAAGCGTGACCGGAACCGAATTCTTTGCTCCGTCAGGGGAGCAGAACATCACTATCAGGCATTTTTTCCACGCACCCCGGGATCTCGTCTTCAGGGCCTGCACGGAAACTGACCTGCTTGCCCTGTGGTGGGGATCGGAGGACATGGAGACGGCTGTCGACGTGGACGTGCGGCCGGGCGGAAGATACCGGTACGTCAGTCGGGACGGCCACGGCAACGAATTCGCGATCGGCGGCGTCTATCACGACGTCGTGGTTCCCGAGTTGATCGTGCAGACGTTCCAGTTCGAGGGGATGCGCGGGTTCGTCCAGCTCGAAAAAATCTCCTTCCAGGAGGTCGGTGGAGGGACGAGGTACCAGTCGGAATGTGTCTTCTCGTCGGTCGGTCAGCGCGACGAGATGGTGCGTTCCGGCATGGAGGTGGAAACCCGGGGCAGCATGCGGCGGCTCGCCCGCGTCGTCGAGAGCCTCCGGGTGGGCGCGGTCTGACCACTCGCCTACCGCTCCGGGGAATCGGCGCCGGTGTCCCGCCGGCGGGACAACCTGGTGAACGGCAGCAGCGCCGAGCCGCTGGCGCGTCCGCCCTTCAGGGAGTGCTGATCCGCAGGTGGACCGGTGCCCGGGTCGTGCGCCTGCTCCGCCGCCCGGTCGAGGATGGAGACGATCCAGGAGGCCAGGTCGGTGCTGGCCCGTTCGGCGGCGGCCCGCCAGCTCGCCAGTCGCGACTCCTCCACGGGGACGGGAGGCAGGGCCGGCACGGCGGCCTGGTCGGGCACCACCCTTCCGCGCGCTTCCCGAATGCGCTGCCGTAGCCGGTTCCGGGACCACCTGTACTGTTCGGCCCGGTCCAGCCACACGTCCTGTTCCGCCGGGGGAAGGGCGGCCACCTCGGCATGGTGCTGAAAGCTGAGGTTCTCGCGCCGCCTGGCGGGCTCGAACTTCCGGGCGACCCAGGCGTAGTTACGCAGCGTCTGGTAATCGAGACCGAGTGTCTCCACGGTTCTCGCGTACCGACTCTCGTACCTGTCCTGTCCGTAGATCAGCCAGTCGCCGAGGCACCAGGCGAACGAGTCGACCAGCCCGTAGATCTTCGGACCGGCCTCGGCCCACTGCTCGTAGGTGGTCGCCGGCGGGAACCGGAGCCCCACGCGGGTCGTCAGGATCTGGTGGCGTTCGGGGGTGATTGCCGGGTGCTGCTGGTCCGGGCCGAGGAAATAGTCGGTGGACTGCTTCACCAGGCGCTGCGAGCTCGGTGTCGGCTTGTCGGGTACATGCTTCACGCTGCCACCTCTTGCTGACTGTTGGACACTGGCACTCGACACCGGTCCCCGCGTGGTCGGAAACAGAGTGGGAACGAGCGTGTCGACGGCTGTCCGCCCGTGTCGGGAGCGCGAGTGAATGGGCGAGCAACCCGAGTCTGCCGGTGACTGCCATCCGTGACGGCATGTGCTGACCCTGCTCACGAAATCGGCCGTCCGCGCAGAAATGAGGCGGCGAGTCCGGCCGGAGCGGAGCGGCTCCATCCGCTGCGGGCGGTCTCCCCTTCAGTGGGAGGGGGCAGATATGAGGTGAGGGCCTGCTCTGTTCGAATGACCGCAGAACGTGATAATCGTGGCTCCCACGCCGTCCCCCGTAAGTGTGCGCCTTCGACCCAATCGGTCCGACTGGGTACAACTCAGACAGTATCGTCTCACGCCGATCAAATCAAGGTTGCCGATGTCTTGCGGTGCCTGGGCTGCGAGCCCGGTGCCCTCGGGGACTGTCTGTCACAAGGGGGTGGGACATCTGCGGCAGCCCGAGTGGCCTGCGGTTCGACTCGCGCCGCCTCTCGCCGGAGGGCCTGGTCGGGAACCACCCTTCTCGACTGCTTGCATCTGCGCTGACCAATGCTAATGTCTGATCTGACGCACGATCGCTGAATGAGATGCTCGCGATCATCCGTAATCAGCAATCCACAATGGAATGTCTCCGTCGGCTGGTCGACTCCGCATAGGACGCGACTGCCGGTCCAACCAGCATTCCTCTCCTTGGCATCGACACCGCCAAACCGATCGACGGGATTCAGATGTATGTTCCAGGGCAGTACCGACCAGAGCGTCCGTCATGGTCGTGGGAGATCGTCGACGCGCATCCCCTGGCCACGGTGGTGACGGCGGCCGAGCACCTGCCGGTGGCCAGCCACGTCCCGGTCATCCGGTGGCCGACGCCGGAACCCGCGCCGGACCAGGGTACGAGCACACCGTCGACGGGTGCGGCCGGCGCGGTGCCGACGGACGGACGGTGCAGGCTGGTGGGGCACATGAACAGGATGAACCCCCAATGGGAGGCCATCGGCGCGGGTTGTCCGGCACTGCTGATCTTCACCGGCCCCGACCGGTACGTCTCGCCCGCGGTCTACGGATACACCCCGGCGGCGCCGACGTGGAACTTCACGGCCGTGCACGCGACAGGATGGCTCTCGCCCCTACCACCCGGCGAACCCACCCTCGCGGTCATCCGGGCCACCGTGACGGCACTCGAGGAGCGCCTGGGTGCCGGCTGGGACATGACGGCGTCCCTGCCCTACTTCGATCGCCTGCTACCCGGCGTCGGGGCCTTCGAGATGCGGGTGGAGCGGCTCGACGCGATGTTCAAACTGAGCCAGGAGCAGACCCCGCAGGTACGGTCCCGGGTGGCAGCCGACATCGCCGGCAGCGACTGCGGCCACCACCGGGCCCTCGCCCGCATGATGACCAGGGCCGCCACCCCGAACCGGGACTGAACCCCGCCCTCGGTGCCGGCCGGTGGCTGTACCGCCGCAGACGTCACCCGGTGGCCGCCCGTCCCCCGTGGGGCCGCACCCGGACGCCGGCGGCGGGCGACCCCGCCGTGCTGTCCCGCTCCCCGGCACCCCACGCGACGAGCACGTCGATCTCGTAGCCCAACTCGGCCACGGTCGCCGTCTCGAACAGCACCCGCAGCGGCAGGTCGACCCCGAACTCCTCACCCAGCCGGAACACCACGCGGGTGACCAGCAACGAGTGGCCCCCCAACGCGAAGAAGTTGTCCTGCCGGCCGATGCGCTCGACGCCGAGCACCTCGCTCCAGACAGCGGCCACCACCTTCTCGGTGTCGGTCGCCGCGGCGCGGTACCCGTCGGTCGGTTCCGGGTCCGGCAGCGGTAGCCGATTCCGGTCGATCTTGCCGGAGGCGGTCCGGGGCAGGGCGTCCAGGACCAGGATCAGACCCGGCACCATGTAGTCGGGCAACGTACCGAGCAGCGCCGCGCGCACCGCCAACGGAGTCAGTGACCGCCCGTCCCGGGGCGTGACGTACCCGATCAGGCGGGGCGTCGGCCCCGACCGGTCGCAGAGCACCGCCGCCGCCTCGACCGTGGCCAGGGACCGCAGGCACGCCTCGATCTCGCCCGGCTCGATACGGTATCCGTGGATCTTGACCTGGAAGTCGATCCGCCCGGCGAACTCGAGCGTCCCGTCCGCGCGCCAGCGCGCGCGGTCGCCGGTGCGGTAGAGCCGGTCACCGGGGCCCCCGAACGGGTCGGGTACGAACGAGGCCGCGGTGAGGTCCGGCCGCCCCAGGTACCCACGGGCGAGCCCGATCCCGCCGACGTGGACCTCGCCGTACGCGCCGAGCGGTGCCGGCCGCATCGCGGCATCCAGCACGTACACGCGGAGGTTGTCGATCGGCGCGCCCATCGGTGCCAGATCCGGCCAGCGGTCCGTGGGATGGGTGAGCCGGTTGACCGTGACCACGTTCGCCTCGGTCTGCCCATAGTGGTTGTCCAGGACGGCCTCGGGCAGGGCGGCGAACATCCGGCGGATCCGGTCGTCGACGCGCTGCCGGTCACCGGTGGTGGCCACGTCCCGCAGCGAGGCGAACCGCTCGGGAGACGTCTCGGCCTGCTCGGCCAGGTGTTCGAGGACCACGGCCGGCAGCACGGCGGTGGTGATCCGGTGTTCCTCGATGAACCGGCTCAGGCCGGGCATGTCCCGCCTGATCTCCTCGGGCACGACGACCAGGGTGCCGCCGGTCCACCAGGCCAGCATGACCTCCAAGAGGAAGGTGTCCGGGCTCATCGAGTAGAACTGCAGCACCCGAGGCTGTGCCCGGTAGCGCCCGAGCGTCCAGTTCATCAGATTGAGCTTGGAGCCGTGGGTCATCGCGATGCCCTTCGGACGTCCCGTCGAGCCCGAGGTGTAGACGACGTACAGCAGGCTCTCCGCCCCGGCGCGCGCCGGTAGGTCGTCCGCCGGGTACACCGCGATCCGCTGCCGGGACTCCCGGTCCACGGTGAGCACACGCGGCCGTCCGCCCGCCCCCGTCGCCGCCTCCGTCGCCAACCCCGCCGTGTCCGCGTCCGCCACGACGAGCGCAGCACCCGTGTCCCGGATCAGGAACTCCAACCGGGGCAGCGGGTCCGTCGGGTCCAGCGGCACGTACGCGCCACCGGCCTTGACGATCGCCAGGATCACGACCAGCGCCGTCGTACCGCGCGGGAGACAGACCCCCACCACCGTCTCCGGGCCGACCCCGTGGTCACACAGGTAGCGGGCCCACCGGTTCGCCTCGGCGTTGAGGTGCCGGTAGGTGAGGTGCTCGTCGCCCGACACCACCGCCACCCGGTCGGGATGTGCCTCGACCTGGCGCTCGACATGCGCCGACACGTTCACGGTGTCCGGCGCGGCCGACACGGGCCCGGTACCCCACTCGCCGAGCAGGGCACGCTCCCGCGCGCTCATCGGCAGCAGGGCCGAGACCGGGACGTCCGGCGTGGCCACCGCCGCGGCCACCAGCGCCGTGTACTGGTCGGCGAACCGCACGATGGTGGCCTCGTCGAACAGATCCCGGGCGAAGAGGACCCGCCCGAGCAACTCGTCACCGGCCGTCTCGAACAGGTGCAGCTCGACGTCGAAGCGAGTGGTGACGGTCTCACCGCCGAACTCCGTCACGGTGAGACCCGGCAGCTCCAGATCGCCGCGTTCGACCCCGGTGCCGGTGCTCAGCAGACTGAACAGAAGCTGTACCACCGGGTTCCGGCTCAGGTCACGACGCGGCGCGAGGTCCTCCACGATCCGATCGAACGGGACGTCCTGCCGGGTGAACGCCTCCAGCACGGCGTCCCTGACCCGGGCGACCAGGTCCCCGAAGGACGGGTCACCGGTGAGGTCGATCCGGAACGGCAGGGTGTTGGCGAAAAAGCCCACGGCGCCCCGCAGCTCCGGGTCGGGCCGCCCGTACACGGGGGAACCGACCAGCAGGTCGGTGGCGCCGGTCAGGCGGGACAGCAGCAGGCCGTAGGCGGCCAGGGAGGCCATGAACAGGGTGGCGCCCCGCTCGGCGGAGAGCGCCCGTAGCCCGCCGGCCACCTCGGCGACGATCGGGAAGGTGAACTCCCCGGCCACCGCGGACGGGACGGCGGGGCGGCGGTGGTCCGACGGAAGCTCCAGCGTCAGCGGTGCGTCCGCGAGGTGCCGCCGCCAGTAGTCCACCTGCTCGGCCATGCCGGGCTCGCCCATCCGGACGCGCTGCCGGTGGGCGAAGTCGGCGTACTGCACGGGTCGGGCCCGCGCCGGGGTGGCGCCCCGCGCGTACGCCTGGTACGCCTCGGTCAACTCCTCGGTGAACACGACCAGCGACCAGCCGTCGAACGCGATGTGGTGTGCGGTGCAGAGCAGCACGTGATCGTCGTCGGCGAGCCGGAGCAGGACGGCCCGGAACAGCGGTCCGCTGGCGAGGTCGAACGGGGTCTCCGCCTCGGTCACCGCCAGCCAGCGCGCCGACGCCTCGGGGTCGTCGGCCGCGCCGAGGTCGACCAGCCGTGGCTGCCAGTCCTCCGGACCGGTGACCTGGAACGGCTCGCCGTCGATGAGTTCGACTCGGGCCCGCAGGACCTCGTGCCGCCCGACCACGTGACTCAGGGCGCGTCGCATCGCGCCCTGGTTGAGCCGACCCCGGAGCCGGTAGCCGAACGGAATGTTGTACGCGGTGCGGCCGGGCAGCAGGCGCTCGACGAACCAGAGCCGGCGCTGCGCGAAGGACAGCGGCGTCCGGACTCGCGTGGTGGGGGTGGACTCGGTCATCAGGCTTCCTCCGTGGATACCCCCGCGTGACGACTGGCGAGGAGACGGACTCCTGCGGGAGCAGGACGGCAAGAGAGAGGAGGCCGCCCGGAACGCCACCCGATCGCGGCCACCATCGCGATTCTGGTGACCGGCCGTGTCACCGCGCTGTCACGAGGCCCCCGGTGCGGCGGCGGTCCGCCCGACCCGCCGGGCCGCCGCGGGACAGCGGCGTGACAGCCGGCGCTGCCAGCATGGGGCACGACATGCGTACCCGTCGAATCGGGAGGCGACCAGCCATGACGTTCGTGAACCTACCCGCGTTCGTGAGCCGCGCCGGCCGTGGAGATCCGGATCCGTACCCGAACTTCGACTGGATGCGCTCCACCATGCCGGTCGGGCCCGTCATCGGCCCGGAGGGCCATGGCAGGGCCTGGTTCGTGAGCTCGTACGAGCACGGCCGGGCGTGCCTGACCGATCCGCGGCTGAGCCACGACCGGCGGCACGCCGCGACGGCCACCCCGGACGAGGCGGTGGACGAGGGTGACCTGCTCGGCAAGGACCCGCCGCACCACACCCGACTGCGCCGGCTGGTGAACCCGGTGCTGAGCCGGGGAGCGGTCGAACGGCTACGGCCGAGGATCGTCGAGGTCTGCTCGTCGCTCGTCGACGCCTTCGCCGGACGCGGGAACGCCGACCTCGTCGCCGAGTACGCCTGGCCGATCCCGTGGGCGGTGGTCCACGACTTTCTCGGCATCCCCGATGCGGTACGCATGGACGCCAGCCACTGCATCGACCGGTTTCTCGTCGCCGGGTACCAG
This sequence comes from Micromonospora rosaria, assembly GCF_001567585.1. GTDB lineage: Bacteria > Actinomycetota > Actinomycetes > Mycobacteriales > Micromonosporaceae > Micromonospora > Micromonospora rosaria. Next base: position 63,033 of record NZ_LRQV01000019.1, read on the forward strand.
GAGCAGCAGCGCCGGGGAGGGCCGACACCCGCGACCGACGAGCTGATGGACTACGTACGGCACCTGATCGCCTACAAACGCGGCAACCCCGGCGACGACCTCATCACCTCCCTGACCGCTGGCCTGCAACGGGGCCTGCTGCGCTCCGAGGCCGAACTCGAGGGGATGCTCTACGTGCTGCTCGGAGCCGGGCAGGTCAGCACGGGCCCGATGATCGCCGCCGCGCTCCTGCGCCTGCTCGAGAACCCCGACCAGCTCGCCCGCGCCCGAGCCGGCCAGGTCAACTGGCGGCTGGTGGTGGAGGAGGCCCTGCGCTACGACTCGCCCGTACAGACCTCGGTGACCCGCTACGCCCTCACCGACCTGGAGATCGCCGGCGTCCGCGTCGCCAAGGGCGACATGGTCATCGTCTCGCTCGCCGCGGCCAACCGGGACCCGTCCACCTTCACCGACGCGGCACGCTTCGACGTCCGTCGGCGCCGCCGTACCCACCTGGCGTTCGGCCACGGGATCCACCTGTGCGTGGGGGCGCCCCTGGCCCGGTTGGAGGGGGAGGTCTGCCTCCGGCTGCTCTTCGACCGACTGCCCACCCTGCGCCTGGCCACGTCGCCGACGGACACCGCATGGGTGCTGGGGCCGAAGCTGCGCAGCCCCCGCCAGGTACCCGTCGTCTTCGACCCGCCGGGGCCGCACCACGACCCGCGCACCTCCCCGGTGGCGGGAACGCCTCCCGCCACCCACCACGACGGGACCGTGGACTCCGTCGGCGGCTGCCCGGTGGACCACGCCGAGCGACCCGCTCCGTGACGCATCCGTGAGAGCCGTCGCGCCGACGCGCCGTGTCGCAGCGGCGGGACCGGTGGGCGCGGCCGAGGTTTCGACGGTCGTCACCTGCCGGGCGGGGGCACCCCCGCCCGGCGGCGCGCCGGTGGCTCCGGTCGCCCGAGCACCGCGTCGGCGATGTGGTCCAGCGGCAACGGCACGCCCACGCCGGAGCCCAGCACCCCCGCCCTCGTCCGCGTGCCCGACGCGGCGGCCCGGGGCGCCGCACGACGCGGGGACGTGGTCGCCTGCACGGGGCGGGCGGGCGTTCCGGGGCGCAGCAGCGCCAGGTACGCCTCGTGCAGCACGTCGGAGGGATCTACCCCCAGCTCGTCGGCGAAACGCTGACGGATGCGCCCGTACGTCCTGATCGCCTCGGCGCGCCTGCCGACCGCCGCCATCAGGCGTAGCAGCCTGGCGTGCAGCGGTTCGTCGAACGGCAGGTACGTGCTGAGCTGCTCGACCAACGGCAGCGCCAGGGTGGCCGCTCCTCGGCGCAGCGCCAGGTCGGCCAGCTCACAGGTACGCTCCAGACGGGTCCGCTCCAACGCCAGCGCCGCGGAATCCATCCGCACCCACTCCGACGTCTCGGTCAGGACCGGACCACGCCAGATGCCCAGGGCCCGCAGCAACAGGTCGAAGCGGGCCGTGCCGTCCTCGGCCCGCTCCGCCTGCTGGATCAGCGCCACGTAGCGCAGCGCGTCGACCCGGTCGGGGGCGACGACGATCCGGTACCCGCCCCCGCACCGCTCGATCCGCACGTCACGCCCGTCGTCACCGGAGACGAGCCGGCGCAGCCGGGCCATCGCACAGTGCAAGGCGTTCCGGCTCGCGTTGCTCTCGCCCCAGGTCAGTGCGGTCAGACGCCCCTCGGTCACCCAGGTGTTCGCGTGGAGCAGCAGGGTGCCCAGCAGACGGGTGATGACGGCGCCCCGCACGTCCACCGGTGCGCCGGCGGCTCGCACCTGCAGGGCGCCGAGGATGCCGAAGGTGAGGTGCTCACTGCGCATGGACCGCTCCTCCCGCTCGGGGTTACGGCGTCATCACCGCCGCAGGTACGACGTCCCGTGATCCGGCCGCGATCGACCGGGTGATCTCCCCGGCCCGCACGGCGGTATTCGACAGCAGCGAGGAGGAGATCCCGTGCGTCTCCTGGGTGCCGCCCTGGAGGTAGACGCCACACTCGACGTCGCTGGTGGTGACCACACGATAGTCGCGCTCGCAGCGCAACGCACCGTCGTCGGCCAGGCGGCAGTACCGGACGAACTCGCCGAGCAGCGGCACCGGGTCGGCCGGCCGGTACCCGGTGGCGTAGACGACCACGTCCGAGGTGAACCACCGGATCTCACCGGTGGGCAGGTGCTCGACCGCCAGCCGTACCGTGTCCGCCCCGTCTTCCACCGCGTGGAGTCGGGACGTGTTCATGACGTGCAGGCGTTGCCGACCGGAGACGCTCTCCTCGTAGACCCGCCGGTACAGCTCGGTGATCAGGTCGGCGTCGACCGCCGAGTAGTTGGTGTTGGCGTGGTAGCCCAGCAGCATCCGCCGGACCGTGGGCGGCGAGTGGTAGAACACGTCCACGGCGGCCGGGTCGAAGATGCTGTTGACGAACGGGCTGTCGTCGGCCGGGCTGTAGCCGAAGCGGGAGAAAACCGAGCGGACCGTCGCCGCGGGAAAGCGCCGGTGCAGGTACTCGGTCACCTCGGCGGCGCTCTGCCCGGCACCCACCACGGTCATGGTCAGCGGCGCGCCGTCGTCGAGCAGCCCGGCGCGGTGCAGCAGCTCCTGGCTGTGCCAGATGCGGTCCGAGCGGGTGACCCCGGGCGGCAGCGTCGGCACCAGGCCGCAGGCGAGGACGAGGTTGCGGGTACGGAGCACCCGGGTCGTCCCGTCCCGGACGGTCAGCACGTCCAGGTGGACGACTCGGCCGTCGGCCAGCACGGGACGGACCCCGACGACGTCCCAGCCGTACCGCACCACGTCGGTGAAGGCCGCGGCGGCCCATTCGAGATAGTCGTGGAACTCGATGCGTGACGGGTACAGGGCCTTCTGGTTGATGAAACTCGGCAGTCGTCCCTTCGCCTGCAGGTAGGCGAGGAAGGTGAACGGGCTGGTGGGATCCCGCAGTGTGGCGAGGTCCTTCAGGAAGGAGACCTGGAGCGTCGCTCCGTCGAGGAGCATGCCCCGGTGCCAGCCGAACCGCTCCTGCCGCTCGACGAAGCCGACGCTCAGCCGCTGCGGAGCAGGCAGTCGCTCGTTGTGCGCGCGGAGCGCGATGGCCAGGGCCAGGTTCGACGGCCCGAAGCCGACACCCAGGACATCGAGGACCGGCCCGGCCGGCGGGTCCAGGAAAGAGTTCATCAGGCTTCCTCCACAGGGTCTCCCCGCCCGGTCACCCGGTCTGGTTGCGGTCATCGCGACTCGCTCCGCTGGCTCTCGATGAACACCGCCAGGTCCTCCACCGTGCGGTGGTCGAAGATGGCGCGCAGTGGCAGGTCGAGCTCGAACATCCGGCGCAGTTCCGCGACCGCCTGGGTGGCGAGCAGGGAGTGCCCGCCCAGGCCGAAGAAGTCGTCGACGACACTGACCTGCTCCAGGTGCAGGATGCGGGCCCAGGCGCCGGCGATCGACGCTTCGAGCTCCGTACGTGGCGCGACGAAGTCGCCGTTCTCGGGGGCCACTACGGGCAGCCGGGCGCCGTCGACCTTGCCGGAGGGGAGCCGGGGCAGCTCCGGCATGGTGACGAAGACCGACGGGACCAGGTACTCGGGAAGCGTCCGGGCGAGTCCGGTGCGGAGGTCCGCAGCGGACGGGGCGAGCAGGCCACGGGCCACCACGTAGGCCACCAGGACCGGATCGCCGTGCGGGCCCGGTACGGCCTGGACGGTGGCCTCGCGGAGCCGGTTGTTGCCCAGCAGGGCGGCTTCGATCTCTCCGGGTTCGATGCGGTATCCGCGGATCTTGATCTGTCGGTCGGTGCGGCCGAGGAATTCGAGGGTGCCGTCGGGGCGCCAGCGGGCGAGGTCGCCGGTGCGGTAGAGGCGTTGTCCGGGTTCGGTGGCGAACGGGTCGGGGAGGAACCGGTCGGCGGTCAGGTCGGGACGACCGACGTACCCGCGTGCCACGCCGGCCCCGCCGAGGTGGAGCTCACCGGGCATGCCGAGGCCGACCGGCAGACCACGCTCGTCGAGCAGGTACGCGGTGACGTTGGTGATCGGCGTGCCGATGGGCGGTCGCACCTGTCCCGCCCGCACCGGTCCGGCGGTGGCGACCACGGTGTTCTCCGTCGGACCGTAGTGGTTCCAGACCGTGACGCCGAGGTCGGAGTGTTCCGGCAGGGTGAGCGTGTCACCGCCGGTGAGCAGGTGACGCAGTCGGCTCTGGGGCAGCCCTCGGCGCAGCAGTACCTGTGCCATCGGGGTGGGCACGAACGTCACGGTCGTCCGGGAGGCCCGGAGGTGCTCGGCCAGCGCCTCGGCGGACGTCTCCACCCCGGCGTCGGGGACGACCAGCCGGGCTCCCGCGAGCAGCGTGCCCCACACCTCCCAGCACGCGGCGTCGAACGACGGGTTGGCGACCTGACTTACCACGTCATCGACGCCGAGCCGGTATCGGTCCTGGTGCCAGTCGATCAGGTTGATGAGGGAGCCGTGCGTCACCGCCACGCCTTTGGGTTGTCCGGTGGAGCCGGAGGTGTAGATGACGTAGGCGAGGTTG
>NZ_LRQV01000020.1 GCF_001567585.1 Micromonospora rosaria
GGGCGAGCGCAACGAGCGCGGTGACCGGGGCGAGCGGGCCGAGCGCGGCGACCGCAACGAGCGTGGCGACCGCGGCGAGCGGGCCGAGCGGGCCGAGCGCGGCGACCGCAACGAGCGGGGCGACCGTAACGACCGGGACCGGGACCGTAACGACCGGGACCGCAACGACCGCGACCGCAACGACCGTGGGCAGCGCGCCGAGCGCGCCGAGCGGGACAACGACGGCGACGACGACGGCGAGGGCGGCGGCCGGCGGGGCCGGCGCAGCCGTTTCCGCGACCGTCGGCGCGGCCGTGGCGACCGTGCCGAGGGCGTCGAGGGCGGCGGCGGCCGGGAGCCGCAGGTCAGCGAGGACGACGTGCTCGTCCCGGTGGCCGGCATCATCGACGTGCTGGACAACTACGCCTTCGTCCGGACCACCGGTTACCTGGCCGGCCCGAACGACGTGTACGTCTCGATGTCCCAGATCAAGAAGTACGGCCTGCGCCGGGGCGACGCGATCACCGGTGCGGTGCGCGCGGCCCGCGAGGGCGAGCAGCGGCGGGACAAGTACAACCCGCTGGTGCGGCTGGACACGGTCAACGGCATGGAGCCCGAGGAGGCCCGCCGCCGTCCCGAGTTCTACAAGCTCACCCCGCTGTACCCGCAGGAGCGGCTGCGGCTGGAGACCGAGCCGCACATCCTCACCACCCGGGTCATCGACCTGGTCACGCCGATCGGCAAGGGCCAGCGGGCGCTGATCATGTCGCCGCCCAAGGCCGGTAAGACCATGGTGTTGCAGGCGATCGCCAACGCGATCACCCACAACAACCCGGAGTGCCACCTGATGGTGGTCCTGATCGACGAGCGGCCCGAAGAGGTCACCGACATGCAGCGGTCGGTGAAGGGCGAGGTCGTGGCGGCCACGTTCGACCGCCCGCCGCAGGACCACACCACCGTCGCCGAGCTGGCGATCGAGCGGGCCAAGCGCCTGGTCGAGCTGGGCCACGACGTGGTCGTGCTGCTCGACTCGGTGACGCGGCTCGGTCGGTCGTACAACCTGGCGGCGCCGGCCAGCGGCCGGATCATGTCCGGTGGTATCGACTCGACGGCGCTCTACCCGCCGAAGCGGTTCCTCGGCGCGGCCCGCAACATCGAGAACGGCGGGTCGCTGACCATCCTCGCCACCGCCCTGGTGGAGACCGGTTCGGTGATGGACACGGTCATCTTCGAGGAGTTCAAGGGCACCGGTAACGCGGAGCTGAAGCTGGACCGGAAGATCGCCGACAAGCGGACCTTCCCGGCCATCGACATCCACACCTCCGGCACCCGTAAGGAGGAGATCCTGCTCGCGCCGGAGGAGTTGGCCATCACGCACAAGCTCCGCAAGGTCCTGCACTCGCTGGACTCGCAGGCGGCGCTGGATCTCCTGCTGGACCGGCTCAAGCAGACCCGGACCAACATCGAGTTCCTGATGCAGATCGCCAAGTCGGCGCCGGGCGAGTAGCCCGTCGCAGCACCCGAGAAAGGGGCACGGCCGTTCGCGGTCGGGCCCCTTTCCGGTGCTCAGGCCCGCAAGACCGGCAACCGGATTCGTCCCGTTCCGCCTGCATCCGGTCGATGCGGTCCCGGTGTCCGGGTCGGCTCCCTGGCCGGGACCTGCCCCCGGTGTCCCGTCCGGCCGCCGTCGGTTCCGGGCCGGCGTGGCGATGAGACGGGTCACCCCGGTCACGGTCATGGTCCGGGCCGGGCCGGGAATGCGGGTGGTCCGGAGCGTGTTGGGGGAGCTGTGCGGCCCGGTTGCCGGGTCGGCGCAAGCCCGTGGCACACTGGTCAATCGGCCACCGGTTCCGGTTCACGCCCGTCCCGACCACACCGTCGGGGGCACCTCACCCGGGCGACCCGGCGACCATCCACGAAAGGACCGAGGCGACATGAAGGCAAACATCCACCCGGAGTACGTGACGACCCAGGTCACCTGCTCCTGCGGCAACTCGTTCACGACCCGCAGCACCGCCAAGGGCGGCTCGATCCACGCCGAGACCTGCAGCGCGTGCCACCCGTTCTACACGGGCAAGCAGCGCGTGCTCGACACCGCGGGCCGGGTCGCGAAGTTCCAGCAGAAGTACGCCAAGGTTCAGGCCAAGAAGGCCAAGTAACACGCGCGTCAGGCGCCCGCGTCCGGTTTCCGCCGGGCGCGGGCGCTACTTTCATGTCTGCCGGTTCCACCCCGATTTCCATGTCTGCCCGGTTCCATCCTGATCGTGGTCGAAGGAGCATCCCCGCATGAGCAGCGAGCGCCTGGCCGCCCTCCTCGACGAGTACGCCGAGCTGGAGAAGCGGCTGGCCGACCCGGAGCTGCACACCGACCAGGGCACCGCCCGTCGGGTCGGCCGCCGGTACGCCGAACTGGTCCCGCTGCACAAGGCGGCCGGTGAGCTGGAGCAGGCGCGCGCCGACCTGGTCGCGGCGAGGGAACTGGCCGCCGAGGACCCCTCCTTCGCCGCCGAGGCCGAGTCCATCGCGGCGACCCTGCCGGCGCTGGAGGAGCGCCTCGCGGAGTTGCTGATCCCGCGCGACCCGCACGACGCCAAGGACGTGATCGTCGAAATCAAGGCCGGCGAGGGCGGCGAGGAGTCCGCCCTGTTCGCCGGGGACCTGCTGCGGATGTACACCCGGTACGCCGAGCGGCGCGGCTGGGTCACCGAGGTCATCGACGCGCAGGACTCCGACCTCGGCGGGGTCAAGGACGTCTCGCTGGCGATCAAGTCCAAGGGGGTGCCGGACGGCGGCAACGGCGTCTGGTCCCGGCTCAAGTGGGAGGGCGGGGTGCACCGGGTGCAGCGCGTCCCGGTCACCGAGTCGCAGGGCCGCATCCACACCAGCGCGGCCGGCGTCCTGGTGCTGCCCGAGGCCGAGGACGTGGACGTCACCATCGACCCGAACGACCTGCGGATCGACGTCTTCCGCTCGTCCGGGCCCGGCGGCCAGTCGGTGAACACCACCGACTCGGCGGTGCGGATCACCCACGTGCCCACCGGCATCGTCGTCTCCTGCCAGAACGAGAAGTCCCAGCTCCAGAACCGGGAGCAGGCGATGCGGATCCTGCGGGCCCGGCTGCTGGCCGTCGCCCAGGAGCAGGCCGACGCCGCCGCCTCCGACGCCCGCAAGGCCCAGGTCCGGACCGTGGACCGCTCGGAGCGCATCCGCACCTACAACTTCCCGCAGAACCGGATCACCGACCACCGGATCGGCTACACCGCGTACAACCTCGACCTGTCCCTCGGCGGTGACCTGGACGGCGTCCTGGACGCCCTCGCCGAGGCCGACCGCGCGGCCCGCCTCGCCGGCTCCCCCGACCTCGCCCGCCGCTAGGTGTAAGGAGGGGCCCCCTGTTAACACTTTCGGTAGAGGAAGGGCCCCTTGTTAACCACGCCGCCGGGGGCGCGGTGGCGAGCGGGCGCGGTGTGCCCGCTGCCCGGATCGGCGGCCGGCGGGCCGGCCCGCTACCCGGTCGGTCGGGCCCAGGCCACGAAGCGACGGTCGAGCAGCGCGGGCGGGACCGGCTGGCCCAGCCCGGTGAGGTGGCCGGCGGCTTCGTCGCGCAGCGCCGCCAGGTGGTCCAGCAGCCCGGCCCGGTCCTCGCGGTACTCGCCGAGGAGCCGGAGCTTCGCCGCCGAGCAGGGCCAGGCGATGCCGCAGCCCCGGCAGCGCCAGGTCGGACGGGTCGGCAGGTGACCCCGGCGGCGGCTGCCGTACCGGCGTTGGTTCACGTGGCGACTCACGGCTCGGCCCGCGCGGCGCGACGGCGGGTCGGCGTGTTCCCACCGGCGCGGCGGGGCACCTGCTGCGCGGTCGCGCGCCGGACGGCGACCCGGCCGGACGCCGCCGGCGGGTCGGTCTGCCGGACCATCCCGGCGGGCATGACGTACAGCTCGCGGCGGGCGACCGCGTCGCCCCGGGCGTCGAGCTGGTAGCAGTCGATCCAGGTCCAGCCGTGGTACGTGGGTCGGTCGGCGTGGTGGTGGATCACCCGGACGGTGATCGGGCGGGCGAACTGCACGCTCGCCGCCCTGGTCAGCAGGAACACGTCGCCGGGCCGGATGGACATCGTCGGGCTCCCTGATCCGGTGGTGGAGTGGAAGGGGGTGCCCGCCAACCCGGTGGGAAGCTGTCAGGGCTGGACAGAAGCCCTCTGCCGGTCGCGCCGCACGTACGGAACGTTGCCAGCGCGTCGCGGACGGTTGAACCGCCGGGATGGGATCATCGGGGGACGTTTTCGGGAGGTCCCCACGATGCCGAGAAACGAAGCCCTCCGGCAGGCGCTCGCCGTGGCCGGTATGACCGTCGGCGACCTGGCCGCGCGCTGCGACGTCGACCCGAAGACCGTCGAGCGGTGGGTCAGCCGGGGCCGGGTTCCGCACCCGCGCTCCCGGGTGCGGGCTGCCACCGTCCTGAGGAAAGATGTGGATGTGTTGTGGCCCGATGTCGTCCGGCGCGCGGTCAAGCTGGGAGCCGACCGCGAGATCGTCGGTGTCTATCCCCGTCGTTCCGACCTGCCGCGCTCGCTCTTCGGCGACCTGATCGGGCGGGCCGGGACGCGGCTGTGGTTCGGTGGGTACACGAGCTACTTCGTCTGGCTGGAAGTGGCCGGAGCTCCGGCCAGCCTGGGGGCCAAGGCCGGTGCCGGGGCGGACGTCCGGTTCCTGCTGGGTGATCCGGCCAGCGCCGTCACGGCCGAGCGCGAGCGGGTCGAGGCGACGCCGTTGACCCTCTCGACGCGCATCGCGATGAGCCGGGCCGAGATCGCGAAATCACCGTCGACCCTGCCGGTCCGGCTCTCCGACCGGCACATCGCCATGTCCGTCTGGATCTTCGACGACGAGGCGGTGGTGGCCACCCACATCGGTGCCGGGCTGGGCCAGGACTCGGTGACCCTGCACCTGCGCCGACGCGGCGAGGGCGGCCTCTTCGACCGGTACGCCGAGCACTTCGAGGCGCTGTGGGCGGACGCCGCACCCGCCGACCGGGGCGACCTCGTCACGTAGTCACGGCCGCCGCCGACGGCGGTGGGCCGGGTCAGGGGGTACGGGACTGGGTTTTGGTGCCCAGCATGGCGCGGTCGGCCTCCTCGAAGGCGGTGTGCAGGGCGCTGCGCAGTGACGGCCCGGAGCCGCTGACCTCGGCGAAGCCGACGCTGACCCCGACCGGGGTGCCGGGGACCAGGGACTCCCAGTCCTCGGTGCGCACCGCCGCGCCGATCCGGCGGCCCACCTCGGCGGCCTCGGTCATCCCCGCCCCGGCCAGCACCACCACGAACTCGTCCCCGCCGTAGCGGGCGACGAAGTCGCCGCGTCGCATCACCCGGTTGATCACCCCGGCGACCCGCTGGAGGACCAGGTCACCGGAGTGGTGGCCGTGTCGGGTGTTCACCGCCTTGAAGCCGTCGAGGTCGCAGACGCCGATCACCACCCGCTCGCCCCGGCTCACCGTCGCCGCGATGTACCGCTCCAGCCGACGCCGGTTGGGCAGCCCGGTCAGCGGGTCGGTGAGCGCCTCGCCCTCGTACCGGGCGGCCTCGCGGCGCATCTCCTCGTGGTCGATCCGGGCGGCGACGCCGTCGATGTAGACGTCGCGGAGCCGGTCGTTGCGGTGCGCGGCGAGCCGGAACGCCAACCGATCGGCCTGGTGGGCGGCGGCGTGGTCCCCGGCCCGGCCGAGCGCGATGCTGCGCAGCCGGGCCGGCTCGGCCGCGCCCAGCGTCTCGTTGGAGACCCGGGCCCGGTCCAGCCGGGTGACCGCCTCGATCGGGCGGCCGTCCGCGACCGCCAGGCAGGCCTGCCCGAGTTGGCGCATGTCCCGGGCGCGGGCGCTGTCCCCGCCGTACCCGAGGAGCCGGATCGGGTCGGCGTCCCCCCGGGTGGCCGGGTCGCCGAGGGCGGCCCGGCGGGCGGCGGCGTATCCGTACGCGGCCAGGCTGCTGGGCCGCAGCGAGTCGGCGCGGCCGGCGCCCAGGTACCGCTCCAGGTCGACGGCGATGTCGCGGAGCACCCGCAGGCAGCCGTCGCTGTCGCCGTTGTGGTCGAGGGCGAGCGCGTTGCGCAGCCGGATGCCGGGGGCGGCGAAGGTCTCCTCCGGGATGCCCACGCTCACCCCGAGTTGCCGGGCCCGCTCGATCGCGCCCAGCGCGTACCCGTGGAAGCCGAGGTACGAGTAGGCCATGGCGAGGTCGTGCCAGGCCCAGGCGGTGTCCCGGTCGACGTCCCCCACCGCGCCGAGCGCGCGGGCGGCCCGGACCAGGTGGGTGACGCAGCGGTCCAGCGCGCCCTGGTGCTGTGCGGCGAGCGCGGCCAGCGCGTCGAGGTGCCCGTGCAGGTAGGGCTCGGGGAGGTCCCGGACGGTGCCGGAGGCCTCCTCGATGGCTCGGGTGAATTCTGCCGTACGACCGAGATTGATCAGTGCCGACAGGCGTTGCACCAGCGCGTCCGCCCGCGCGTACGGGTCGGTGGTGGTGCGGATCACCTGGTCCAGGATCGTGTACGCCTCGGCCGAGCAACTTGCTTCCTGCAAAGACCGGGCCTGCGTGAGCGCATCAACCTGGTCGGTGACCCGGTCGAGCCAGCCCACCCGCACCCCTCTCGTCGGTGTGTGCCCGCGCCCGCCGATTCGCCGCGGACGCTCCGGACCCATCATGATTATCCCGTGACGGCCGGTCTAGGACACCCCCCGAGGGGTACGGAACCGCAGCGACCCTCGGCGGCGGTGGCCGCGGCGGCCCGGGAGTTGGCCGCGGCCGGCGTCGAACCGGCCCGGGTCGAGGCGGAGTTGCTCGTCGCCCACGTGCTCGACGTGCCCCGAGGGCGGTTGGCGCTGGCCGACCCGCTCGGTCCCGACCAGCTCGCCCGGCTGCGCGCGCTGGTCCACCGCCGGGCGGCCCGGGAGCCGTTGCAGCATCTCACCGGCCGGGCCGCGTTCCGACATCTGGAACTCGCGGTCGGTCCGGGGGTGTTCGTGCCCCGACCCGAGACGGAGCTGCTGGCCGGCTGGGGGATCGGCCGGGCCCGCGCCGCGACCGCCACCCGCCCGCCCGCCGGGACCGTCGGGGCTGGCGGGACAGTGACCGGCCCCCTGGTGGTGGACCTGTGCAGTGGTTCGGGGGCGATCGCCCTCGCGGTCGCCCAGGAGGTGCCGGCCGCCCGGGTGGTGGCGGTCGAGCGCTCGCCGGAGGCGCTGGTGTGGCTGCGGCGCAACGTGGCGGAGCGGGCCGCCGCCGGGGACCGGCCGGTGGAGGTGGTGGTCGGCGACGTCACCGACCCGGACCTGCTCGCCGGGCTCGCCGGCACCGTCGACGTGCTGCTCTGCAACCCGCCGTACGTGCCCCGGGCGGTGGCCGTACCCCCGGAGGTGGCCGGCCACGACCCGGACGAGGCGGTCTTCGCCGGCGCCGACGGCCTGGCGGTGATCCGGCCGCTGGTCGCGGTGGCGGCGCGGCTGCTGCGCCCCGGCGGAGGACTGGGGGTGGAGCACGACGACAGCCACGGTCGGGTCGTGCCGGACCTGTTCGCCGCCGACGGGCGGTTCACCGACGTCGGGGACCACGCGGACCTCGCCGGGCGGCCCCGGTACGCCACCGCGTCCCGCCGGTCGGACGCCAGCCACGGTGCCGGGGGCACGACGTGGCAGACTTTCTCCTCGTGATGCTCTACGACTGCCGGTCGCCCGCCGATCGGGACCGCGGCGTCGCCGCGGCCATCGAGGCGGTCAAGAACGGCGAGCTGGTCGTCCTGCCGACCGACACCGTCTACGGGATCGGCGCCGACGCCTTCGCCCCGTACGCGGTGAAGGCCCTGCTCGACGCCAAGGGGCGGGGCCGGCAGATGCCACCGCCGGTGCTGATCGGATCCCGGCACACCCTCGACGGGCTGGTCTTCACCCTGCCCCAGGCGGCCCGGGACCTGGTCGAGGCGTTCTGGCCGGGGCCGCTGACCATCGTGATCGAGCACTCGCCCAGCCTCCAGTGGGACCTCGGCGACAAGACCGGCACGGTGGCGGTCCGCATGCCGTTGCACCCGGTCGCGCTGGAGGTGCTGCGGGAGACCGGGCCGATGGCGGTCTCCTCGGCCAACAAGACGGGGCAGCCGGCCGCGACCACCGCCGAACAGGCGCGTGACCAGCTCAGCTACTCCGTGCGGGCGTACCTGGAGGCCGGGCCGTGCCCGGACCCGGTGCCCAGCTCGATCGTGGATCTCACCACCGAGGAGCCGCAGCTCCTGCGGGCCGGGGCGATCCCGCTGGAGAAGCTGCGGGACGTGGTGCCGGACATCGTCGAGAGCCGGGTGGGGTAGTGCCCCCGTTCACCGTCCTGCACGTCTGCATGGGCAACATCTGCCGTTCCCCGATGGCCGAGCGGTTGCTGGCCCGTGAGGTGCAGGAACGGCTGGGCCGGCAGGGGCCGACCGACCCGGGCCGCGCCGACGAGCTGGTGCACAGCCACAGCGCGGGTACCGGCGGGTGGCACGCCGGCGAGGAGATGAACCCGCCGGCGGCCCGGCAGGTCACCGCGCGCGGCGGTGACGTCGCCGGGTTCGCCGCCCGCAAGCTGCGCTCCGACCAGATCGACGCGGCGGACCTGGTCCTCACCGCCACCGCCGACCAGCAGGAGTACGTCGTGGCGCTGCGGCCGGACGCCGCCGGGCGCACCTTCGTGCTCGGTGAGTTCGGCCGCCTCCTGGCGGCGGTGGACGCCGACGCGCTGCCACCGGCGGCGGCGACCCCCGACGCGGTGTACGCCCGGGGGGTGGCCCTGGTCGACGCCGCGCACGCGGCCCGCGAGGGGGCCGCCTCGCTGCCCGCCGACGACCTGGACGACCCGTGGGGACGGGGCGACCAGTGCTTCCACCGGGTCGCCGACGAGATCGAGGAGACGGTACGGCCGCTCGCGGCCGTCCTGCTGCCCTGATCCGGGGGGTGCCGTCCCCCGAAAGCGTCCTTTGTGCGAGCTTTCTCCGGATTCGTGGCCGTTTGGTCGTGGATGCGGCTCATCTCTGGTCATGCTGAACGGGTCCCAGCGACCGGCTCCTGCGGGGGAAGCTGATGATCCGGACCCGACTCCACACACTGTTCACCGTGCTGATCGCCGGCCTGTTGGCCGGTCTGGCGCTGGCCGTGGCGGCCCTGCCGGCGGCCCTGCTGCTCGGCATCGGGGTGCGCTCCGTCATCGGCCCGTACGCCGAACTGCCCAACTCACTGCGGACGCCACCCACCGCCCAGCGCTCCAACCTCTACGCCAACGACGGGGTGACCCTGATCACCTCGTTCTACGCCGAGAACCGCACCGACGTGCGGCTGGCCGAGGTCGCGCCGGTGCTGCGGCAGGCCGTGGTGGCCGCCGAGGACCTGCGCTTCTACCAGCACCGGGGCGTCGACGTGCGGGCGGTGATCCGGGCGTTCGCCGCCAACCAGCGCGGCGGGCCCCGGCAGGGCGCCTCCACGCTGACCATGCAGTACGTCCGGAACGTGCTGCGCAGCGACCCGCGCCTGAGCGAGGAGGAGCGGCGGGCGGCCACCGAGATCAGCAACGCCCGCAAGATCCAGGAGATGCGGTACGCCCTGGCGCTGGAGCGGGAGCTGACCAAGGACGAGATCCTGACCCGGTACCTGAACATCGCGTACTTCGGCTCCGGCGCGTACGGGGTCTCCGCCGCCAGCCACCGCTACTTCTCCAAGTCGCCCCGGCACCTGACGCTCGCTGAGGCGGCGCTGCTGGCCGGGCTGCTGCGGTCGCCCGACAACGACGACCCGATCGACGGCGACGCCGACGCGGCGCTGGCCCGCCGGGGGTACGTGCTCGACCAGTTGGTCGCCGCCGGGCAGGTCGCCGCCGCCGACGCCGAGCGGGCCCGGATCGCGCCGCTGGGGCTGCGCCCCAGCCACACCCCGAACGACTGCACGGCGGTGCCCGACGCGCGCAACGACTGGGGCTTCTTCTGCGACTGGTTCACCCGTTGGTGGAACACCCAGCCCACCTTCGGCGCCTCGGCGGAGGAACGGCAGCGCACCCTGCGGCGGGGCGGTTTCCGCATCGTCACCTCGCTCGACCCGGCCGTGCAGGCGACCGCCCAGCGCGAGGTGCTGCGGGTGTACGGCATCGGCGACCGCCGGGCCGCGCCGACGGCGGTGGTCGAGCCGACCACCGGCCGGGTGCTCGCCATGGCGGTCAACCGCCGCTACGGCGTCGCGGCGAACCCGCCCGGCCAGCGCAACCACCCGAACACGGTCAACCAGTTGGTGGCGGGCGGTGGTGACATCGTCGGCTACCAGGCCGGGTCGACGTTCAAGCTCTTCACCATGCTCGCCGCGCTGGAGGCCGGGCTCCCGCTGCGGACCACCTTCACCGCCCCGTCCCGCCTGGTCACCGAGTGGCCCGTCAGCGGGCCGAACGGGTGCGACGGCTTCTGGTGCCCGAGCAACTCCACCCCCGAGACGCAGAACGGCCCCCGGACCATGTGGGACGCCTTCGAGCGCTCGGTCAACACGTACTTCGCCTGGCTGGCCGGGCAGGTCGGGGCCGACCGGGTGGTGGAGATGGCCGAGCGGCTCGGCATCGTGCTGCGGGCCGAGGAGGACGCCCGGCTGGCCCGGTACGGGGCGAAGGACTGGGGGCCGTTCACCCTCGGGGTGGCCGCCACCACCCCGCTGGACCTGGCCGGGGCGTACGCCACCGTGGCCGCCGAGGGCAGGTACTGCAAGCCGCTGCCGGTGCTGACGATCACCGACGCCGCCGGCCGCCCGGTCCCCGCCGCCCGCCCGGACTGCCGGCAGGTGCTCGACACCGACGTGGCCCGCGCCGCCACCGACGCCGCCCGCTGCCCGGTCGGCGACCAGTCGATGTACGGCGGCTGCACCGGCGCCGGCACCGCCGCCGGCCTGCGGCCCCGGCTGGGCCGCCCGGTGGCGGGCAAGACCGGCAGCTCCGAGGGGTACGGCACGGAGACGGTGGTCGCCTTCACCCCGCAGCTCGCGGTCGCCTCGATAGCGACGAACCCCGACGACCCGGGGGACGCGGTCGGCAGGGCGGTGCAGGCGCACCTGGTCGACGTGGTCGGTGAGGTGCTCGCCACCGGTCTGGCCGGTCAGCCGGTCCGGGACTTCGTTCCGCCCAGCGAGGTGATCGCCAACCAGGTCACCGGCGCCCGCGCCGGCAACTGACCGCCGCCCGCGTGCCCGCCGCCCGCTGCCCGCCGCCCGCCGGGTACCGGGTGGCGGGCGGCGGTGTTAAGAAGGGGCCCCTGCTCTACCGGAAGCGTTAACAGGGGGCCCTTCCTTACCGGGGGGTTTCGGCGTGGTGGGCGATGTTGCGGGCCATGCCGCCGAAGACGACCGTGTGGAACGGGGCCACCGCCGCCCAGTACGCGTGCCCGGCCAGGCCGCGCGGGAGGAAGACGGCCCGCTGCACGTACCGGCTCTGGCCGTCTCCGGCCGGTTCGGCGCGCATCTCCAGCCAGGCCCGGCCGGGCAGGCGCATCTCGGCGCGCAGCCGTAGCAGTTCGCCGGGGACGATCTCCTCGACCCGCCAGAAGTCCAGCGCCTCGCCGACCCGGAGCCGGTGCGGGTCGCGCCGCCCCCGGCGCAGCCCCACCCCGCCGACCAGCCGGTCCAGCCAGCCCCGGACCGCCCAGGCCAGCGGGAAGGAGTACCAGCCGTTTTCGCCGCCGACCCCCTCGATCACTCGCCACAACTCGGGCACGGTGGCGGTTACCAGCCGCTCCTGCACGTTGGTGTAGAACGAGCCGCCGGACCACTGCGGGTCGGTGGGCAGGGGCTCGGCCGCCGCGTCCGGCCCGCACGCGGTCGACCAGCGCGTCTCCACGTCGGCGTCGCGGACCTTCGTCAGGGCCAGCCGGACCGCCGCGTCGAATCCGGTCAGCCCGCCGGGCGGGTCGGGGACGTACCGGGCGATGTCGTGCTCGTGCGCCACCGCCTCGTGGACCAGGCTCTCCACCAGGGGACGGGCGATCCGGTTGGGGACCGGGGTGACCAGACCGACCCAGTACGAGGAGAGCGTCGGGGTCAGTGGGCGCACCGGCACCACGATCCGGCGGCGCAGCCCGGCCACCGCCGCGTACCGCTGCATCATGTCGGTGAAGGTGAGCACGTCCGGGCCGCCGATGTCGAAGGCCCGGTTCACCCCGGCCGGCAGGTCCAGGCAGCCGATCAGGTAGTGCAGCACGTCGCGGACCGCGATCGGCTGGATGCGGTTGCGCACCCAGCGCGGGGTGACCATGACGGGCAGCCGCTCGGTCAGGTACCGCAGCATCTCGAACGACGCCGACCCGGAGCCGATGATCACCGCCGCCCGGAGCACGGCGGTGGGCACCCCGCTGGCCAGCAGGATCCGCGCCACCTCGGCGCGCGAGCGCAGGTGCGCCGAGACCTCCGCCTCGGTCGGCTCCGGCCCGCCCAGGTAGACGATCCGGCGTACGCCGGCCTCCCGGGCCGCCGCCGCGACGTTGGTGGCGGCCTCGCGGTCGGCGGCCTCGAACCCGGCCTGTCCGAGCGAGTGCACCAGGTAGTAGACGACGTCCACCCCGCGCATCGCGGCCGGCAGGGTCTCCGCGCGGCGCAGGTCGCCCTCGACGATCTCGACCTGCGTGGCCCACGGCACGTCCCGGAGTCGACCGGGGGTGCGGGCCAGGCACCGGACGGTCCGCCCCTCGGCCAGCAGCCGGGGCGCCAACCGTCCGCCGATGTATCCGGTGGCACCGGTGACCAGGCATCTCACGGTCTCCAGTGTGCGGCCCCATAGACTCGGTCGCTGTGGACATCGCAACGCCCACCTTCTGGGGGCCGGACTTCGACCAGCTCAGCGCCGTCGACCCGGAGATCGCGCAGGTGGTTCTCGGCGAGTTGGACCGGCTCCGGGGCGGCCTGCAACTGATCGCCAGCGAGAACCTGACCTCGCCGGCCGTGCTGGCCGCGCTCGGCTCGACGCTGACCAACAAGTACGCCGAGGGGTACCCGGGACGGCGCTACTACGGCGGCTGCGCCGAGGTGGACCGGGCCGAGGAGATCGGCATTGCCCGGGCCCGGGAGCTGTTCGGGGCGGAGCACGCCAACCTCCAGCCGCACTCCGGGGCGAGCGCCAACCTGGCCGCGTACGCGGCGCTGGTGCAGCCGGGGGACACCGTGCTGGCGATGGAGCTGCCGCACGGCGGCCACCTCACCCACGGCAGCCGGGTGAACTTCTCCGGCCGCTGGTTCGGCACGGTCGGGTACCCGGTCCGCCCCGACACCGAGCTGATCGACTACGACGAGGTCCGGGACCTGGCCCGCGCCCACCGACCCAAGATGATCATCTGCGGCGCGACCGCGTACCCGCGCCTGATCGACTTCCGCCGGTTCCGGGAGATCGCCGACGAGGTCTCGGCGTACCTGGTGGTGGACGCGGCGCACTTCATCGGGCTGGTCGCCGGCGGGGCGATCCCCTCCCCGGTGCCGTACGCCGACGTGGTCTGCGCGACCACGCACAAGGTGCTGCGCGGTCCCCGGGGCGGGATGATCCTCTGCCGGGAGTCGCTGGCCCAGCGGATCGACAAGGCGGTCTTCCCGTTCACCCAGGGCGGGCCACTGATGCACGCGGTCGCGGCGAAGGCGGTGGCGCTGCGCGAGGCCGCCCAGCCGGAGTTCCGCACGTACGCCGCCCGGGTGGTCGACAACGCGCGGGCGCTCGCCGCCGGGCTGGCCGACGAGGGGATGCGCCCGGTCTCCGGGGGCACCGACACCCACCTGGCCCTGATCGACCTGCGCGGGCTGGGGGTGACCGGGGCCGAGGCCGAGGCCCGCTGCGACGCCGCCGGGATCACCCTGAACAAGAACGCCATCCCGTACGACCCGCAGCGGCCGATGGTCGCCTCCGGCATCCGGGTGGGCACCCCCAGCGTCACCACCCAGGGCATGCGGGAGGGCGAGATGCGCCGGATCGCCGGCCTGATCGGGCGGGCGGTGCGGACCGACCCGGCGGACCCCGGCGGGGCCGACGCGACGGCCCGGATCGCGGCCGAGGTGGCCGAGCTGGTCGCCGAGTTCCCGGCGTACCCCCGATGAGCGCGCCGGAGGCGGGGCGGCCGTCGACGGACGACTCCCGGGCGGCCCGGTTCACCACCGACGCGCCCCCGGCGGGCCAGCCGGGGGCGATCCGGGCCCGGTTGCCGTTCCTGCGGTACACGCTGGTCGCCTGCGCGGTGCTGGCCCTGCTCATGGTGCCGGTGGCGGCGCTCTGGCGCGGCTCGACCAGCGCGGCCGGGGTGGCCGCCGGGATCGGCCTGGTGGTGGCCAGCTACCTGGTCTCCGGGCTCTCGGTGGCCTGGGCCGACGCGGTCAACCCGAAACTGATCATGCCGTTCGGTCTGGTCACCTACGGGATCAAGATCGTGATGCTCGGCGTGGCGATGTCGGCGGTGGCGGCCACCGGGTGGGCCGGGCTGCCCGACCTGGGGGTGGGCGTCATCGTCGCCGTGATCGTCTGGACCGGCGCCCACCTGACCTGGGCGTTACGCACCCCGCTGCCGTACGTGCAGCCGAGCGGCGACTGAGCCCGGCGCGCGTACCCGCAGGTGACGGCCGGTGCCGCGCGGCGGGCCGGTGTCGTGGTGACCGATCGTCGCGGCGTACCCGGAACCGGTCGGTCACTGGCCGTTCATGTCGGATTTTCGTCCGGCCGGTCGGGCTGCCCTGTCGTGGGGTACAGGAGTAGTCTGAGCCGCGGTTGACGCGCCCGCAGTACGCCCGCACGCTGTTCGCAGTGTGGGGGGTGCCGCACACTCCCGCGCGTCCCTGCTGATATCGTTCGCCTCGTCATGGGCGATGACCTTCACTCCAGCAAATCCGATGAGCACTCGTCGGAGGGTGTGGCCGGTGCCGTGGCGGGCTACCTGCTCGCCGGGATTGTGGCGTGGGGGTTCCTCGGATGGTTGGCGGAACGCTTCCTCGCTCTGCCGACCGGTCTCGGGGTCGCCGCCGGCATGATCCTCGGCGCAGCCGGAGCGATCTACCTGATCATGAAGAGGCTCAGTGCTTGAAGTGCCGGCACGTGCGGGTCTGTCGAGTGCGGAGGAAGACACGGTGAGCAGAGAGCTGGTCGCGGCCGAGGGCCTGCCATGGCCCCCCAGCGTCGGGGACTTCTATCCGCCGGAGCTGGCCGGCCCCTGGGTGACCAAGTTCGGCATCATGGTCTGGCTGGCCGTCGCCCTGATCATCATCTTCTTCATGGCGACCTACCGGAACCCGAAGCTGGTGCCGACCAAGGGCCAGTGGATGGCCGAGTCGGTCTACGGGCTGGTGCGGGACAACATCGCCCGGGAGCAGATGGGCAAGGAAGGCATCCGCTTCGCCCCCTACTTCACGGTGCTCTTCTGCTACATCGCGGTGACGAACCTCTTCGGTATCACGCCGTTCCTGCAGATCTCGCCGAACTCGCACATCGCCTTCCCCATCGTGCTCGCGGCGATCACCTACATCATGTACATCTACATCGGTGTCCGTAAGCACGGTCTGGGTCGCTACCTGAAGCAGAGCCTGATCCTGCCCGGTATCCCGTGGCCGATGCACTTCCTGCTGATTCCGATCGAGTTTCTGCAGACGTTCATCAACCGGCCGGTCACCCTGGCGGTGCGACTCTTCGCCAACATGTTCGCCGGGCACCTGATCCTGCTGGTCTTCACCGTCGGTGGCTTCGTGCTGCTGGCCTCGGACAACATCCTCATCCAGGCGACCTCGGTGTTCGCCTTCCTGATGGCGATCCTGATGGCCTTCTTCGAGGTCCTGGTCGCCCTCCTGCAGGCGTACGTCTTCGTGACCCTGAGCGCCAACTACATCGGGTCGTCGCTGGCCGACGAGCACTGATCCCCGCTCGGTGGGCCGCCCGGCCGACCAAGCTTCTGGTACCGACCGCGACGCGTGAAACCTCACGCGCCAAACAGGAGGAATACCCGCAATGGACGTTCTCGCCGCTATCAACGGTAACGTCAACACCATCGGCTACGGTCTCGCCGCCGTCGGCCCGGCGATCGGTGTTGCCCTGATCTTCGTGGCGTACATCAACTCCAGCGCCCGTCAGCCGGAGTCCGCCGGTTACAACCGGACCTGGCTGGTGCTGGGCTTCGCCCTGGTCGAGGCGCTCGCCCTGTTCGGCCTGGTGCTCGCCTTCGCCGTTAGCTGACCGTCCGCTCTTCGACCCGGAGGTCCGACATGATTCTCGCCGCCGAGGGCCACCACCCGCTCGTGCCGATCTGGCAAGAGGTCGTCATCGGGACGATCGCCTTCGCCCTGCTCTGCTTCGTCCTGATGAAGTTCGTCCTGCCGCGCATGGAGGAGATGTACCAGGCGCGGGTCGACGCGATCGAGGGCGGCATCAAGCGCGCTGAGGCGGCTCAGGCCGAGGCGAACCAGTTGCTGGAGCAGTACCGCGTCCAGCTCGCCGAGGTGCGGACCGAAGCGGCCAAGATCCGGGACGACGCCCGGGCCGACGCCGAGGCGATCCGTACCGAGATCCTCACCAAGGCCCGTGAGGAGTCCGACCGGGTCATCGCGGCCGGCCGGGAGGCGTTGGCCGTCGAGCGGGAGACCCTGGTGCGCGAGCTGCGTGCCGAGGTCGGCGGGCTCGCGGTCGACCTGGCCAGCAAGATCGTCGGTGAGTCCCTCGCCGACGAGGCCCGCCGCAAGGGCACGGTCGAGCGGTTCCTGACCGGTCTCGAGAGCGCGGGGGCCCGCTGATGCAGGCCGCCAGCCGGGAGTCGTACCGGGTAGCGGTCGAGCGACTGGAGGCGTACGTCCGGGGCGCGCAGTCGCAGGCGGTCGTCACCACCGCCGAGGAGCTGCTCGCCGTGGCCGGTCTGCTGCGTCGGGAGCCCCGGCTGCGCCGGGCGCTGTCCGACCCGGCCCGACCCGGGGCGGACCGGTCCGCGCTGCTGGCCGGAATGCTCACCGGCAAGATCGGCGCCGACGCGCTCGACCTGGTCGGCGCGCTGGTCGCCGGTCGCTGGTCGGCACCGTCGGAGTTGCTCGACGGGGCCGAGCGGCTCGGGGTGGAGGCGCTGATGGCCGGCGCCGAGGCAGCCGGCGACCTCGGTGAGGTGGAGGACGAGCTGTTCCGCTTCGGTCAGCTCGTCGACGGGCAGCCGCAGCTGTCCAACCTGCTGACCGATCCGATCGCGCCGGTGACCCAGCGCGCCGGGCTGGTCCGGGACCTGCTGACCGGTAAGGCGCGTCCGGCCACCGTGACCCTGGTCGAGGTGGCGCTCTCCGGGTTCGGTGGGCGCTCCTTCCACGGGGCGCTCACCCGGCTGGTCGAGCTGGCCGCCGAACGGCGGGACCGGCAGGTCGCGTACGTGACCGTGGCCGCCCCACTGGGTGACGACGAGGAACGCCGACTGGGCGACCGCCTGTCGCAGATATACGGTCGGCAGGTCGACGTCAAGCAGAACGTCGACCCCGCCGTGCTCGGTGGGGTCAGCGTTCAGGTCGGTGCGGACCTCTACGACGGCACCGTCCTGCGCCGCCTCACAGAGACCCGCAACGCGCTCGCGAAGCGCTGACCGGCACAGCCACACAGCGCACCTGTTTGACAGACGCCATTCGGACCGGTCGGTACTAGGTATCCCGGGCCCCTGATACTTAAGGAAGCAGAGGATGGCCGAGCTGACCATCTCGACGGAGGAGATCCGTGGCGCCCTGGAGCGCTACGTCTCCGCCTACTCGCCCGACGTCTCCCGTGAGGAGGTCGGCACCGTCGCCGACACCGGTGACGGCATCGCCCACGTCGAGGGGCTGCCCTCGACCATGACCAACGAGCTGCTGGAGTTCGAGGACGGCACCCTCGGTCTGGCGCTGAACCTCGACGTCCGGGAGATCGGTGTCGTCGTCCTCGGCGACTACGCCGGGCTCGAGGAGGGGCAGCGCGTCAAGCGCACCGGCCGGGTGCTCTCGGTGCCGGTCGGCGACGGCTTCCTGGGCCGCGTGGTCGACGCGCTCGGCCAGCCGATCGACGGCCTCGGTGAGATCGCCAACGAGGGCTACCGCGAGCTGGAGCTGCAGGCTCCGAACGTGATGGCCCGCAAGTCGGTCGAGGAGCCCCTCCAGACCGGTATCAAGGCGATCGACGCGATGACCCCGATCGGTCGGGGCCAGCGGCAGCTCATCATCGGGGACCGGAAGACCGGCAAGACCACGGTCGCCCTGGACACGATCCTCAACCAGCGGGAGAACTGGGCCTCCGGGGACCCGACCAAGCAGGTCCGCTGCATCTACGTCGCCATCGGCCAGAAGGCCTCCACGATCGCCTCGATCAAGGGCATCCTGGAGGAGGCGGGGGCGATGGAGTACACCACCATCGTCGCCTCCCCGGCGTCGGACCCGGCCGGCTTCAAGTACCTGGCCCCGTACACCGGCTCGTCCATCGGGCAGCACTGGATGTACGGCGGCAAGCACGTCCTGATCGTCTTCGACGACCTGAGCAAGCAGGCCGAGGCGTACCGGGCCGTGTCGCTGCTGCTGCGTCGCCCGCCGGGCCGTGAGGCGTACCCGGGTGACGTCTTCTACCTGCACTCCCGGCTGCTGGAGCGCTGCGCGAAGCTCTCCGACGAGCTGGGTGGCGGCTCGATGACCGGTCTGCCGATCATCGAGACGAAGGCCAACGACATCTCGGCCTTCATCCCGACCAACGTCATCTCGATCACCGACGGCCAGATCTTCCTGGAGACCGACCTGTTCAACCAGGGCGTCCGGCCGGCGATCAACGTCGGTACCTCGGTCTCCCGGGTCGGTGGCGCCGCGCAGGTCAAGCCGATGAAGAAGGTCGCCGGCTCGCTGCGGCTGAACCTGGCCCAGTACCGGGAGCTGGAGGCGTTCGCCGCCTTCGCCTCGGACCTGGACAAGGCCTCCCGCGCCCAGCTGGAGCGGGGTGCCCGCCTGGTCGAGCTGCTCAAGCAGCCGAACTACTCGCCGTACCCGGTGCAGGAGCAGGTCGTCTCCGTCTGGGCCGGCACCGAGGGCAAGCTGGACGACATCCCGGTCGGCGAGGTCCGCCGCTTCGAGTCGGAGTTCCTCCAGTACCTGCGGCACAAGCACGAGGGTGTGCTGGCGGCCCTGGCCGACCACAAGTGGGGCGACGACGTGATCGCCGCGCTGGACACCGCGATCGGCGAGTTCAAGCAGCTCTTCCTCGGCAAGGAGGACGAGCGCCGGATCAACGAGGCGCCGGCCGAGCCGCTGGAGGGTGAGCAGGACCGCGAGACGGTCACCCGGTACAGCGGTGGCGCCCCGGCGCAGAAGCAGTAGGGCCGGGAGATGGCCGCGCAGGTACGCGTTCTTCGTCAACGGATCCGTTCGGCGAAGGGGATGAAGAAGATCACCAAGGCGATGGAGCTCGTGGCGACGAGCCGCATCGCCAAGGCCCAGGCGCGGGTGGAGGCGTCCCTGCCGTACTCCCGGGCCATCACCGGCGTGCTCTCCGCGCTGGCGTCCAACGCGCAGCTCGACCACCCGCTGCTCACCCCCCGTCCGCAGGTGCGGCGGGCCGGCGTCCTGCTGGTCACCGCCGACCGGGGACTGGCCGGTGGCTACAGCTCCAACGCGATCAAGACGGCCGAGTCGCTGATGGCCCGGCTCCGGGACGAGGGCAAGGAGCCGTTGCTCTACGTCATCGGGCGTAAGGGTGTCGGGTTCTTCCGGTTCCGGGACCGGCCGATCGAGGCGAACTGGACCGGCTTCTCCGAGCAGCCGACCTTCGCCGACGCCCGGACCGTGGGGGAGACGCTGATCAAGGCGTTCACCGCCGGTGCGGACGACGCGGACGGCGGTCCCGGGCCGGACGGGGTGCGCGGGGTGGACGAACTGCACATCGTCTACACCGAGTTCCACTCGCTGATGACCCAGAACCCGGTGACCCGGATCCTCGGTCCGATGCAGGTCGAGAGCCGGCCCCGGTCGGAGGCGAAGCCGGGGCAGCTCCCCGATTACGACTTCGAGCCGGACGCCGAGGAGCTGCTGGACGCCCTGCTGCCGAAGTACATCAACACGCGGATCTACGCGGCGTTGCTGGAGTCGGCGGCGAGCGAGTCGGCGGCCCGGCGGCGGGCGATGAAGAGCGCCACCGACAACGCCGAAGAGATGATCGAGAAGTACACGCGTGAGATGAACTCGGCCCGCCAGGCCGGGATCACCCAGGAGATCAGTGAGATCGTCGGCGGCGCGAACGCGCTGGCCGCGTCGGGAAGTGAAGTGTGATGACTGTTTCCGCAGTGGCTGGGGGACCAGCCCCGACCAACACGGCCACCGGTCGCGTGGTCCGGGTCATCGGCCCGGTCGTCGACGCCGAGTTCCCGCGCGACGCCATGCCGGACCTGTTCAACGCCCTGCACGTGGGCGTGACCCTCTCCGGCGGCGAGAAGACGCTGACCCTGGAGGTCGCCCAGCACCTGGGTGACAACCTGGTCCGCGCCATCTCGATGCAGCCGACCGACGGTCTGGTCCGGGGTGCCGAGGTCCGGGACACCGGCGCCCCGATCCGGGTGCCGGTGGGCGACACGGTCAAGGGCCACGTGTTCAACGCGATCGGCGAGTGCCTCAACCTCACCGAGGGCGAGACGCTCAGCCCGGACGACCACTGGGGCATCCACCGCAAGGCCCCGGCCTTCGCGGACCTGGAGCCGAAGACCGAGATGCTGGAGACCGGCATCAAGGTCATCGACCTGCTCGCCCCGTACGTCAAGGGCGGCAAGATCGGTCTGTTCGGCGGTGCCGGCGTGGGCAAGACGGTGCTCATCCAGGAGATGATCACCCGGGTGGCCCGGAACTTCGGTGGTACCTCGGTCTTCGCCGGCGTGGGTGAGCGCACCCGCGAGGGCAACGACCTGATCGCCGAGATGACCGAGTCCGGCGTCATCGACAAGACCGCGCTGGTCTACGGCCAGATGGACGAGCCGCCGGGCACCCGGCTGCGGGTCGCGCTCTCCGCGCTCACCATGGCGGAGTACTTCCGCGACGTGAAGAAGCAGGAGGTGCTGCTCTTCATCGACAACATCTTCCGCTTCACCCAGGCGGGCTCGGAGGTCTCCACCCTGCTCGGCCGGATGCCGAGCGCGGTGGGGTACCAGCCGACCCTGGCCGACGAGATGGGCGAGCTCCAGGAGCGGATCACCTCCGTCCGGGGCCAGGCCATCACCTCGCTCCAGGCGATCTACGTGCCGGCCGACGACTACACCGACCCGGCCCCGGCGACCACCTTCGCCCACCTGGACGCGACCACCAACCTGGAGCGGTCGATCTCCGACAAGGGCATCTACCCGGCGGTGGACCCGCTGGCGTCCTCGTCGCGGATCCTCGCCCCGGAGTTCGTCGGCGCCGAGCACTTCGCGGTCGCCACCGAGGTGAAGCGGATCCTGCAGAAGTACAAGGACCTGCAGGACATCATCGCCATCCTCGGTATCGAGGAGCTCTCCGAGGAAGACAAGATCGTCGTCGGCCGGGCCCGGCGGATCGAGCGCTTCCTGTCGCAGAACACCTACGCGGCCGAGCAGTTCACCGGCCAGCCGGGCTCGACGGTCCCGATCAGCGAGACCATCGAGGCGTTCAAGAAGATCAGCGAGGGCGAGTACGACCACTTCCCCGAGCAGGCCTTCTTCATGTGCGGTGGCCTGGAGGACCTGGAGGCCAAGGCCGCGGAGCTGATGAAGAGCTGACCTGCGGGCCGTTCCGACGGCAGCAGCGTCACCAACGACGAGGGACCGCCCCGGTTGCACCGGGGCGGTCCTCGTTCATCTCGGGGGCCTATGATCCCCCGGGTCCGGTTCCTTGACGGGACGTTTCCCGTTTCGCGAGGTACCGTCGATCCGCAGCGCCCGTCGGTGGACGGGCGTTGATCCGTGCAACGAACCGGCTGCGTACGCCCCTTCCCTCCCCGTGGGCGTGACGAAGGAGATGCTCGTGGGTAAGGGCGGCAAGCGCGGTGGCAAACGCTCGATGTGGGCGGGGGTGCCCCGGTGGGCACGGCTGTGCACGGTCTTCGGCGTCGCCCTGATGATGCTCAGCGGCACCACGCTGGTCGGCGCGGAGGCGCTGATGGCGCGCTACGAGGGTGCCGTCGGCAAGGGTGACCTCTTCGGCGACCAGGCGGCCGGGGCGGCGGAGCGCAAGGTCGACATCAAGGGGCCGGTGAACATCCTGCTGGTCGGCATCGACCCGCGCGACGACAAGACGCCACCCCTGTCGGACTCGATCATGGTGTTGCACGTGCCGGCCGAGATGGACCGGGCCTACCTCTTCTCCATGCCCCGGGACCTGTACGTGGAGATCCCGCCGTTCGAGAAGGCCAACTGGAACGGTGGGCGGGGCAAGCTCAACGGCGCGATGTCGCACGGCAGCATCGTCCCCGGCGGGAACCCGGACCCGGCGCGCGGCTTCGAACTGCTCGCCATGACGGTGCAGCAGATCACCGGGATCGAGCGCTTCGACGCGGGCGCGATCATCAACTTCACCGGCTTCCGGAAGATCGTGGACGCGATGGGCGGCGTCACGATGAACATCGAGCGCGAGGTGCGCTCCGAGCACCGGGAGCCGGACGGCACGCACCGCAAGGGCAACCCGAACGGTTCGGGCTACATCGGCCCGCAGGCGGTCTACCCGAAGGGCGAGCAGCACCTGGAGGGCTGGCAGGCGCTGGACTACGTCCGGCAGCGGTACCCCAAGAACGGCGTGCCGGACGGCGACTACGGCCGCCAGCGGCACCAGCAGCAGTTCGTCAAGGCGATGGCCAACCAGGCGCTCAGCTCCGACGTGGTGACCAACCCGATCAAGCTGGACCGGGTGCTCCGTGCCGCCGGTGAGTCGTTGATCTTCAGCGGCCGGGGCAACACCATCGCGGACTTCGGCTTCGCGCTGAAGGACATCCGCCCCGACTCGATCACCATGGTCAAGCTGCCCGGCGAGAACATCGGCACCGGCAGCGCGTACCAGGGGGAACGACTCGTGCCGGAGGCGCAGGACTTCTTCCGGTCGTTGCAGAGCGGGACGGTCGACGCGTTCCTGCTCGAACACCCCGACTTCCGCAACAAGGAACAGTGACCCCCGGCGTGGCTCCCACCACCCGCGTTGGGAGCCCGCCGGTGGCGCGACTAGACTTTCGGCAATCCGTCGCCGCAGCAAGGAGACAGCGTGGCAAAGCAGCTTCACGTCGAGCTCGTCGCCGTCGAGGAGAAGGTCTGGTCCGGCGAGGCCGAGATGGTCATGGCCCGGACGACCGAGGGTGAGCTCGGCGTGCTGCCGGGGCACGCCCCCCTGCTCGGCCAGCTCGCCGAGCCCGGCCAGGTGCGCATCAAGCTGGCCGGCGGCGAGCAGATCACGTACGAGGTGGCCGGCGGCTTCCTCTCGGTCGCCCCGGACGGGGTCACCGTGCTGGCG
Source organism: Micromonospora rosaria (assembly GCF_001567585.1). Lineage (GTDB taxonomy): Bacteria > Actinomycetota > Actinomycetes > Mycobacteriales > Micromonosporaceae > Micromonospora > Micromonospora rosaria. The sequence goes on from NZ_LRQV01000020.1 coordinate 23,431, forward strand.
GAGAGCGCCACTCCGGCTTCCGCCCCGCAGAGCCGCTGAGCCGCGCCGCCGATGGAGATCGTGGAGGGGATCGGCATCGGCGTCGCCGTGCTGGTCGGCGCGGTCCTGATCCTCTTCATCCGGCGGGCCCTGGTCACCCGTAGCGGTGGCATCATCCGGCTCAGCGTCCGGGTCTCCACCATGCTCGACGGCCGGGGCTGGTCACCCGGTTTCGGCCGCTTCGTCGGCGACGAACTCCGCTGGTACCGGATGTTCAGCTTCGCCCTCCGGCCCAAGCGGGTGCTCTCCCGCAAGGAACTGGTCGTGGAGCGGCGACGGCTCCCGGAGGGTCAGGAACGGCTCTCCATGCCCGCCGACTGGGTGATCCTGCGATGTGCCAGTCGGCATGCCCCGGTCGAGATCGCCATGGCGAGTTCCACGGTGACCGGATTCCTCTCCTGGCTCGAGGCCGTCCCCCCGGGGCCGGTCTCGTCCCGTTTCGCCTCCGAGAACTGGCCCGCCGCCTAAGCGGTCGCCCCCTCTCCGCCCCTGCCACCCCCGCGCTCCCTGCCCCTGCTGCGCGCCACCGTCCCCCGCGCGGTGCCCCGCCGGGCGGCGGAGCGGGGTGCGGGAACCGGCACCTGTGTCGGCGTGTCGGGTCGGAGAACCGCCACCACCCGGGGCTGAAGGGGACTGGACCAGGCGTCAGCGGGCCCCGCCCCTCGCTCCGGCCCGCGAGGCTCGGGCGGGGCCGGAGCGTCAGCCGACGTAGGTCAGCGCGTGCCGCCGGGGACCCATAGCACGTCGCCCGCCGGATTTGCCGTTCTTGCCAGGATAAAGAGCAGATCCGACAGCCGGTTGAGATACTTTGCCGGGAGGGTGGCGGTCCGGTCCGGATCGTGCGCGACCAGGGCCCAGGCCGCCCGCTCGGCGCGTCGGGCGATCGTCCGTGCCACGTGCAGCAGCGCCGCGCCCGCGGTGCCGCCGGGGAGGATGAAGGAGTCGAGCTTGCTCAGGCGTGCGTTGTACTCGTCGCACCAGCCTTCCAGACGCTCCACGTACGCCTCGGTGACCCGCAGCGGGGGGTACTTCGGGTCGGGCTCGACCGGGGTGGAGAGGTCGGCGCCGACGTCGAACAGGTCGTTCTGGATCGACCCGAGCACCGCCCGCAGCTCCTCGTCAAGTTGCCCGAGGGCGAGCGCCATGCCGATCGCGGCGTTGCACTCGTCGACGTCCGCGTACGCGACGAGGCGCGGATCGGTCTTCGTGACCTGCTCGTTGTTGCTCAACCTGGTCGTGCCGGCGTCGCCGGCCCTGGTGTAGATGCGCGTGAGGTGGACGGCCATGTCGCACAGCCTACGGATTCCCGACCTGTCGATCCCGACCCGACCCGATTCCGCTGCCGGCCAGTCGACCGGCGTGGGGCCCGGCGACGCCGGCGACCCGGCGGTCAACGCCGTCGATGTGATCCGGGTCGAGGGGGGTGCCCGGCTCGCCGGTACGGTGCACGTCGTCGGCGCGAAGAACTCGGCGCTGAAGCTGATGGCCGCCGCGCTGCTGGCCCCCGGGCAGAGCATGATCACCAACGTGCCCCGGATCACCGACATCGCGATCATGGGTGAGGTGCTGCGCCGGCTCGGCTGCGACGTCCGCTTCGACACCGACGATCCGGTCGACCCGATGGTGGCCGGCGGCGGGGTGGCCCGGTCCCGCTCGGTCGTCATCGACGTGCCCGAGGAGCCGGGCGTGGAGGCCGACTACGACCTGGTCCGCCGGCTGCGCGCGTCGATCTGCGTGCTCGGGCCGCTGCTGGCCCGGCGCGGCCACGTCCGGGTGGCCCACCCCGGCGGGGACGCGATCGGCTCCCGGGGGCTGGACATGCACATCGCCGGGCTGACCCGGATGGGCGCGGAGATCTCCGGCGAGCACGGTTTCGTCATCGCCGCCGCCCCGGCCGGGCTGCACGGCGCGGAGATCATGCTGGACTTCCCGAGCGTCGGGGCCACCGAGAACCTGGTGATGGCGGCGGTGCTGGCCCGGGGCGAGACGGTGATCGACAACGCCGCCCGGGAGCCGGAGATCGTGGACATCTGCTCGATGCTGATCCGGATGGGCGCCCGGATCTCCGGGGAGGGCACCTCGACCCTGCACATCGAGGGCGTACCGGCGTTGACGCCGGTGCGGCACGCCACGGTGGGGGACCGGATCGTCGCCGGCACGTGGGCCTTCGGCGCCGCGATGACCCGGGGGGACGTCACCGTCACCGGTGCGGACCCGGCCTTCCTGGAGGTCGCGCTGGACAAGCTGGTCACCGGTGGCGCGCTGGTGGAGACCCGCCCGGACGCCTTCCGGGTACGGGTGGACGAGCGCCCCACGGCGGTGGACGTGGTCACCCTGCCGTACCCCGGGTTCGCCACCGACCTGCTGCCGATGGCGATCGGGCTGGCCGCGGTGAGCGACGGCGCGTCGCTGATCACCGAGAACATCTTCGACGGGCGCTTCATGTTCGCCAACGAGATGATGCGGCTCGGCGCCGACATCAAGACCGACGGGCACCACGCCGTGGTACGCGGCCGGGAACGGCTCTCCGGCGCGCCGGTACGGGCCACCGACATCCGGGCCGGGGCCGGCCTGATCATCGCGGGGCTCTGCGCCGACGGGGTCACCGAGGTCTCCCACGTGCACCACGTCGACCGGGGGTACCCGGACTTCGTGGCCGACCTGCGGGCGCTCGGGGTGGAGGTGGAACGGGGCCGGACCGCCGAGGAACCCGCGCTGGAGATCTGACCGCGCCCGCCCGCCCCGCCCGTCGTGCCCGCCCGCCCCGCCCATCGAGCGCGGCACGCCCATCGTGCCCGGCCTGCCCGCCCCGCCTGTCGTGCGCGGGCGTGGGCTTAGCGGTCGTTCAGCTCGCCGACTAGGGTGCTGACAGACATCCGTATCAGGCGAGGGAGAAGCAGATGGCGGGTCGACTCGCGGTCGTCGGTGCCGGGCTGATGGGCTCGGGTATCGCCCAGGTGGCGGCGCAGGCGGGCTGGCAGGTGACACTGCGCGACCTGGACGACGCGGCCACCGGGCGCGGACTGGCCGGCATCCGGAAGTCGCTGGAGAAGTTCGCCGAGAAGGGCAGGATCGACGCCTCCGAGGTCGACGCGACGCTGGGCCGGATCACCCCGACCACGGAGCTGGAGGCGGTCGCCGACGCGGACATCGTCGTCGAGGCGGTCTTCGAACGCCTGGAGATCAAGCACGAGGTCTTCCGCGCGCTGGACAAGCTCTGCAAGGCCGACGCGGTGCTGGCCACCAACACCTCGGCCATCCCGGTCACCCAGATCGCGGCGGTCACCGAGCGGCCGGAGGCGGTCGTCGGGACGCACTTCTTCTCCCCGGTGCCGATGATGAAGCTCTGCGAGCTGGTCCGGGGCTACAAGACCAGCGACGCCACGCTGGCCACGGTACGGGCCTTCGCCGAGGAGATCGGCAAGACGGTCGTGGTGGTGAACCGGGACATCGCCGGCTTCGTCACCACCCGGCTGATCTCGGCGCTGGTGGTGGAGGCGGTGAAGCTGGTCGAGTCCGGCGTGGTGTCGGCGGAGGACCTGGACACCGCCTGCCGGCTCGGTTTCGGGCACGCCATGGGCCCGCTGGCCACCACCGACCTGACCGGCGTGGACGTGCTGCTGCACGCCTCGAAGAACATCTACGCCGACACCGCCGACGAGAAGTTCTTCCCGCCGGAGCTGCTCCAGCGGATGGCCGCCGCCGGTGACCTCGGCCGCAAGACCGGCAAGGGCTTCTACACGTACTGACCGGGGTGTAAGGAGGGGCCCCTTCTTAACACCCGGCGCTGTTGGCGGTGTTAAGAAGGGGCCCCTCCTCTACCGAAAGCGTTAAGAGGGGGCCCTTCCTTACACCTCAGCCTTACCCCTCAGCCGTCGCGCTTGCTGGTCCAGCGGAAGGTGGTGAGGCAGAGGACCAGACCGATCACGCACCAGGCGGCCAGCACGAGGGCGACCCGGCCCAGCTCGAACGAGCCGCCCGGCTCCTGCGCGCCGAAGCTGTCCGGCAGGAAGACCGAGCGCAGGCCCTGGCACATCCACTTGAGCGGGAAGATGGCCGCCACCTGCTGCATCCAGTCGGGCAGGTTGGTGAAGACGAAGAAAACCCCGGAGATGAACTGGAGCACCAGGGCGACCGGGGTGACCACGGCCGAGCCGCTGCGGGCGGTCCGGGCCAGCGACGAGATGGCGATGCCGAGCAGGGTGCAGGCGGTGACCCCGAGGACCGAGACCCAGCCGAAGGTCAGCCACTTGGCGGCGGTGGCCGGCAGTGTCAGGTCGAACAGGGCGACCGAGAAGGCGAGCAGCAGCGCGGTCTCCGCCACCCCGATCGCCACCACCATGATCACCTTGCCGGCGAAGTACACCCACTTCGGCATCGGGGTGCCCCGGTAGCGCTTGAGCACGCCCCGGTCCCGCTCGATCGGGATCCAGATGCCGAGGTTCTGGAAGCTCACCGTCATCAGGCCGGTCGCGATCATGCCGGTGATGAAGTACTGGGTGTAGCTGACCCCGGGGGCGATCTGGTCGCTGAAGATCGACGCGAAGATCAGGATCATGATGATCGGGAAGCCCATCGTGAAGACGACGGACTCCCGGCTGCGCAGGAACTGGGTGATCTCCAGCCGGCCCTGCCGCACCGCCAGCGTGGCCGGGCTGAGCGCCCGTGCGCGGGTGACGGCGACCGGGGCGGCCGGCTTCGTGGTGGCGGTCATGCGTGTCCGATCATCCGCAGGTAGATGTCCTCCAGGGTGGGCCGGGTGACGGTCAGGCCGGGCACCTCGCCGCCGAAGCGCGCGGCCAGTTCGGCGACCAGCGCCGTCGGCGTCGCGGTCTGCGTGCTCTGCGCCGACCCGTCCGGGGTACGCCAGGAGACGGTGGCCTTCGCCTGGTGCCGGTTGCCCAGCTCGTTCGGCGGGGCCACCTCGATCACCCGGCCGGCGGCGATCACCCCGACCCGGTCGGCCAGGGACTCGGCTTCGTCCAGGTAGTGGGTGGTGAGCAGGATGGTGGTACCGGCGGCGGCCAGGTCCCGGATCAGCTCCCAGAACTCCCGCCGCGCCTCCGGGTCGAAACCGGTGGTGGGCTCGTCGAGGAAGAGCAGGTCGGGGCGGCCGATGATGCCCAGCGCCACGTCCAGGCGGCGCTTCTGCCCGCCGGAGAGGGTGTGCGTCCGGGCCCGCTTCTTCGCGCCCAGCCCCACCCGTTCGACGACCTTGTCCGGGTCGTCGGCGTCGGCGTAGAACCCGGCGAAGTGGCGGACCACCTCGCCGACGGTCAGCTCGTCGAACTCGCCGGTGCCCTGAAGCACGATGCCGACCCGGGAGCGCCAGTCCGGGCCGGGTCGGGCCGGGTCGGCGCCGAGCACCGTCACCTCACCGGCGTCGCGCTGCCGGTACCCCTCCAGGATCTCCACCGTGGTGGTCTTGCCCGCGCCGTTCGGGCCGAGCAGGGCGAACACCTCGCCGCGCCGGACCGCGAGGTCCACGCCGGCCACCGCGACGGTGTCGCCGTACGCCTTGCGCAGCCCACGTACGGAGATCGCCAGCTCGTCGTCCATGCGGTCAAGTGTGCGTCCTGGATTCCGCCCGACGGGCCCCGGGGTGCCGCCCGTCACCCGGCCCGGGTGAAAGGAAGGGCCCCCTGTCAACGCCCCACGGTGGAGAAGGGCCCCTTCCTCACACCTCAACCCGGGGGAGCCGGCGCGGGCGGGGGCGCGGGCGGGTGGTCAGCGGCTGCGGTACGTCATGCAGTCGGCGCGGTCGTTGTCCGGGCCGACCCGGATCGTCGGCGCGTGGCACTCCAGGTTCGAGTTGTGGACGCAGTCCGCCCGCTGGCACGCGCCGACCTGGGCGACCAGCGTCTCGGTTCCGCCCCGGACCGGCATCTCGACGAAGGTGTGACAGTGGGCGTGGTCGGCGCTGCCGATGGTGATGGCGAAGGCGTGGCAGTCGTTGGTGTGGTTGTAGGCGCAGGAGGCGACGACGCACTCCTGGACCCGGGGCATCTCGATCGACGCGGTCATCTCGGGCTCCTCCGGTCTGCGAAACCCGACTGTAGGCTTTTGTCTCGTTCAGGCGTGCCGCGATCGGCCGGCCGTCCCCCGACCGGGGCGACGGTCACCCTCGCCGGGCGAGGGCCGGCTCGGGCGACGGTCACCTCCGGCCGGGGTGGCGGCCGTCGTCAGGCGGGGGCGTCGGTCGCGTCGGTGGCGAGCACCTCGGAGAGGGTGGCCGGGGTCAGCCCCCGCTCGGCCAGCCCGGCGAGGATGTGCGGCAGCGCCTCGTCGGTCATCGGCGCGTTCGCCTCGGTCACGTGCAGCACGATCACCGAGCCGGGCTGGACCGTGCTCAGCACCGCCCGCACGATCGGCCGCCACGCCTTCGCGAACGGGTCGCCGCTGATCACGTCCCCGTCGACCACGGTCACCCCGAGCGGGGCCAGCGCGTCCAACGCCGCCCGGTCGTGGCAGAGGCCGGGAAACCGGAAGTACCGGGTCTGCCGGCCGCCGTACGGCGCGATGACGTCGAAGGTACGGGCCGCGTCGGCGGTCAGCTCCCGCGCCGGCAGGTGCGGAAGCCCGTAGCAGTCCGGCACGAAGGCGTGGTGGGCGTACGTGTGGTTCGCCAGCTCGAAGCGGGGGTTGCCGGCCAGCCGGCGGGTCACCTCCGGGTACTCCTCGACCCACTTGCCGGTGAGGAAGAAGGTCGCCGGCACCTGCTCCCGTTCCAGCAGGTCGACGATGGTGAGGTTGGCGTACGACCGGACCGCGCCACTGCGGAGCTGGTACCGCATCGCGTCGGTCATGTCCGCGTCGAAGGTGAGCGCCACCAGGTTGCCCCGGCGGGGCCCGTGGTCGACCACCGGGGGCCGGCTGCCCGTACGGGTCGCGCCCGGCACCGTGCCGTCCGGTCCCGTACCGTCCGGTGTCGCCGGGCCGGAGCCGGTGGGTCCGGGCTGCGGCGACCCCGTCCGCGCGGGGTCGGCCGGGGTGCCCGAGCGGGTGGGCGGCGCGACGAACTCGGCCTGCGCGGGTTCCTGGGTCGGCGCCGTTGCGACGGCCAGCAGGGTGATCCCGGCCACGAGCGCGATGACCGCGCCGACGGAAAGGTGGGACTTCTTCACGGACACGGGGGAGATGATGGCAGCGCCCCCGGGCCCGCCGCTGCCCCCGGTCGGCCCGGAATCCCGGCCGGCAGGGCCTGCCGCCCGGTCGTCCGGTCAGCCGGGCAGGTCGGGGGTGTCGGCGGTGCGGCGGTCGGTCAGCCGGGCAGGTCGGCGGTGCGGGCGGCACGGCGGTCGCGGCGGCGGTGCGTCCGGCGGCGCACCAGCCAGAACGCGGCGAGCACCAGAGCGAGCAGGAAGACCAGGACCAGCACGGGCAGCAGGATCGCCACCAGGGACATCAGCACGCTGGTGGCGTCCTCGGCGGTGCTGGCCACCGGCGCGCCCACCCCGGCCGTGGCCGCGTTGATCACCGGACGGACGGCGGACTTGAGCAGGTGCACCCCGAGGGCGAGCACCACCCCGACGACCACCGGCACCCACTCGTTGGACGCGAAGAAGCTGCCGGGATCGCTGACGGTCACCGTCTCGGAGCCGGCCCCGGCACCGAACGCGAGCCCTCCGGCCGTCGGCCGTACCACCGTCTGCACCACGTCGTTGACGTGGTCGACGACGGGCACCTTGTCGGCGACGAGTTCGACCGCGAGCAGCACCACCAGGATCGCGATGACCCAGCCGTCGCCGAGCCACTGCCAGCCGGCCGGAAGCTGGATCACCTCGGTGTACCGGGCGAGCAGCCCCATCGAGAGCAGGGGAATGTAGGCGTTGAGCCCCGCCGAGGCGGCGAGGCCGGAGCCGGTCAGCACTTCGAGCACCATCTCAGGATCGCACCGGCACGCCAGTGCCGCTGATGGGCGGCGGGCCGGGGCTGGGCTACCCTCCTCGGGTGCGGTTGGTGATTGCGAAGTGCTCGGTGGACTATGTCGGACGGCTCTCGGCCCACCTGCCGCTGGCCACCCGCCTGTTGATGGTCAAGGCGGACGGGTCGGTGTCGATCCACGCCGACGACCGGGCGTACAAGCCGTTGAACTGGATGAGCCCGCCCTGTCGGCTGGAGGAGGCCCCCGGCGTCTGGCGGGTGGTGAACAAGGCCGGCGAGGAGCTGCGGATCACCCTGGACGAGATCTTCCAGGACACCTCGTACGACCTGGGGGTGGACCCGGGGCTGCGCAAGGACGGGGTCGAGGCGCACCTGCAGGAGCTGCTCGCCGCCAACCCGGAGACCCTGGGCGAGGGGTACACCCTGGTCCGGCGGGAGTACATGACCGCGATCGGCCCGGTCGACCTGCTCTGCCGGGACGCCAACCAGGGCGCGGTCGCGGTCGAGGTGAAGCGGCGCGGCGAGATCGACGGCGTGGAGCAGCTCACCCGCTACCTCGAACTGATGAACCGCGACCCGCTGCTCGCCCCGGTCAGCGGCGTCTTCGCCGCTCAGGAGATCAAGCCGCAGGCCCGGGTGCTCGCCACCGACCGGGGCATCCGCTGTGTGGTGGTCGACTACGACAAGCTGCGCGGCATCGAGCGCAACGAGCTGACCCTGTTCTGACCGACGGGCCGTCTCCCCGGCCTGCGGTGTTAAGAAGGGGCCCCTGCTCTACCGGAAGCGTTAAGAGGGGGCCCTTCCTTACACCTCAGCGGCCGTACATGGCCTTGGCGACCTTGACCAGGCGGGCCACGTCGGCGTCGGAGCGTTCGAAGGTCATCGCGGGCAGCAGGGAGCGGGCCCGGCGGCGGGTGATCGACTTGGCCCGGCCGAACTCGCGGAGCCCGTCCTCGCCGTGGATCCGCCCGAACCCCGACTCGCCGGTACCGCCGAAGGGCAGGGTGGCCATCCCGGCGAAGGAGAGCACCGAGTTCACCGAGGCCATCCCCGAGCGCAGCCGCCGGGCGATGGCGACCGCCCGCCGCCGCCCGAACACCGCGCCGCCCAGGCCGTACGGCAGGGCGTTGGCCCGCGCGAGCGCCTCGTCGGCGTCGCGGACCCGGTTGATGGTCAGCGTCGGGCCGAAGGTCTCCTCCCGGATGGCCGCCGCGTCCTCCGGTACGTCGACCAGCACGGTGGGCCGGACGTACGGCGGCTGCACCGCGTCCGCCCCGCCGAGCACCGCCCGGCCGCCCCGGGCCAGCGCGTCGTCGATGTGCCGCCGGATCACGTCGAGCTGGGACGGCATGGTGATCGGGCCGAGGTCGGCGGCGTCCGCCCCGACGGTCAGCCGGGCGGCCCGCTCGACGACCCGGTCGACGAAGGCGTCGAAGACCGGCTCGACCACGTACACCCGCTCGATGCCGATGCAGGTCTGGCCGGCGTTGGTCAGCCCGCCCCAGACGCACGCCTCGGCCGCCGCGTCCAGGTCGGCGTCGGCGTCGACGATCAGCGCGTCCTTGCCGCCGGCCTCCAGCAGGACCGGGGTGAGCGACTCGGCGCAGGCCGCCATCACCGTCCGGGCGGTCGCCGGGGAGCCGGTGAAGGCCAGCTTGTCGATGCCGGAGCGGCAGAGCGCGGCCCCGACGTCGCCGAGCCCGTGCACGGCGGTGAGGACCGGGTGCTCCGGCACCACCTCGGCGAAGCAGTCGACCAGCCACTGGCCGGCCACCGGGGTGTACTCGCTCGGCTTGAGCACCACCGCGTTCCCGGCGGCCAGCGCGTACGCGGCGGAGCCGACCGGGGTGAAGACGGGATAGTTCCACGGTCCGATCACCCCGACCACCCCGTACGGCTGGTACTCCAGGTGGCCGGCGAACTCGGCGAGGATCAGCCGGGACCGTACCCGGCGGGGGCCCAGCACCCGGCGGGCGTTGCGGGCCGCCCAGTCGATGTGCTCGATGGCGCTGACGACCTCCACGACCGCGTCGGCGACCGGCTTGCCGCCCTCGGTGTGGATAAGGTCCGCGAGCTGCTCGATCCGCCGGGCCAGCAGCCCTCGCCAGCGCAGCAGCCGTTCCCGGCGTCCGGTGAAGCCGAGCCCGGCCCACCACTGCCCGGCGGCGCGGGCGGTCGCCACGGCCCGCTCGACGTCGGCGGGGCCGGCGACCGGCAGGCGTCCCGCCTCGACGCCGGTGGCCGGGTTGGTCGAGACGAGGTGGCCATCCTCTACCCTCGGAGCGCCCGGGACATGCACAGCCGTCATGGCGGAAGTCTAGACCCGCTGATTACCCGCCGGTAGGCACGTGACCTCCCGGGCGTCCGGCCGAAGCGGCGAACGGGAGATGACCGGCCGGCGTCGCCGAGATGACCACTCAGTGGTGGATATCGATACTCTCGGGTGGCAGGGTGATGCGGAGAGTGACCGGTGTGGGGAGGGCAGCCGTCCATGGAGGACTATCCGGAGTTGTTGCCGCTGTTGACCGTGACCAGTGGACCGATGCGCGGTGCGAGCTTCCGGGTCCGCATCGGCCCGTTGGTGATCGGCCGGGCCCCGACCGCCGACGTGGTGGTCGACGATCCACATCTGAGCCGGCGACACGCCGCGGTCCGGCAGGCCGACGGCGGGGTGGCCCTGGTGGACCTCGGCTCCACCAACGGGACCTGGCTCAACGGCCGGCGGGTCAGCGGCGTGGAGCACCTCGCCGACGGGGACGTCATCCGGGCCGGCCGCACCGAGCTGCGGTACTTCGATCCCGGGCTGGCCCGGACCGACCCGGTCGGCCTGCGTATCGACGCGCTGCCGCGCGGCAAGCGGACGACGACCGTGCCGCTGCCGGCCGCCGTGCCCCGCTCCCGCCGCCCGCTCGACGGCGAGCTGGTCGAGGGTCGCTAGCACCCGCCGGGCCACCCCCGCCTCCTCGCCTCCCGCCTCCTGGTCCGCCGCCGGGCCGCCGGGCCGCCCGACCTCCCGGCGTCCCGGCCTGCGGTCCGGGCGTGGCAGACTCGCGCGCAGAACCTGAGGGACCGTTAATCTCGACGGTACGAGCGACAGGGAGGCCGTCGTGGCGCGCGACTTCGCCAGCGTGGGCGTGGTGGGACTGGGCACCATGGGTGCCGGCATCGTCGAGGTCTTCGCCCGCAACGGCGTGGACGTCGTCGCGGTGGAGATCACCGAGGCCGCGCTGGAGCGGGGCCGGGCCAACCTGACCCGCTCCACCGACCGGGCGGTGGCCAAGGGCAAGCTCGCCGCCGCCGACCGGGACGCCCTGCACGGGCGGGTGCGCTTCGCCGTCGGGCTGGCCGCGCTGCACGCCGTCGACCTGGTGATCGAGGCCGTCCCCGAGCAGTTGGACCTCAAGCAGCGGCTCTTCGCCGAGCTGGACCGGGTCTGCAAGCCCGAGGCGATCCTCGCCACCAACACCTCCTCGCTGAGCGTCACCGAGATCTCCGTCGCCACCGGCCGGCCCAACCAGGTCGTCGGCATCCACTTCTTCAACCCCGCGCCGGTGATGAAGCTGGTCGAGGTGATCCGCACCGTGGTCACCTCGGCCGACGTGGTGGCCGACGTGGAGGCGCTCTGCGGCCGGCTGGGCAAGGTCGACGTGACGATCAACGACCGGGCCGGGTTCATCGCCAACGCGCTGCTCTTCGGGTACCTCAACCACGCGGTCGGTATGTACGAGGCGAACTACGCCACCCGCGAGGACATCGACGCCGCCATGAAGCTCGGCTGCCGGCTGCCGATGGGTCCGCTCGCCCTGATGGACCTGATCGGCCTGGACACCGCGTACGAGATCCTGGACACCATGTACCGGCGCGGCGGGCGGGACCGTCGGCACGCCCCGGCGCCGCTGCTCAAGCAGATGGTTACCGCGGGGCTGCTGGGCCGCAAGTCCGGCCGGGGCTTCTACACCTACGAGCGGCCGGGCTCCCCGGTGGTGACACCCGACGAGCGGGCCGCGCCCCCGGCGCCGGACGCCCCCGTCGAGGTCGCCCGGCCGGTCGCCACCATCGGCGTGGTCGGCTCCGGCACGATGGCCACCGGCATCGTCGAGGTCTGCGCCCGGGGCGGGTACGAGGTCGTCGCGGTGACCCGGGGCGCGGAGAAGTCCGCCCAGCTCCGCGAGGCGATCACGACCTCGCTGAACAAGGGCGTGGTCCGGGGCCGGCTGGGCGAGGACGAGCGGGACGCGGCGCTGGGCCGGATCACCTGGTCGGCAACCCTGGACCACCTCGCCGACGTGGACCTGGTGATCGAGGCCGTGGTCGAGGAGCTGAGCGTGAAGAAGGCGCTCTTCGCCAGCCTCGACGAGGTCTGCAAGCCCGGCGTCGTGCTGGCCACCACCACCTCCTCGCTGCCCGTGATCGACCTGGCGATGGCCACCGGCCGTCCGGCGGACGTGGTCGGGCTGCACTTCTTCAACCCCGCGCCGGCGATGGCGCTGGTCGAGGTGGTGCGGACCATCCGTACCTCGGGGGAGACCGTCGCCACCGCACGGGCGCTCTGCGCCGCGCTGGGCAAGACCGGGGTGGTCTGCGCGGACCGGTCCGGGTTCATCGTCAACGCGCTGCTCTTCCCGTACCTGAACGACGCGGTACGGATGCTGGAGACGAACTACTCCACCACCGACGACATCGACCACGCGATGAAGCTCGGCTGCGGGTACCCGATGGGGCCGTTCGAGCTGCTCGACGTGGTCGGCCTGGACGTGGCGCTGGCCATCCAGCGGGAGCTGTACCGGGAGCTGCGGGAGCCGGGTTTCGCCCCGGCGCCCCTGCTGGAGCACCTGGTCACCGCCGGCTATTTGGGCCGCAAGACCGGTCGTGGGTTCCGCGACCACACCGGCCGCTGAGCGGGTCGGCTGGACCGTCACCGGACCGCCCGTACGCTGGACAAGGTGAGCCCCCGTCGCAACCGTCCCCGCCGGGACGACGCCGCGCACCTGGACCCCGAGCGGGTACGCCAGGGTGTGCCCTCGGTCCAGCAGTGGCGCGACGGCGACTGGCAGGTACGCGGCGTCAGCGGCGGGGCGTCGGCCAAGACGTACCGCTGCCCCGGCTGTGACCAGGAGATCCGCCCCGGGGTGGCGCACGTGGTGGCCTGGCCCGCCGACGACCGGGGCGACCTGACCGACCGCCGCCACTGGCACAGCGGCTGCTGGCAGGCCCGGGACCGGCGCGGCCCGGCGCTGCACCGGGGCCGGGGCGCCCCCCGGCACGGCTGAGGGGATCTCCGCGCCGGGCGGCGTGTCCGGCACGGGCTGAGGGGATCTCCGCGCCGGGCGGCGCGTCCGGCACGGGCTGAGGGATCTTCGTCACGCGGATCCGGCCCGGGCGCGCGGAACGGTCGGGACAGCGCCACACTGGAGCGGTGAGCACCCCGATCCGTGCGTCCTCCGTCCTGCCCGGCCGCCGGGAGGACATCGAGCTGCACACCGCCGACGGTCTGCGCCTGGTCGGGGAGTTGGCCCTGCCGGCGGAGCGGGCGCCGGTGGCCACGCTGCTCTGTCTGCACCCGCTGCCCACCCACGGCGGCATGATGGACAGCCACGTGCTGCGCAAGGCGGCGTGGCGGCTGCCCGCGCTGGCCGACCTGGCCGTGCTGCGCTTCAACACCCGGGGCACCAGCAGCCTGCGCGGCACCAGCGAGGGCGCCTTCGACAACGCCGACGGCGAGCGCTACGACGTCGCCGCCGCGATCGAGTACGCCGAGTTCGCCGAGCTGCCGGAGATCTGGCTGCTCGGCTGGTCCTTCGGCACCGACCTGGCGCTGCGGCACGGCTGCGACCCGGCGGTGACCGGCGCGATCCTGCTCTCGCCGCCGCTGCGCTACTCCGCCGAGGAGGACCTGGCGACCTGGGCCCGCTCCGGCAAGCCGCTCACCGCGCTCGTCCCCGAGCTCGACGACAACCTGCGCCCCGCCGAGGCCCGGCAGCGCTTCGCGGCGGTGCCGCAGGCCGAGGTGGTCGGGGTGCCCGGTGCCAAGCACCTCTGGGTCGGCGACGCGGAGACCGTGCTGAACGAGGTGGTACGCCGGGTCAACCCGCAGGTGGCGGTGCCGCTGCCGACCGAGTGGGACGGGCCGATGGAGACCGGTGACGTCAGCGGGTACGCCGACCGCACGGTGGCCGCCTTCGCGGACACTCCGGTGCCCGGCCCGCGCCCCGACGAGCGCGCCTGAGCGGTCTGCGCTCCGGCGCGCCCGGGAGGTGACCTCCACGAGCGATATACCTGAGCGGAATAATTATTCCCGACAGGTATGTCGGCTCAACGTAGTACCTCCGGCAGTGGGGAGCCGGGGCGTGCCGCGCAGCGTCAGTCGGACTCGACGGTGACCTTGCTCGGGTTGGCGCTGCGCTCGTCGGTGGTCGGCTTGGTCGGCCGCTTCGCCTTCTCCCCGGTGCTGGTGATCTTCGTCGGGGTGGCGCCCCGGCCACCCTCGCCCGGCACCGCTGCCACCGTCGGCTCGCCGTCGACCCCCGTGCTGGGGGTGCCGGCGTCCACCGTGCTGACCGGCTCGGCGACCGGACGGGCCACCGTGGGCGCCGCGCCGTTGGCGGACGCACCGGCCCCGGCGGGCGTCGCAGCCGCGGGCGTCGCAGCCGCGGGCGTCGCGACCGCGGGCTTCGTGCCGTTGTCGGACGGGCCGGCCCCGGTGGGCGCGGCACCGGCGGCGACCACCTCCTGCCGGAGGTTCAACAGGGTCCGCTGGAGGTCGTCGGACTCCTGGCGGGACTTCCAGGTCTCCTGCCGCAGGTCGGCGAGCTGCTGCTGGGCCTGGGCGATCTCCAGCATCACCTGGGCGAGCTGCTGACGGCTGGCGGCGGCCTCCTGCTGGGTGGCGGCGAGGTGCTGTTGGGTCGTCGCCAGGTGCTGCTGGGTGGTGGCGGCGTACTCCTCGAACTGCCGCCGGGACGCCGCCACGTGCTCGTCGGCTGTGCGGCGCTTCTCGCTGGCCTCGGTCTCGGCGCGACCCACCAGGTCGGCGGCCTTCTCCTCGGCCTGCCGGCGCATCGTCGCGGCGTCCCGCTCGGCGGCCTCGCGGATCTGCGCCGCGCCCTGCTCGATCTCGTCGTGGCGGGCGCGGTACCGCTCCTCCAGCTCGTCGTGCCGGGACTTGTGCGCCCGGGTCAGCTCCTCCTGCCGGGCCTTGTACTGCTGCTCCAGCTCGGCGCGGCGCGTGGTGAACTCGGCCTCGGCCTCGGTGCGGCGGGTGGTCAGCTCCCGGTCGGCCGTCTCGCGCCGGCTGTTGACCTCCTTCTCCACGCCGGCCCGCCAGGCGCCCAGCTCCTGCTGCGTCTGGGCCCGCGCGTGCTTGACGTACGCCTCGGTCTCGGCGCGCATCCGCTGCACGTACGCCTCGGTCTCGGCGCGGTTGCGCTTGGCCGCCTCGGTGGCCTGGGTGGTGATCCGGTCGGCCTCCTGCTGGGCCTTCTCCCGGGTCGTGCGACCCGCCTCGGTGGCCTGGTCGAGGGTCTTCTTGGCCTCCT
Source organism: Micromonospora rosaria (assembly GCF_001567585.1). Taxonomy (GTDB): domain Bacteria; phylum Actinomycetota; class Actinomycetes; order Mycobacteriales; family Micromonosporaceae; genus Micromonospora; species Micromonospora rosaria. The sequence goes on from NZ_LRQV01000020.1 coordinate 38,889, forward strand.
GCTGGGCCTTGGCGTGGGTGGCCCGGCCGGCCTCGGTCGCCGAGTCGATCAGGCGCTTGGCCTCCTGCTGGGCCTTGGCGTGCACCTCCTTGGCGGTGTCCCGGAGCTGGGTGGCCTCCTGTTGGGCCTTCGCCAGCGCCTCCCTCGCCGCGTCGCGGAGCTTGGTCGCCTCCTGCTGTGCCCGGTTGTGGATCTCCTTGGCGGCGTCGCGGAGCTGGGTGGCCTCCTGCTGCGCCTTCGTCAACGCCTCCTGGGCGGAGCGGCGCAGGCCGGCCGCCTCCTGCTTGGCGGCCCGCATCGTCGCCTCGGCCTCGGCCCGCCGGGCGACGCTCTGCCGCTCCTCCTCGGCCCGCCGCGCCGACAGCGCGATCTCGAAGTCCTGGAGGACCTTGTTGGCCTGCTCCCGAGCCTCGTCGATGATGCCCTCGGCGGTGGCCCGCCGGGCCTCGATCTCCTCGCTCGCGGCGATCAGGATCGCCTCCGCCTGCTCCTCGGCGAGGGTGAGGATCTGCTCCACCCGGGGGCCGAGGTGCCGGAACGAGGCCTGGTCCACCACGCCCACCTGCTTGCGTACCTGGGCGAGGTCCCGCTGGAGCACCTCGACCTGGCCGGCCAGCTTGTGGATCTGCGTGTACGCCTGTTCCCGTTCGGCCGCGAGTGTCGCGATCTCGTGCTCCGCACGAGCAACGTACCGGTCGACCTGTCGTTTCTCGTACCCCCGCAGGGCGGACTCGAAGCTGGGCTCCGTGGTCACGTCCCCGCCGAGAGCGAACAGTTCCTCGCCGTGCGACATGTACCCATCCTCACACGCGCCCGGCCTCAGGGGGGCGATACGGACGGCCCCGATGGGACCTACTTCACTGATGCGACCCGACCGGATATCACGGTACGGGACGCACAATACGGCGCGAGGCCCCACCGGTCACCCGATGTCACCCCGCGCCGTACCGAATGCCCCGGCAGGTGTGCCGGCCCTAGCTGTTCTTCTCCGCCGCGACGGGCTCCTGGGCGGCCTCCGCCGGAGCCTTCTCCGGGGCCGGGGCGCCACCCGCCGACGCGGCCGGCGGCACGCCCGGGACGATCCCGGCGAGGCCGGAGAGCATCTGGCCGAGCTGCGAGGTGACCGCGTCCTTCTGCCGGGTCAGGTCCTCGACCTCGCGGCGGGCCGCCTGGGTGGTCAGCTCGGCCTCGGTCCGGGCCTCGGTGAGCAGCCGCTTCGCCTCGGTCTTGGCCTCGTTCAGGGTCTTCTCCGACAGGGCCTTGGCCTTCTCGACCGTGTCCGCGGCGGTCCGCTCCGACTCGACCCGGCGGGCCTCGGCGCGCTGCTCGATCTCCTTGGCCCGGTCCTGCGCGGCGCGGGCCCGCTGCTCGGCCTCGCTGACCAGCTTCTGGGTCTGCGCGACCTGCGCGGCGTGCCGCTCCGACTCCTCGCGCTCGGCCTTCTCCCGCCGCTCGGCGAGTTGCAGCTCCAGGGCCTGGAGGTCCTTGTCCCGCTTGTCCCGGGCGTCGGTGAGCAGCTTGGTCGCCTCGGCGCGCTTCTCCTCGGCCTCGCGGGCGGCCTTGGCCCGCTGCTGGGTGATCTCCCGCTCGGCGGTGGCCCGCAGGGTGGCCACCTCGCGCTCGACGGTCGACTTGAGCTCGGCCACCTCGTGCGCGGTCACCGTGCGCAGCTGCTTGGTCTCGCGCTCGGCGTCGGCGCGCAGCGTGTCGGCCTCGCGGCGGGCCTGCACCCGGACCTCGGCGGCCTCCCGCTCGGCGGCGGTGCGGACGCTGCCCGCCTCCCGCTCGGCGGTGGCCTTCATCGCGGCGGCCTCGGCGCGGGCCTTGTCGGTGATCTCGCGCGCCTCCAGGCGGGCCGCCGAGAGGATGCCCTCCGACTCGCGCTTGGCCTCGTTGCGGTGGTCGTTGGCCTGCTCCTCGGCCAGCCGCAGGATCTGCTCGACCCGGGTGCCGAGCCCGGAGAGGGTCGGCCGGCTGTTCTCCTCGAGCTGCTTGTTGGTCTCGGTCAGCTTTTGCTCGAGGGCGGCCTGCCGCTGCTCGGCCTGGCGGAGCCGGCGCTGCGCGTCGTTCATCCGCTGCTCGGCCTCGGCGCGGGCCTGCTCGGACTGGGTCAGCGCCGCGGTGAGCCGACCGATGAAGTCGTCGACCTGTCCGACGTTGTATCCGCGCAGGCCAACCGTGAAATCGGGCTGCGAGTTCGCGTTATCGAAGAACGCCAGAGGGGAGGACTGCTGCTGGGGCATTGGGACATACTCGCAGACGCCCCAGGGTGCTTCGCAAGAGTGGCCGCCAGCTTTCGTGTCCTCTTTACATGGTCACGTCGGCCCGGCGATCTTGGCAGCTCCCGGGCCGGCCGGTCGAGGTCGCGGGTGACCGGGAAAAGGCCCGGGGGAGGGGCCCCCGGAGCCCTTTGTGAGCCGCGCCGCTATCGCGCGAATGGGTGCCGTGCCTCCGGTGTGGAAAGGCAATCGTGGATCGCCGCAATGGGCGACGGCACCTCCCCCCGGACGGCCCGTCGCCCGACCCGTCGCCTGCGCCCCCGGCCCGGTCAGGGCCGGGTCCGGGGGCGGGCCGTGCCGGGGCGGTCAGTGGCCGGGGGCCGGCTCGACCAGTTCGACCAGGACCCCACCGGCGTCCTTCGGGTGGACGAAGTTGATCCGGGCGCCGGCGGTGCCCCGGCGCGGGGTGTCGTAGAGCAGGCGCAGCCCCCGGGCGCGCAGCGCCGCGCTGGCCGCGTCGACGTCCGCCACCGTGTACGCCACCTGCTGCACGCCCGGCCCGTTGCGGTCCAGGAACTTCGCGATCGTCGACTCCGGGGTCGCCGGGGCGAGCAGCTGCACGCACCCGCCCTCGGCGGTCGGCCCGACCGTCAGCATCGCCTCGCGGACGCCCTGCTCGACGTTGGTCTCGGTGTGCACGCAGCGCATCCCGAAGGTGCGTTGATAGAAGTCGATCGCCGCGTCCAGGTCGGCGACGGCGATACCGACGTGGTCGATGCGGAGCAGCCCGACGTCTGTGAGATGTTCCGCAGCGGGCTCGACGGGGGAGTTCTCAGCCATGGCGTTAGTCTGACCGAACAATCGTTAAGGCGTACGGTCGGCACCCCCTCGGAGGCAGACATGGCTTCGGTGATCGTCAGCGGCGCGCGGACCCCGATGGGGCGCCTGCTCGGCAACCTCAAGGACCTCTCCGCGACCGAGCTGGGCGGCATCGCGATCCGGGCCGCCCTGGAACGTGCCGGTGTCACCCCCGACCAGGTGCAGTACGTCGTGATGGGGCAGGTGCTCCAGGCCGGCGCCGGCCAGATCCCGGCCCGGCAGGCCGCGGTGGCCGCGGGCATCCCGATGTCGGTGCCCGCCCTGACGGTGAACAAGGTCTGCCTCTCCGGCCTGGACGCGATCGCGCTCGCCGACCAGCTCATCCGGGCCGGTGAGTTCGACGTGGTGGTGGCCGGCGGCATGGAGTCGATGACCAACGCCCCGCACCTGCTGCTCGGCCAGCGCACCGGCTACAAGTACGGCGACGTGACGATCAAGGACCACATGGCGCTGGACGGGCTGACCGACCCCTGGGACCGCTGCTCGATGGGGGAGTCCACCGAGCGGCACGGGGCCCGGCACGGCATCACCCGCGCCGAGCAGGACGAGTTCGCCGCCGCCAGCCACCAGCGGGCTGCCGCCGCGCAGAAGAACGGCCACTTCGCCGACGAGATCACCCCGGTGATCATCCCGCAGCGCAAGGGCGACCCGCTGGTGGTCAGCGAGGACGAGGGGATCCGGCCGGAGACCACCGGCGAGTCGCTGGGCAAGCTGCGGCCCGCCTTCGCCGCGGACGGCACCATCACCGCCGCCAGTGCCTCGCCGATCTCCGACGGCGCCGCCGCCGTGGTGGTGATGAGCAAGGCCAAGGCCAGGGAGCTGGGGCTGACCTGGCTGGCCGAGGTCGGCGCGCACGGCAACGTCGCCGGCCCGGACAACTCCCTGCACTCCCAGCCGGCGAACGCGATCCAGCATGCCCTGCGCAAGGCCGGCCTGACCGTCTCCGACCTCGACCTGATCGAGATCAACGAGGCGTTCGCCCAGGTCGGCATCCAGAGCACCCGGGACCTCGGGGTCAGCCCCGACAAGGTCAACGTCAACGGCGGGGCGATCGCCCTGGGCCACCCGATCGGCATGTCCGGCGCCCGGCTGGTGCTCACCCTGGCCCTGGAGCTCAAGCGGCGCGGCGGCGGTACCGGGGCGGCGGCGCTCTGCGGTGGCGGCGGCCAGGGCGACGCGCTGATCATCCACGTGCCGACGGGTGCCGAGGGCTGACCGTGGGCACCGGCGTCGAGCACGTCCCGGCGGACCGTCCCGGCCCCGCCGGGGGTGCCGGCCCGGCCGGGGGCGCCCCGGCCACCGGGTCGATCCGGCGCAGTCGGGACGTACCCCTGCTGGTGGAGCGGGCCCGCGCGGGTGACCCCCGCGCGGTGGCCCGGCTGATCACCCTGGTCGAGTCCGGCGACGACCTGCTGCCGCAGGTGGCGGCGGCGCTCGCGCCCTACGCGGGGCAGGCGCAGGTGGTGGGGCTGACCGGGTCGCCCGGGGTGGGCAAGTCGACCACCACCAACGAGCTGGTCCGGGCGCTGCGCTCGCGGGGGCACCGGGTCGGCGTGCTGGCGATCGACCCGTCCAGCCCGTTCACCGGCGGGGCGATCCTCGGTGACCGGGTCCGGATGCAGGACCACGCCACCGACCCGGGGGTCTACATCCGGTCGATGTCCAGCCGGGGACACCTGGGCGGGCTCTCCGCCGCGACGCCCCAGGCGGTGCGGGTGCTGGAGGGGGCCGGCTGCGACGTGGTGCTGGTGGAGACCGTCGGGGTCGGGCAGGCCGAGGTGGAGGTCGCCTCGCTGGCCGACACCACGCTGGTGCTGCTCGCGCCGGGCATGGGCGACGCGATCCAGGCGGTCAAGGCCGGCATCCTGGAGATCGCCGACGTCTTCGTGGTCAACAAGGCCGACCGGGACGGCGCGGACGCCACCGTCCGGGACATCCAGGGCAACATCGCCCTGAGTGAGCGGGGGCCGGGCGAGTGGCGTCCGCAGGTGGTGCGGACGGTCGCCGCCCGGGGCGAGGGGATCGACGACCTCGCCGCCGCGCTCGACAAGCACCGTGGCTGGCTGGTCGAGCACGACGAGCTGCGCCGCCGCCGCGAGGCGCGGGCCGCCGCCGAGGTCGAGGCGATCGCGCTCGGCGCGCTCCGCGCCCGGATCGGCTCCCTGCGCGACGGTACGGAGCTGCCGGCGCTCGCCGCGCGGGTGGCCGGGGGCAGCCTCGACCCGTACGCCGCCGCCGCCGAACTCCTCGCCCAGCTCGGCGCCTGACGGTCCACTGCGGATCCACCGGTCGGTACGCTCGTCGTCGGGTCGGCGCGGCGGCCGACCGGTGGCGGGACGACAGGGGAGTGGGCCGTGAACGTCGAGGAGACCCAGGAACTGGCCCTGAGCCCGGACGCGGTGGCGGGTGGGCGGACGCGGATCTCCACCGAGGTGGTGGAGAAGATCGCGGTGGCCGCCACCCGGTCCGTGCCGGGCGTGGCCGAGCTCGGTGGCGACTTCGCCCGAATGGTCAACGCCGTGCTGGACCGGGTCGGCCTCGACCAGGTCGGGGACGCCCGCCGGGGCTGCTCGGCGCACATCTCGAACGGGACAGCGCTGATCAACCTGGTGCTGGTGACCGTCGCCGGGCACCCGGTCCCGCAGGTGGTCGACGAGGTCCGGACGAAGGTGACGCAGGCCGTCGAGGCGTACGGGCTGCGGGTCGAGGAGATCAACATCCGGGTCGACGACGTGGTCCTGGACGAACCGGCCCCGCCGACGCCGTGAGCCCCGGCCGCCCCCGCCGGTACCCGGGCGGGCCCGGCGGCGGCCGGCGCCCGTCGCGCCCCGTGTCCGCTCCGGTTACCGACGGGTACCAACCTCCTTAGCGATCGTTCAGTGCGCGATCTACACTCGACGTGCAGTCGAGGACTCAGGAGGAGCCCTGCGCATGAACGCCGACGAGATCGCCGCCGGACGGGCCCGCTGGCAGGCCCGGTACGACGCCGCGCGCAAGCGGGACGCCGACTTCACCACGCTCTCCGGGATGACCGTCGACCCGGTCTACGGCCCGCCCGAGGGGACCGGGTACCCGGGCTTCGAGCGGATCGGCTGGCCGGGGGAGTACCCGTACACCCGGGGGCTGCACCCGACCGGGTACCGGGGGCGGACCTGGACGATCCGGCAGTTCGCCGGGTTCGGCAACGCCCACCAGACCAACGAGCGGTACAAGATGATCCTCGGCGCGGGTGGCGGCGGGCTCTCCGTCGCCTTCGACATGCCGACCCTGATGGGGCGCGACTCCGACGACCCGCAGGCGCTCGGCGAGGTCGGGCACTGCGGGGTCGCGGTGGACTCGGCCGCCGACATGGAGGTGCTCTTCGACGGCATCGACCTGGCCGCCGTGACCACCTCGATGACCATCTCCGGCCCGGCCGTGCCGGTGTTCTGCATGTACCTGGTCGCCGCCGAGCGGCAGGGCGCCGACCTGTCCCGGCTGGACGGCACCCTCCAGACCGACATCTTCAAGGAGTACATCGCGCAGAAGGAGTGGCTCTTCGAGCCCGAGCCGCACCTGCGCCTGATCGGCGACCTGATGGAGTACTGCGCGCGGGAGATCCCCCGGTACAAGCCGCTGTCGGTCTCCGGGTACCACATCCGCGAGGCCGGCTCGACCGCCGCGCAGGAACTGGCGTACACCCTGGCCGACGGGTTCGGGTACGTCGAACTGGGGCTGTCGCGGGGGCTGGACGTGAACGTCTTCGCCCCCGGCCTGAGCTTCTTCTTCGACTCGCACCTCGACTTCTTCGAGGAGATCGCCAAGTTCCGCGCCGCCCGCCGGATCTGGGCCCGCTGGCTGCGCGAGGTGTACGGCGCGACCAGCGAGAAGGCGCTCTGGCTGCGGTTCCACACGCAGACCGCCGGGGTGTCGCTGACCGCCCAGCAGCCGGTCAACAACGTGGTCCGGACCGCCGTGGAGGCGCTGGCGGCGGTGCTCGGCGGCACCAACTCGCTGCACACCAACGCCCTGGACGAGACCCTGGCCCTGCCCACCGACGAGTCCGCCGAGATCGCCCTGCGCACCCAGCAGGTGCTGATGGAGGAGACCGGGGTGACCAACGTGGCCGACCCGCTCGGTGGCTCCTGGTACGTCGAGGCGCTCACCGACAGGATCGAGGCGGAGGCGGAGGAGATCTTCGCCCGGATCCGTCAGCTCGGTGGGGAGGGCCCGCACCAGATCGGCCCGATGACCTCGGGCATCCTGCGCGGCATCGAGGACGGCTGGTTCACCGGCCAGATCGCCGAGTCGGCCTTCGTGTACCAGCAGGCGCTGGAGAAGGGCGAGAAGAAGATCGTCGGGGTCAACTGCCACACCGGTACGGTCGCCAAGGAGCTGGAGATCCTGCGCATCTCGCACGAGGTGGAGCTGGAGCAGCGCCGGATGCTGGCGCAGCGCAAGGCCGGCCGGGACGAGGCGGCGGTCCGTGCCGCCGTCGGGCGCATGGTCGAGGTGAGCCGGACCGGGGAGAACATGATCCCGGCCATGCTCGACGCGGTCCGCGTCGAGGCCACCCTCGGCGAGATCTGCGACGCGCTGCGCGCCGAGTGGGGCGTCTACCGCGAGCCCGCCCGCTTCTGACCCGACCCCCGTGCCCGCCCCGTCTCCACGGTCCGCCGGGGGACGGCGGCGGGCCCGGTGGTGAGCAGGGTGAGGGCGGCAACTGTGGCGTCGCGGCTGAGCTGAGTTCCGTGGCCCGCGTGCGAGACTAGATAACCATGAGCGACCCACGGATCACCTCGTCGATCTTCACCCGCGGCGCGGTCGACCTCAGCGCGCTGCGCACCCCCGCACCGGCTCCTGCCCGTCCCGCCGCCCCGGCCCCGACCGGCCCGTCGCCGACCGGCGTTCCGGGCGGCCCCGCCGCCGGTGGCGGCGTCACCGTGATCGATGTGACCGAGGCGACCTTCCAGTCCGAGGTCCTCGAACGCTCGCTGACGACACCGGTGGTCGTCGACTTCTGGGCCGAGTGGTGCCAGCCCTGCAAGCAGCTCTCCCCGGTGCTGGAGAAGCTGGCGGTCGAGGGCGGCGGCGCCTGGGTGCTCGCCAAGATCGACGTCGACGCCAACCCCCGGATCGCCCAGATGTTCCGGGTGCAGGGCATCCCGATGGTCTACGCGGTGGTCGGCGGGCAGCCGGTCGACGCGTTCTCCGGCGTGGTCCCCGAGGCGCAGCTGCGGCAGTGGATCCAGGCCGTGCTCGCCGCCGGTGGGGTCACCGTCGAGACGCCGGGCGACCCCCGGCTCGACGAGGCCGACGACGCGCTGATGAGCGGTGACCTGGACGCCGCCGAGGCCGCGTACCGCAAGATCCTGGCCGAGACCCCGGCGGACGCCGTGGCCGAGGCGGGGCTGGCCCAGGTCGGGCTGGCCCGGCGGGTCGCCGGCGCGAACCCGGCCACGGCGCTGGCCGCCGCCGAGGCGGCCCCGGACGACGTGGACGCGCAGCTGCTCGCCGCCGACGTGGAGGTGCTCTCCGGCCTGGCCGAGTCGGCGTACGCCCGGCTGGTCGCCGTGGTGCGGCGGACCAGCGGCGAGGACCGCGAGAAGGTACGCCAGCACCTGGTGTCGCTGTTCAGCGTCGCCGGGCCGGACGACCCCGCCGTCGCCTCCGCCCGTCGGGCCCTGGCCAGCGCCCTGTTCTAGCCCCGCCCCGGGCCGCCTCCCGCGCCCGGTACGGATGTCCGCAGCGCGGGCCGGCACCGGCCGGCCCGCCCGAGCACACCGGGACCGCGTACACCAGCGACCGAGCAGGCAGGGACGGAGGACGGGTGCCCATGAAGCGTCGGATCGCCGTCCTCGACGCGCCGACCAACCTCGGCCTGCGTCCACCCACGCTGACCTCGGTGCCCGGCTGCGGGAAGGCACCCGGGGCGCTGCGCGACCACGACCTGGTCACCCGACTGGGGGCCCGGGACGCCGGCTGCCTGACCCCACCCCGGTACGACCCCGGTGACTGGCGCCCCGGGGACGGGGTCTGCCACGCGCGGGAGATCGCCGCGTACTCGACGGCGTTGGCCGGCCGGCTCGGCGCGATCATCGACCGGGGGGAGTTCCCGCTGGTCCTGGGCGGTGACTGCTCGGTGCTGATCGGGTCGGCGCTGGCCATGCACCGGCTCGGCGAGGCGGTCGGCGGCCGGATCGGGTTGGTCTTCGTCGACGGCCACTCCGACTTCCGGCACCCCGGCAACGCCTCCTACGTCGGCGCGGCGGCCGGCGAGGACCTCGCCCTGGTCACCGGGCGCGGGCAGGCCGACCTGGCCGCCATCGAGGGACGCCGGCCGTACTTCCGGGACATCGACGTGGTGGTCCTCGGCATCCGCGCCCAGGACGAGTACCGTCTCGACCTCCAGGCCGCCGGGATCGTCAACCGGCCGGTGCCGGCGCTGCGCGCCGAGGGCGCGGCCCGGACCGCGCAGTGGGCGCACGAGCAGCTCGCCGACTGCGCCGGGTACTGGGTGCACATCGACGTGGACGTCCTGGACCCGGCGGTGATGCCGGCGGTCGACGCCCCCGACCCCGGCGGGATCGCCTTCGCCGAGCTGGAGATCCTGCTGGCCGGCCTGGTGGACACCCCGCACTGCCTCGGCGTCGAGCTGACCGTCTTCGACCCCGACTACGACCCGGACGGCGCGTACGCCGCCGAGATCGTCAACACCCTGGTCGCCGGGCTGGCCCCGGTCTCCGCCCCGGACCCGGCGCCGCCGTCCCTCTCCCTGCCCTCGCCCAGGTCGTTCCGACCGCTGGCCCCGGAGCCGCGCCGCCGGCTCGCCGACGGGTCCGCCGACGGGACTCCTGAGGGGTCGTCGGACGGGTTCCCCCGCGACGCCACGGCCGGGGACCCGGTCGAGGCCGCCCCGACGGGCGGAACCGCGCCCGACGACGCGGACGCCCCGGGGGCCGTGGACGTGCCCGGGGCTGCGGAGCGTCCGGTCAGCGGTGGAGGGCGCGCAGGAAGCGTTCGGTGATCGGGACGGCCGACTCGGTGCTGGAGCCGCCCTTCTCGACGAAGACCGCGAACGCCACGTCACCCTGCCACCCCACGAACCAGGCGTGCGTGTTCGCGGGGTTGTCGTCGTACTCGGCGGTGCCGGTCTTGCCGTGCACCGGGTCGCCGGGGACGTCGGCCAGGGCCTTGCCGGTGCCGGTGGTGACCACCGCGCGCATCATCGTCCGCAGTGGCTCGACCGACTCGGCCCGGAGCTGCGGGCCGGGTTCGGCGCGCTGCTGCGGCGCCGGGTCCAGCAGCAGGGTCGGCTGCTCCCAGCGGCCCCGGGCGACCGCGGCGGTGGCCGCCGCCATGGCCAGCGGGCTGACCTGGGTGGTGCCCTGCCCGAAGGACGCGGCGGCCTGCTCGGTCGCCGACCCGCCGGTGGAGACCTTGCCGGTGAAGGCCTCGACGCCGAGGTCCCAGGTGCCCTCCAGGCCGAGCGTACGGCCGGTCTCGGCGAGGCCGTCCGGGCCGAGCTCCGGGGCCAGCGCGGCGAAGGCGGTGTTGCAGGAACGGGCGAAGACCGTCCGGAACGGTACCGAGCCCAGCTCGAAGTCGTTCGAGTTCTTGAAGGAGCGGCCCTCGACGGTGAACGTCTTCGGGCAGTCGACCCGACCGTCGAGGGTGATCGCCTGCCGGTCCAGCAGGCCCAGCGTGCTGACCATCTTGAAGGTGGAGCCGGGCGGCACCTGCGCGGTGAAGGCGAGGTTCGTGCCGGCCGCCCCGGGACCGTTGGCGACGGCGAGCACCGCCCCGTCGCTGATCCGGACCGCCACCAGCGCGGAGGTGCGCTTCTCGGCGCGCAGCGCCGCGTCGGCGGCGTTCTGCGTCCGCACGTCCAGGGTGGTCTTCAGCGACTCGCCCGGCTGCGGCTCGCGGCGGAACAGCTCCGTGTCGGTGGGGACCAGGGTGCCGTCCGGCCCCGGCCGCTTGGTGATCACGGAGACGCCGGGGACGCCCCGGAGCCGGACGTCGTACCGGCCCTGGAGCCCGCCGTGGCCGACCAGGTCGCCCGCGACGTACCGGTCGGGGTGGGCCTTGAGGTCGTCGGCCTGGGCCGGGTCCACCGAGCCGAGCAGCGCGCGGGCGAACTCCCGGGTCGGGGCCAGGTCGAGCTCGTCGGCCTGGTACTTCGTGCCCGGCAGGTCGTAGATCCGCGACCGGATCTGGTCGTACGCGGCGCGGCGCAGGGTGACCACCTCGACGAAGGCGTCCGGCTTGGCCTCGGCGAGTCGTTTCGGCAGGTCGGAGAGGTCGACCGGGGGAGTGATCGGCGGCTTGACCGCCCGGAACGCGGCGGTCAGGTCGGCGGAGAGCTTCCGCACGTCGGTGACCTCGCTGGGCTGCACCCCCACCCGTACCACCGGCCGGGGCGTGACGATCGGCTCGCCGGCGGCGTCCAGGACCGCCGACCGGGTGCCCACGGTGCGCCGCAGCCCCAGCCGGTCCCCCTTGGTGAGCTGCTCGTGCACCACCTCGGGGGACCAGATCACCTGCCAGTCGTCACCGGAGCGGCGCAGCCGCAGCTCCCGGTCGTACTCCCAGCGGGTGTCGCCGGGCAGCGTCCAGGTCACCCGGAACCGGCTGGTCGCGGTGTCCTGGGTGACCTCGGCGTCACCCGACCGGCGCAGCTCGGGCGGGGTGTCGACCAGCTCGCCGGCGAGCGTGCGCAACTCGTCGGTGACCTGCTCGGCGCTGATCCGGGCCCCGGTGGGGTCGATGAACCCGACCGGGGTCAGGTCACCGGAGCGCCAACCGGCCAGGAAGGCGTCCACGCTCCCCTCCGGCCCGTCACTGTCCGAACATCCGGTCAGCAACCCGGCGGCCATCGTGACGGCGGCCACGACGGCGAGGTACCGGCGGGCGGGACGGTGGTACGGGCGTGCGGGTGGCATCGGGCTCCCCTCGGCTCGGCTTGCCCCGCACGCTAGTACGAGATCGCCACCGGCACTGCCCCGGCCAGGGCGGATCCGGTAAAGAGGGTGGGCCGAGAGTGTGATGAAAATCCCGAGCCGGGGTATCCAGCAGCCGTTCGCCCACGTACCCACAACGGGTGAAAGGACTTCAACCCCGATCCGGACGTCCGGCCGGTGGTCCGCCGAGCAGCGTGGAGATCGGCAGGCCTAGGCTGGGCGGAGAGTGACCCACAACGCCGTGGGTTGAGGGGAGTGCACCAATGGACCGGCGTCCGGCGATCAAACCGGGTCCCGACCTCCGGCAGGTTGACACCGGCCGGGACGACAGCTTCGATACGGCGACCGACGGGGACGGCCACGGCCGACTCGACACCGGAGTGACCGGTTTGACCGGTTCGAGTGTCGACACCCTCTACGATCTCGGCCTACCCCCCGAGGCGCTGGCCGACGACGTGGAGGACGCCGAGCTCGACGAGCCGGTGCCGAACGCGGAGCGGCTGGTGGCCCAGGCGGTGGCCCTGGCCGGGGACGACCACGACGCGGCCACCCTGGTCGGCCGGTTCTGGCGGTTCGCGCCGGACGAGGAGCTGATCGGCTTCACCCCGGAGGAGATGCTCGACGCTGCCCGCGCGCACCGGGACCTCGCCGAGCAGCGGGTGCCGGGCGAGCTGAAGCTGCGGATCCACGCCCCCGGCGCCGACCAGCACCACACGGTCATCGAGATCGTCACCGACGACATGCCGTTCCTGGTCGACTCGATGACGGCGCTGCTCAACGCGCACCACCTCGACGTGCACATGCTGGTCCACCCGCTGGTGGTGGTCCGGCGGGAGCCGCTGGGTCGGCTGACCGAGGTCTCCGCCGACGTCGAGCCCGACGACGCGATCGCCGGGGACCTGGTCGAGAGCTGGATGCGGATCGAGATCGACCCGATCCGGGACGCCGAGCAGCGTGACCGGTTGCGGCGGGAACTCCAGCGGGTCCTCACCGACGTGCGGGAGGCGGTGGAGGACTGGCCGAAGATGCGCCAGTGCGCCCTGACGCTCGCCGACGACCTCGCCGCCGCGCGGACCTCCGAGAGCCGCCCACCGGTGCCGGAGAAGGACATCACCGACTCGGTGGAGCTGCTGCGCTGGCTCGCCCACGACCACTTCACCTTCCTCGGCTACCGGGAGTACCGGCTGGTCGACGCGCCGTCGGACGACCCGGCCGGTGGCGCCGGCGGCAAGGCGCTGGAGGCGGTCCTCGGCACCGGGCTGGGCATCCTGCGGCAGGACGCGCCGGAGGCGCGGGCGTTGGCCTCGATGACCCCGGAGGCGCACGAGAAGGTGCTGGAGAAGCGCCTGTTGATCATCACCAAGGCGAACTCCCGGGCCACCGTGCACCGGTCGGCGTACCTGGACTACATCGGCTTCAAGATCTTCGACGAGCACGGCGAGGTGGTCGGGGAGCGGCGGTTCCTCGGCCTCTTCTCCACCGCCGCGTACCGGACCAGCGTGCGGGAGTTGCCGGTGGTCCGCCGCAAGGTCGCCGAGGTGCTGGAGCGCTCCGGCCTGAGCCAGCGCAGCCACTCCGGCAAGGACCTGCTCCAGATCCTGGAGACCTACCCGCGCGACGAGCTGTTCCAGATCAAGACCGACGACCTGTACCACGCGGTGATCGGCGTGCTGCGGATGGCCGGTCGCCGGCAGCTGCGGGTCTTCCTGCGCCGGGACGCGTACGGGCGGTTCATCTCCTGCCTGATCTACCTGCCCCGGGACCGGTTCACCACGCAGAACCGGCTGCGGATGCAGGACATCCTGCTGCGCGAGCTGAACGGTGTCGGGGTGGACTACACCACCCGGGTCACCGAGTCGATGCTGGCCCGGGTGCACTTCATCGTCCGGACCGACCCGGGCAACCCGCCGGGGGAGATCGACGCCGACCTGCTCGCCGAGGAACTGGCCGACGCCACCCGGCTCTGGGACGACGACTACCGGCTGGTGCTGGAGCGCAAGCTCGGCGACGAGCAGGCCAAGCACCTGTTCACCCGGTACGCCGACGCGTTCCCGGAGGGGTACAAGGACGGGCACACGCCGTACGAGGCGATGAAGGACCTGGCCAAGCTGGAACTGCTGGAGGAGCCCGGCCAGCTGGAGATGCACCTGTTCCGCAAGCAGCTCGCCCCGCGTCCGGGGCAGCGGGGGGCGGAGCTGGACGAGGCGATGAACGTCCGGTTCAAGGTGTACCGGTACGGCGAGCCGATGATGCTCTCGGCGGTGCTGCCGGTGCTGCACTCGCTCGGTGTGAAGGTGGTCGACGAGCACCCGTACGAGGTGGACCGGATCGACGGCCGGATCTGGCTGTACGACTTCGGTCTGCACCTGCCCGAGGGGCACCAGGAGCTGTCCGAGGTCCGCCCGCACGTGGAGAACGCCTTCGCCGCCGCCTGGCGGGGCGAGGCCGAGGTGGACGGCTTCAACGAGCTGGTGCTGCGGGCCGGGCTGACCTGGCGGCAGGTGGTGGTGCTGCGCGCGTACGCGAAGTACCTGCGCCAGGCCGGCACGGTCTTCTCCCAGGACTACGTGGAGTCGACCTTCACCGCGAACCCGGGCATCGCCGCGCTGCTGGTGGAGCTCTTCGAGGTCCGGTTCGCCCCGGAGTCGGGGCTGGACGCGGCGGGCCGTGAGGCGCGCGGCAAGGAGCTGGTGACGGCGGTCACCGAGGCGCTGGACGAGGTGGCCAGCCTCGACCAGGACCGGATCCTGCGCTCGTACCTGACCCTGATCCAGGCCACCCTGCGGACCAGCTTCTACCAGAAGCGGCCCGACGGCCGGCCCAAGTCGTACGTGGCGTTCAAGCTGGACCCGCAGGCCATCCCGGACCTGCCGGCGCCCCGGCCGAAGTTCGAGATCTTCGTGTACTCGCCCCGGTTCGAGGGGGTGCACCTGCGGTTCGGCCCGGTGGCCCGGGGCGGGCTGCGCTGGTCCGACCGGCGGGAGGACTTCCGGACCGAGGTGCTCGGCCTGGTCAAGGCGCAGATGGTGAAGAACGCCGTGATCGTGCCGGTGGGCGCCAAGGGCGGCTTCGTGCTCAAGCAGAAGCCGGGCGACCGGGACGAGGCGGTGATCTGCTACAAGGAGTTCATCTCCGCCCTGCTCGACGTCACCGACAACATCGTCAGCGGCGAGATCGTGCCCCCGGCGGACGTGGTGCGGCACGACGCCGACGACCCGTACCTGGTGGTGGCGGCGGACAAGGGCACCGCGACCTTCTCCGACATCGCCAACGAGATCTCGGCGGCGCACACCTTCTGGCTGGGCGACGCGTTCGCCTCCGGCGGCTCGGCCGGGTACGACCACAAGAAGATGGGCATCACCGCCCGGGGCGCCTGGGAGTCGGTGAAGCGGCACTTCCGGGAGCTGGGGCACGACACCCAGAGGCAGGACTTCACCGTGGTCGGCGTCGGCGACATGTCCGGTGACGTGTTCGGCAACGGGATGCTGCTCTCGGAGCACATCCGGTTGGTGGCCGCCTTCGACCACCGGCACATCTTCATCGACCCGGACCCGGACGCGGCCAGCTCGTACGCCGAGCGCAAGCGGCTGTTCGAGCTGCCCCGCTCGTCGTGGGAGGAGTACGACCGGTCGCTGATCTCGGCCGGCGGCGGGGTGCACTCGCGGACCGCCAAGTCGATCCCGATCACGCCGCAGGTGCGCGGGGTGCTCGGCCTGGCCGGGGACGTCACCCAGCTCTCCCCGCAGGAGCTGATGAAGGCGATCCTCACCGCTCCGGTGGACCTGTTCTGGAACGGCGGCATCGGCACCTACGTCAAGTCGGCCGGCGAGACCAACGCCGAGGTGGGGGACAAGTCCAACGACGCCATCCGGGTCGACGGCCGCAGCCTGCGCTGCCGGGTGGTCGGCGAGGGCGGCAACCTCGGCTTCACCCAGCACGGCCGGATCGAGTACGCGCTGGCCGGCGGGCGGATCTACACCGACTTCATCGACAACGCGGCCGGGGTGGACTGCTCCGACCACGAGGTGAACATCAAGATCCTGCTGAACACGGCGGTCGCCGACGGCGAACTGGACCGGCCGGAACGGGACGAACTGCTCGCCGCGATGACCGACGAGGTCGGCGAGCTGGTGCTGCGGGACAACTACGACCAGGCGCGGGCGATCAACAACTCGCAGGCGCAGGCCGGCTCGCTGCTCCCGGTGCACCGCCGCATGATCAGCGAACTGGAGCGCTCCGGGGTGCTGGACCGGGCGCTGGAGGGCCTGCCGTCCGACGACGAGCTGGCCGTCCGGGCCGAGTCCGGGCTGACCGCGCCGGAGTTCGCGGTGCTGCTCGCGTACGTGAAGATCGCGCTGGAGCGGGAGATCCTCACCGAGGGGATCGCGGACGAGGAGTGGACGACCGAGGTCCTGGTCAACTACTTCCCGACACCGATGCGGCAGCGGTTCGCCGACCGGATGGGCCGGCACCGGCTGCGCCGGGACATCGTGACCACGGTGCTGGTCAACGAGGCGATCAACCGGGGCGGCATCTCGTTCGTCTTCCGGGTGGTCGAGGAGACGGCGGCCTCGGCGGCGGACGTGATCCGGGCGTACGTGGTGGTCCGCGAGGTGTTCGGGCTGCGCGAGCTGTGGGACGCGATCGAGTCGCTGGACAACCGGGTCGACCCGGAGGTGCAGACCGGCATCTACCTGGACAGCCGGCGGCTGCTGGACCGGGCGGTCCGGTGGCTGGTGACCAACCGGCGCTCCCCGCTGGACGTGCCGGCGGAGATCGCCCGGCTGCGCGACGGGGTGACCCGGCTGCTGCCGAAGCTGGACGACCTCTTCTACGGCAGCGAGCGGGAGGCCATCGCCGAGCACATCGACTCCTCGACCCGCAAGGGGCTTCCCCGGGAGCTGGCCGAGCGGGCCACCCGGCTGATGTACAGCTTCGGCCTGCTCGACGTGGTGGAGACCGCCGCGCAGACCGGCCGGGACGTGGACGAGGTGGCCTCGATCTACTTCGTCCTCTCCGACCGGTTCCGGGTGGACACCCTGCTGTCGAAGATCTCCCTGCTGCCCCGGGAGGACCGGTGGCAGACGCTGGCCCGGATGGCGCTGCGCTACGACCTGTACGCCGCGCTGGCCGCGCTCACCGCGGAGGTGCTGGACTCCACCCCGGACAGCCAGCCGCCGCACGAGCGGGTGTCGCAGTGGGAGCAGTCGAACGCCACCTCGATCCACCGGGCGCAGCGGGCGATGGGGGAGTTCGACGAGTCCCGCGCGGACCTCGCCGCCCTGTCGGTGCTGCTGCGCCAGATCCGTACCCTGGTCCGGACCTCCGCCGCCGCCTGACCGCCCGGCCGGCACGGTCACCCGACCGCGCCGGCCGGCTCACTCGGCGAGGGTGGCGAAGACCACCGTGTTGTTCAGGTACGTCCGCGCGGAGCGGTCGAACTGCCCGCCGCAGGTGACCAGCCGCAGGCCCGGCCGGTCGTTCGGGCCGTACACCAGGGTGCTGGGGAAATCGGTCTTCGGGTACGACCGGACCGCCTCGACGGTGAAGGTGAGCGTCCGGCCGTCGGCCCGGCTGACCCGGATGCTGCTCCCGGGCTGGAGCGCGCCGAGTTCCCAGAAGACGGCGGGACCGTTGCGGTTGTCGACGTGCCCGACGATCACCGCGTTGCCGGTCTCGCCCGGACTGGCCCCCGGCTCGTACCAGCCGGTGAGGTCGGCCTGCTCCAGCGGCGGGGTCTGCACCGTGCCGTCCGGGTTCGTGCCCAGCGGGACGATCCGGGCGTGTACCCCGATCTGCGGGATCGACACGGCCGTCGGCTGGGACCGGGGCAGCGCGGCGGCCCCGTCCCGGGGCTCCTCGGACGGCGGTACCAGGTCGGGGTCGGCCCGGTCGGCGGAGGGGGTCGGCCCGGCCTGGGTCAGGGGCTGCGGTGGCGGGGCGGTGGTCTCGGGGCGCATCGCCACGCCCAGCATCGCCGCCCCGGCCATGGCGACGGTGAGGACGACGGCCGCGCCGGCGGCGCGCCACGGGGTTCCGTGACGGCCGCCGGCCCGGTTCGTCCGCACGTCAGACCAGGGATCCATTGGTCCGGCGCCGCCGCATCAGCACGACGCCACCGAGCGCCGCGGCGCCCAGCATGCCCGCCCCGCTGGCGGCCAGGCCCGTGTCGGTGCCGGCCCCGGTGCCGCCGGCACCGGCCTCGACGCCGCCGCGCGGCAGGACGACCAGTTCGCCCTCGCCGCACGAGCCCTTGAGCTCGTACGCGCCCGGCTCGGCGTCCCACGGGATCTTGACCTCGGCGAAGTACACGAACTCCTTCTCCTCGCGCGCCTCGTCCTCGCCGGCCCGGTCGTGCTCCTTGGCCTCGTCGGACTCCTCGCCCTTCTTCTCGCCCTCGTGCTTCTTGTCGCCTTCGTCCTTCTTCTCGCCCTCGTGCTTCTTCTCGTCCTCGTGCTTCTTGGCTTCCTCCTCCTTCTTCTTCCGCTCCTCCTCTTCCTTCTTCTTGGCCTCGTCGGAGGCGTCGTCGGCGGCCCCGCCGGCCCAGCCGCCGTCCTCCTGCTTGCCCTCTTCGTAGGAGCCGCTCTTCTCGCCGTGCGAGCCCTTCTCCTCCTCGCCGTAGGAGCCGCGCTCCTCGCCGTAGGAGCCCTTCTTCTCGCCGTGCGAGCCCTTCTTCTCCTCGCCGTACGAGCCGCTTTCCTCGCCGTAGGAGCCCTTCTCCTCTTCGCCGTAGGAGCCGCGCTCCTCGCCGTAGGAGCCCTTCTCCTCGTCGCCGTACGAGCCCTTGCCGTGCCAGGACTCGCCGCTCCGCTCGCCGTCCTTGCCGTGCCGGCCGCCCTCTTCGCGGTCCTTCTTCTCGGCGGGGCGCAGCTTGACCTTCCCGGTCACCTCGGACCAGACGAAGGCCTCCTTCTGCGCCTCCTCGCAGACCTCGACGAGCTTGACCTTGTGCCCGGCCTCGACGACCTCGGGCTCGGCCAGGACGTGGCCCTTCTTGTGCTCACCATCCGGCCGGCCCCCGTCGGCGAGAGCGGTGGCGGGAGCGAACACCAACAGCGACGCACCGCCGAGGGCGGCACCAGCGACGACCTTCCCGAGCATCTTGTTAGCCATGACCTGAGTCACTCCATCCCTTTTTGTCCTGAACCCGGCGACAGCCGAGCTACGACCGACGTTAGACCGTTTCGCGAGTTATGAGGGGAAAAATTCGCGTTTTGCTATCGGTTGGGTGACCCGCCGCTCCAGCGCCGTAAGCGGGCCTTGCCCACCGGGTGCGCCGGTCCGGCCCGGCCGGGGGATCTCGACTCGATCGCCCCGGCCGGGCCGGACCTGTCCGGGTCGGGCGGGGTCAGCGGAAGCAGCTGCCGACCGAGGTGGGACTGCCCTCGCAGTTGGTGGGCTGGTTGCGGGCGATGACGCTCTCGTCGTCGACGGCCGCCCGCAGTTTGTTCGCGTGGACCCCGCCCGGGTTGCGGACCGCCCGGTTCCCGGTCACCTGGCTGGCGAAGAGGCTGACCTGCCCGGACGTGGCGTGGATGCCGCCGCCGGCGGAGGTCGCCCCGACGGCGCCGTTCCCGCTCACCTCGGTACGCCGGACGGGCACGTTGGACTGCTCGACGTACAGCCCGCCGCCGTTGCCGCGCGCCACGTTGGCCCGGACCACGCTCTCGTCCAGGGTGAGCAGGCCCTTGACGGCCGAGATGCCGCCGCCGTTGCGGGTGGCGACGTTGTCGCGGACGGTCATACCGCGCAGCGCGAGCGTCGCGTCGGCGTTGGCGACCCCGCCGCCGACCTCGGCGGTGTTCCCGACGACCTCGGTGTCCCAGACCCGGGTACGGGCCGAGAAGCTGGCGATGCCGCCGCCCTGCGCCGCCTGGTTCTGGCGGAAGGTGCTGTCGCCGACCTCGGCGGCACCCCGGAAGTTGGCGAACCCGCCGCCGGTCGAGGCGGCGCGGTTGTCGGCGAAGGTCGAGCCGGTCACGGTGAGGACGCCCCCGTTGAGCAGGGCGCCGCCCCGGCCGGTCTTGGCGGCGGCGACGTTGCGGGTGAAGGTGCTGTCGGTGACGACCAGGTTGCCGTCGTTGAAGACCGCCCCGCCACCGCCCTCCGCCGAGAAGGAGACGCTGTCGGTGACCGTCACCCCGTCGAGCACCGCGCTGCCGCCGTGCACGACGTGCACGCTGCCGCCCTCGGCGACCGAGCGGCCGTTGCGGAGGGTGACGTCGCTCAGTTTCAGCTCGCCCCCGTCGCGGACGGTGAAGAAGCGGAACTCGGCCGCGTTCGGGTCCCGGGCGATGGTCGCGCCCGCGCCCCGGATCTCGATCGGGTGGTAGACGACCGGCAGGCCGGAGCTGTTCTCCCGGCGGAGCTCCGCCCGGCTCTTGTCGGTGTTGGTGGCGTTCTCGCCGTTCTCCAGCCGGTCGGCGGTCTCCCGGGCGTCGCGCACCCCACCGTCGAAGCGGTCGTCGTCGGCGGCGGCCTCGGTCAGCACGTAGGTGCACGACGAGGCGAGGCGCAGCACGCCGCCACCCTGCGCGTCGAGGTGCACGAGCGCGGCGATGAGCCGGGCCGGGTCGCACGGCACGTCCAGCGTGACCCCGGCCGGCCGGTCACCCTGCGTGGTGGGCCGGCTCGGCGGGGACGGCTCCGCGCGGTCGGTGTCCCCGTCGCGGGGTGTGCCGGTGGCCCGGACGGCTCCAGGGTTGAGCGCGACCGAGGAGGACCCGGCGAGCACCGGGCCGAACAGGTCGGTTCCGCCGGGCGGGCCGGCCACCCCGGTCAGGCCGGTTGCCCCGGCCACCAGGCTGCCCGCCACCAGCCCGCCGGCCAGCAACCGTCGCCGCCTGGTCCGGGCCCGGGGCTGGCCCCGGCCGTCGTGGCTCCTGTGCAACGTCGACATCGAGTTTCCTGCCTTTCACGGATGACACGGCCGCACCAGACCGGGCGCGGAGTGGCTGAACGTCTTTCACAGTCACTGAAGGTCACCGTAAGGCGTAAACTGGACATCAAGGGTCAATATGAAGAAATCATATGAATCTTCTTAGAGTTTCATTGTGGTGGCGAATCGTGACGGCCAGGTTTCGGTCGTGCTGGTTCGGTGGGAGATAATTAATCGAGCCGTTGCCATGGAAGCGCTCCCATGCAAGAATCGCTGCACGCGGTTCGGGGAGCCACACCGCGAAGGCAGATGTCGAGGGCAGCCGGTTCGCCGGTACGACACTCCGCCGCCGGCCGGCCGTCGCGTCGGCCGTGACACCACCACCAGCCCGTCCGGGTCGGGCACCCCCCGAAAATCCCGTGGCACCGATGGCCGTCCTCCAGGGCGTCCCCCGGGGCCGTACCGCTGGGTCGATCGTGGACCCGGTCTCGCCCAAGGAGAACACAGGCATGAATGTGTGGAGAAGGCTGTCCGGCCAGCGCCGGGCGCTCGCGCTCGCCGGCGCGGGGGCCCTGGTCGCGGGCGGACTGGTGACCCTCCCGGTCACCGCGGCGCACGCCGCGACGCAGTGCGACGTCACCTGGACGACCAACGACTGGCAGGGTGGCTTCACCGCCAACGTCACCATCAGGAACATCGGTGACGCGGTCAACGGCTGGACGCTGGGCTGGACGTTCCCGAACAGCAGCCAGCGCGTGGTGCAGGGCTGGTCCGCCGAGATCAGCCAGACCGGCAGCCAGGTGACCGCCCGGAACCTGTCGTACAACGGCTCGCTGGCCAGCGGCGCCTCGACCAGCTTCGGCTTCAACGGCTCGTGGAGCGGCAGCAACCCGAAGCCGACCTCGTTCACCCTGAACGGGACGGTCTGCAACGGTGGCACCACGCCCACCACGCCGCCGACGACCCCGCCGACGACGCCCCCCACCACGCCGCCGACGACTCCGCCGACGACGCCCCCCACCACGCCGCCGACCACCCCGCCGGTGGGCGGTCCCCGCGTGGACAACCCCTACCTGAACGCCCGGGGTTACGTGAACCCGGAGTGGAAGGCCAAGGCCGAGTCCGTCCCGGGCGGCAACCGGATCTCCAACACCTCCACCGCCGTCTGGATCGACCGGATCGCGGCGATCGAGGGTACCGACAACAGCCAGTCCAACGGCCCGATGGGCGTGCGTGACCACCTGGACGAGGCCCTGCGGCAGGGTGTGGACTACATCCAGTTCGTCATCTACAACCTCCCCGGCCGCGACTGCGCCGCCCTCGCCTCCAACGGTGAGCTGAAGGCGGACGAGCTGCCCAAGTACAAGGCCCAGTACATCGACCCGATCAAGGCGATCCAGGGCGACGCGAAGTACCGCAACCTGCGGATCATCAACATCATCGAGATCGACTCGCTGCCGAACCTGGTGACCAACACCTCCGGCAACCCGGGCGGCACCGCGATGTGTGACACCGTGAAGGCCAACGGTGCCTACGTCAACGGTGTCGGCTACGCCCTGGCGCAGCTCGGCTCGATCCCGAACGTCTACAACTACATCGACGCCGCCCACCACGGCTGGATCGGCTGGGACAGCAACTTCACCCCCACCGCCAACATCCTCCGGGACGCCTCCCGCGCCTCCGGGGCCTCCGCGGCCAACGTGCACGGCTTCATCGTGAACACCGCGAACTACTCCGCGCTCAAGGAGCCGTACGTCAAGATCACCGACTCGGTGAACGGGCAGACGGTCCGGCAGTCGAAGTGGATCGACTGGAACCAGTACAACGACGAGCTGACCTTCGCCCAGGCCTTCCGCAACGAGCTGGTCCGGGTCGGCTTCGACGCCAACATCGGCATGCTGATCGACACCTCCCGCAACGGCTGGGGCGGCGCCGCCCGGCCCACCGGCCCGGGCCCGTCGACCAGCGTGGACGCCTACGTCAACGGTGGCCGGGTGGACCGGCGGATCCACGCCGGTAACTGGTGCAACCAGGCCGGTGCGGGCCTCGGCGAGCGGCCGACGGCCGCCCCCGAGCCGGGCATCGACGCCTACGTCTGGGTGAAGCCCCCGGGTGAGTCGGACGGCTCCAGCCGGGAGATCCCGAACACCGACGGCAAGGGCTTCGACCGGATGTGCGACCCGACCTACACCGGTAACGCCCGCAACGGCAACAGCATGAGCGGCGCCCTGGGCGACGCCCCGATCTCGGGGGCCTGGTTCCCGGCGCAGTTCACCCAGCTCATGCAGAACGCGTACCCGCCGCTCAGCTGAGCTGACGGACACGCTTACCCGCCGCTTCCGGTAGTGAGGCACCGAGCGGCAGGTTCCCCCGGGGTCCCCGACCCGACCGGCACCGGTCGGGTCGGGGACCCACCCCTCTTCCGCCCCGCGTCCGCCGACCCGCCCCACGGGCCGGCGGACGCGGGGCGGCGCGGCTCAGCGGCCGACGTGCCTCAGCGGCCGACACACGTCAGCGGCCGGTGCAGCTCAGCGGCCGGCACCAGCCCGGGAGGCGGCCCCGACTCAGGGGACCGTCCGCTCCACCGCCGCCGACCCCTGCTCGGCCAGGTCCCGGCGGGCGCGTTCCAGGTTCTCCGGGGTGCGGTCCTGACCCCGTGCCGCCACCAGGTCCTCCGGTTCCCAGGGCTGCTCACCGCCGGTCCGGATGGTGTCCCCACCGGCTCCGGTGCCGGCCCCGTACGGGTCGCCGAGCAGGTCGTCGGTGGCCGGGCCGGCGTCGACCGGCTCACCGGGACCGGCGAACCGTGGGCTGTCCCGGTCGACGCCGCCACCGGTACGCAACTGCGGCACGGTGCTCTCGTCGTCCACCGCGGCGGCCACCTCGGGGCTCTCCTCCAGCGGCCGGCGGCCCTGATCCCGTTGCGTCATGATTGCTGCCCTCCTGTCCCCAGGCGCGTACCCTCGTCCCACTCGCGTACCCCCTCCGACGGCCACCATGCCGGGTCGCGCGGAAGGAAGGGCCCCTTGTTAACGCCTCCGGTAGAGAAGGGAACCCTTCTCACCACCCCGGCCGGGCCGGCGAGGGCGGGCGACGCCGAGGGCGTGGCGAGGACGAAGCGAGGGCCAGAGCGAGGCGAGGGCCAGGGCTAGGGCTAGGGCTAGGGCTAGGGCTAGGGCGTACCGGAACAGGAGACGACGCCCCAGCCGGGGTGGCGGGGGCGTCGTCGGGTCAGGGCGTCGTCGGGTCGGTCGGGGTCAGCGGCCGAGGACCCGGTCCAGGAAGTCGCGGTAGTGCCGGACCGCCACCCGGAGCTGCTCGGTGTCGTCCGACCCGCTCTCCTGCCAGCTTCCCAGCTTCTCCTTCTGCGCGGCGAGGGCGGCGGCCAGCGCCTGGATCGCCTCGTCGACCAGGGACTGCGCCTGGCCCGCGGCGGCCTTGGGGTCGTCCACGAAGCGGAGCTGGACGTCGCGCCAACGGTCCCGGAAGCCCTGCGCGGTACCCGGGTCGAAGAGTCGGGCCGCGTCCACCGGCACGTTCCCGGCCGGCTGGTCGGCGTCGCCCAGCCCGGAGCCGCCGTCGGCGTCGGGGTCGACCATCGTCGGCGCGGCCCGGCCGTACCCGGTGCCGCCCGTGGCGGCGTCGCCCGGCCCGGTCCGGCCGGTCGTCCGGTCCGGCCCGCCCGGGATGGTGGTGACCGGGACGGTGTCGTCGCGCCGGTCACCGGGGTCGGCGTGCCGGCCCGGGTGGTCGTTCGTGCCGGTGCGACCGCTGGCGTCGGCGCGGTGCAGGCGGTCGGCGGCGGTCGGGTCGGCTCGTTCGGCGTCGAACCGGTCGGTCCGGCCCGGGGCGCCGTCGCCCGGCTGGGCGGTGTCCTCGCCCCGGGGGTCCCGCTCGTCCTCGGGCCGACCGCCGGCCAGCGCCGAGGCGGCCACGGCCCCGCCCACGGTGGTCGCACCGAAGGCGGTCGGCAGCGGCCCCGGCTCGTGGAACTCGGGCCGGCCGTCCCGCCCGGTACCGTCCCGGTCGGTGGTGGCGCTCCGGTGCCGGCTGCCGTCGGCGACGCCCCCGTCGACCCGCTCACCGGCGACCGTGGGGTCGTCGAAGGTGCCCCGGTCCTCCAGCGCGTCCTCGGGTACGTCGGTACGGCCGGCGCGGTAGCTGCCGTTCGTCGTGCCCTCCACCGGTACCGGCGCGGACCGTACGGCCTCGGGCTGGTCCTTGTTCACCTGCTGCTCGTCCTGGCGCATCGCGGCTGGCCTCCTCAACGGGTCGGTACGTCCTGCGGGGTCTGCTGCTCCGGCCGACGTGCCGCCTGGTGCGGCTCCTCCCGGCGCTGCTCCGGGGCCCGCTGCGCGGTCGGCTCGACCGGTCGCTGCTCCGGCGTCCCGGGCGCGTGCGGCGTCCCGGGCGTGGTCGGCTCGGCGTGGCGCGGCTGGGGCGTCCCGGGCGTGACCGCCCCGGTGTGGCGCTGCTGCGCCGTCCGGGGCTCGACCGGTTCCGTGCCGAGCAGGTCGGCGAAGAGGGCCCGGTAGTGCACGACGGCCTGGCGCAGCTCCTCGGTGTCGGCCTCGCCGCGCTCGTTGCGCAGGTGGATCTCGTGGGCGTCCCGGTAGTGGCTCAGCGTCCGGGCGTGCTCGACGGAGAGATGGGCGATCTGGTCCTCGACGTCACCGGTGGGGTAGCCGCGTTCCGCGACGAGCCGGGTGACGAGCTGGTGGGCGTCGCCGACGGTCTCGGCCGGCGAGTCGACGAACCGGACCTGGAGTTCCTCCCAGGCCGCCGTGTACCGGGCCCGGGACTCGGGCGTGAGTGGGGTCAGGGTGAGTTCGGCGTGCCGGCGCTCCCGGTCCCGCAGCTCCCGCTCGGCGGCGCTGCGACTGTTCCGTTCCGCGACCACCCGGTCGTACTCCGGGCCGAACCGCTGGCGTAGCGCGCGCCGTCGACCGGCGACCACCACCGCCGCGGCCACGGCCGCGAGCACCAGCACGACGAGCACCAACACGATTACCTGCGTGGACGTCATGGCTCCTCCTTCACCTCCTGGTATTCCCTGCTGCCGGTGATCGCCAATCCCGATCCGGGGTACTTTCCTCGGAGGTTGCCGCAAAAGGGCCGGCTTCGGGCCGAAACGCGCAGGGCACACCGCAGCGGCGACCGGCCAGACCTGACCGGATCCAGAGAACGGGCGGGCCGACGCCGGCCGGATCGAGCAATAACGCCGGCCGGATCGAGCGATAACGCCGGCCGGATCGAGCGATAACGCCGGCCGGATCGAGCAACGACGTCGGCCGGCTTCGGGCCGTCCGGTGCCGCCGGTCGGCACCGGTCCGGTGGGGCATCGACGGGGGTTCCGCGGCGGCAACACCTGATCGAGGCCGCCGCATCGAGCGTCGTACGGGGTGTCCGGTCGTCCCAGTTGTCCCTTGTGGAGAGTTCCGACCGGTGACCGGGGCGGCCACAGCCGGTAGTGCATCCGCCCTCGATTACGTATCCTGCCCAAGGTGCCCGTGCCGGTGCCCGGCACCGTGGCCGGGTCCGCCGCTGGTCGGGTGCCTCTTCCGTCACCTGTCCGGGCGAGGTTGCGATGAACACGCGTGACTGGCCGATCCGCGCCAAGCTGGCCGCGCTGGTCGTCACCCCCGTTGCCGCGCTGGTGGCACTGTGGATCTTCGCGACCACGCTCACCGTCGGCCCGGCCAGCGACCTGCTCGACGCCCGGGCCCTGCTCGACGACTTCGGTCGTCCCGGCGAGCGGGTGGTCGCCGAGTTGCAGAACGAACGCCGGCTCTCGATGGTCCACCTGGCCGGTACCGGCTCGACGCCGCCGCTGTCGCGGCAGTGGGAGCGGACCGACGTGGCCGTGGCCGACCTGCGCCAGCGGCTCGCCGGGGAGTCCCTCCGCGGCGCCACCAACGACCTGCTCGACGCCCGCCTCGACGAACTGCTCGGCACGTTGGACGCGCTGCCCGCCGGTCGGGGCTTCATCGAGCGGCGGGACGTCGACCGGGCCGGCGCGTTCGGCCTCTACACCGGCATGGTCACCTCGGCGTTCCAGGCCTTCGGGGCGCTGGCCACGCTGCCGGACGCGGACCTCAACCGGCAGGTCGGGGCGCTCACCGACCTCGGCCGGTCCCGGGAACTGCTCGCCCAGACCGACGCGCTGGTGGCCGGTGCGGCGACCGCCGGCCGGTACGCCGAGGGTGAGCACACCCGACTCGTGCAGACCATCGGCAACCAGCGCTTCCTCATCGAGGGCGCGGTCGCCGAACTGCCCTCGGCGGACCGTACCGCCTACCGCCGGCTGACCGAGCGCGACGAGGCCCGCCGGCTCCAGGCGATGCAGGACGACCTGGTCGCCGCCGGCCGCACCGGGCGCCCCCCGGTGGACCTCGCCGACTGGCGGGCCAGCCACGACGCCGTCCAGCAGCTCATGCGGGACTTCGAGCTGACCCAGTCCGACGCGATGGCCGACCGGTCGGTGCCGGTCGCCATCGGCATCCTGCTCCGCCTCGGCGGGGCGGGCCTGCTCGGGCTGCTCGCCGTGGTGATCTCCGCGCTGGTGGCGCTGCGGGTGGGCCGCTCGCTGGTGCAGCGGCTCACCACGGTCCGCGACGCCGCGCAGGAGATGGCCGACCGCCGGCTGCCCGACGTGCTGCGGCGGCTGCGACGCGGCGAGGACGTCGACGTCGCCCGGGAGGCACCCCCGCTGGAGTACGGCCGGGACGAGATCGGCGAGGTGGGCCGGGCGTTCAACGAGGTACGGCGGACCGCCGTCAAGGCGGCGGTGGACGAGGTCACCCTGCGGCGTGGCCTCAACGAGGTCTTCCTCAACATCGCCCGGCGCAGCCAGGGGCTGGTACACCGGCAGTTGGCCGTGCTGGACCGGCTGGAACGGCGGGCCGAGGACCCGGACGAGCTGGCCGAGCTGTTCCGGGTCGACCACCTGGCCGCCCGGCTCCGGCGACACGCCGAGGACCTGGTGATCCTCGCCGGTGCGGCGCCCGGCCGGGGCTGGCGCAACCCGGTGGCCATGGTCGACCTGGTCCGGGGCGCCACCAGCGAGGTCGAGTCCTACGACCGGGTCGACGTGACCGTGCTGGAGCCGGCCGCCACGGTCGGCCGGGCGGTCGGGGACGTGATCCACCTGCTCGCCGAGTTGATCGAGAACGCCACCGCCTTCTCCCCGCCGCACACCCGGGTCGAGGTCAGCGGCCGGCGGGCCCGGGACGGGTACGCCATCGAGGTGGTCGACCGGGGGCTGGGGATGTCGGCCGCGGCCCTGGCGGAGGCGAACCGCCGGCTGGCCACCCCGCCCGATTTCGACCCCGCCGAGAGCGCCCGGCTCGGGCTGTTCGTGGTGGCCCGGCTCGCCGGCCGGCACGGCATCCGGGTGCACCTGAGCCCCTCCACGCACGGCGGGGTCTCCGCGACCGTGCTCGTCCCGGCCGACCTGATCACCACCGAGCCGCCCGCGCCCGCCGCGCCGGACCAGGGCCGGATGGCCCGGGTGACCCGGCTGCCCGCCCAGCCGCGCCCCCGGGGCAACCGGGTCACCCGGGAACGGCCGGCCACCTCGGCGCCGGTGGTCCCGCTCG
>NZ_LRQV01000021.1 GCF_001567585.1 Micromonospora rosaria
CCGACGTCCCCGCCCTGCTGCGCACCCACGCCGGCCCCCAGGCCACCATCGGCCAGTAGGGACCAACACCAGAACGGTGGCCCGCCCGCGCCGACGGGCGGGCCACCCCGGGTCGGTACCACTGGTCGGGATTCCCGGCGGATTCCGGTTATGCCTGGCCTTCTCGCCCGTCTGTAGGGTGGTGGCCGCGTGCGCCCACGGCCCGACGGGAGGGCTGGGCCGACGTCCCGCAGCCCGTCGGTGTCGGGGTGGGCCGAGCCCACGGGTGCGGCCCGGCACTCGGGCCGGGCCGCAGGGGGGTGCTGACGCGGTACGCGCGGTCGGGTGCGTTACTCCCGGTCGGGCGCGGGGCCGTTGTCGTTGAACCGGAAGCCGCTCGACGGCTCGGCGTCTCCCAACTCTTCGAGGATCAGCCCGGACTGCGCGGAGTACCGCAGGTACGCCGACCGGTTGCTGATCTGGTAGGTGCGCTCGCCCCCGGCGGCCGGGGCGATCGTGAACTGCTGACCGGCGTCGCCCTCGTCGCAGGTGGCACCCCGCACCGTCAGCGGTCCCGTGTCCTGCGGGTTGTGCACCTGCCAGCAGACCGGCTCGCCGGTGCCCGGCCCACCACCGGCCCCACGGTACGACCTGATCAGGAACGTGCCGCCGGTGAGCGGTGTCGGGACGAACAACTGCCGGCCGCTGTCGCCGTCCGCCTCGCCCAGCCGGCCCTCGTCGGTCAGGGTCAGTCCCGACTCGAACGCGTCCACCCGGACGATGGTGACCTGCCGGGTGCCCGACAGCACCGGGTCGGTACCGGAGGTCGCGGTGGGCCGGGGCGAGGGCGGCGCGGTGCCGGTCGGCGACGGGCTGCCGGTCGGTGGCGTGGCGGAGCCGGTGGGCGCGGGGTCGGCGGAGGTCGTGGCGGCCGGTGTCGGTGCCGAGGCGCCCGTGTCGTCGGGCGACGTGCCCTCCGCGCACGCCACCATGGGGCTGGTCAGCACCAGCACGCCCGCACCGGCGAGCCATCTACGCATCGACATCCGGCACTCCTCCTCCGTCGGCGGTCCGTTGGCAGTGGGGGCGGTCCCGTGGTCGCGTACCCGCAGCCATTGATCCACATACCCTGGCCGCCGCGGGTTATACCGCCCGCGCGGCACGCCCGCCGGGTGTCCACTGTCGTCACCGGTGGCCCGGTCCCGCCCGGCGGCCCGGGGCCCGCCGTCGGCGGCGGCCCGCCCGGCCAGGGCCACCGGGGGGCGGTCAGGCTCCCGGGTTCGAGCGGGCTCCCGGGTCCGGGCGGGCCAGTTCGGCGATCGCGTGGCGGTGCGGGTCCTCGCGGGCGAGCCGGGTGAGCACCGCCTCGCTGACGTCCCCGAGCGTGTCCATCTGCTCGGGGGTGAGCAGGTCGAGCAGGTACGACCGGATCGCGGCGACCCGGTGACCGGCGGCTGCCGTGACGGCGGCCCGGCCGGCGTCGGTCAGCCGGAAGACCGCGCCCCGCGAGTCCTCCGGGCACTCCTCGCGCGCCACCAGCCCCCGCTGCTGCATCCGGGCGAGGTGGTGGGAGAGGCGGCTCTTCTCCCACTGCACCTCACAGCGCAGGGCGAGGCTGCGCAGTCGGTGGTCGGGGGCGGCGAGCAGGGCGTCGAGGATGACGAAATCGGCCTCGGAGAGTCCCGTCTCGCGCAGCAGGTGGCGGTTGAGCTGGCTGGCCAGCAGGCCCTGCATGCGCCGGTACCCCTCCCAGGCGCGCTGTTCCCGGGCGGTCAGCGGGTGGGTCTCCATGGTGTGACGATAGCCATTGGTTGACGTGTCATCCAACCGCGATATGGTTGACGCATCAACCAGGTTTCGGAGGTGCCACCATGGCCGACTACGGGCACGAGCTGCTGTTCGGTTCCTTCCTCACGCCGCAGGCCGAGCGCGCCGACGAGGTCGTGGCCCTGGCCCAGCTCGCCGAGCGGGTCGGGCTGGACCTGGTGACCGTGCAGGACCACCCGTACCAGCCGGCGTTCCTCGACACCTGGACGCTGCTGTCGGTGATCGCCGCGCGTACCGAGCGGGTGCGCGTCGCGCCCAACGTCGCCAACCTGCCGCTGCGCCCGCCGGCGGTGCTCGCCCGCTCGGCGGCGAGCCTCGACCTGCTCAGCGGCGGACGGGTCGAGCTGGGCCTGGGGGCCGGGGCCTTCTGGGAGGCGATCGTCGCCAACGGCGGCCCGCACCGGACCCCGGCCGAGGCGGTGGTCGCGTTGGACGAGGCGATCAGGATCATCCGGGCGCTCTGGGGGCGGGCCGGCCGCACCGTCAAGGTCGAGGGCGATCACTACCGGGTCACCGGCGCGAAGGTGGGGCCGCTGCCGGCCCACGACATCGGCATCTGGGTCGGCGCCTACAAGCCCCGGATGCTCCGGCTCGTCGGCCGGCTCGCCGACGGCTGGCTGCCCAGCCTCGGCTACCTCGACATCGACCGGTTGCCGGAGCTGAACGCGATCATCGACGAGGCGGCGGGCCGCGCCGGCCGCTCCCCCGCCGACGTGCGCCGGCTGCTCAACATCACCGGTACCTTCGGCCGGGGCGGCTCCGGCGGCATCAGCGGCTCACCCGACGACTGGGCCGAGCGGCTGGCCGACCTCACGCTGGTGCACGGCGTCACCGGCTTCATCCTGGGCAGCGACGACCCGACCGACATCCAGCGCTTCGGCGCCGAGGTCGCGCCGGCGGTCCGCGAGCTGGTCGACGCGGCCCGCGCCGGCACCGTGCCGACGACCGCCGACGGCCCGGGACCGGGCACCGCGCCGGACGCCCGGCCGGACCGGGCCCCGTCGTCGACCGGTACCGGGGCATCCGGGCACCCGGACGGCGGCGGGTCGGGCGGCGGGCCCACGGACAGCACGGTGGCGCGGGAGATCCCCGGCCTCGGTGTCACGCCGACCCCCGACGACGGCAAGCGGCACAGCGACACCGCCGCCTGGGACGAAGGCACCCGACCCACCGGACCGGCCCCGCAGGAGGGCCGTACCTACTCGGCGCGGGAACGGGCCCAGGGTCAGCACCTCATCGACGTGCACGACCACCTGCGACAGGAGCTGACCCAGCTCCGTGACCTGGTCGACCAGGTCGAGGCCGGTGTGCTCGACGTGGGTACCGCCCGGTCGCACCTCAACGAGATGACCCTGCGGCAGAACAACTGGACCCTCGGCGCCTACTGCGAGTCGTACTGCCGGGTGGTGACCACCCACCACACGATCGAGGACGCCACGATGCTGCCCCATTTGCGCCGCGCCGACCCCCGCCTGGGGCCGGTGACCCGGCGTCTGGAGGAGGAGCACCGGGTCATCCACGGTGTCATCGAGGCGGTCGACCGCGCGCTGGTGGCGCTGGTCAGCGGTGACGGCGACATCGGTGGCCTGCGCTCGGCGGTCGACCTGCTGACCGACGCCCTGCTGTCCCACCTGTCCTACGAGGAACGCGAACTGGTCGAGCCGCTGGCCCGCCTCAGCTACCACTGACCCCGGCACCTCCCCCTGACCCGGCGTACCCGGGTCGGGGTCACCCGGCGGCGGCCCGCAGGCGGCCCCGGGCCACCAGCTCGACGGTCAGGAAGACGGCGACCGCCTCGACGGCGAGCAGGCCGACCAGGACGAACAGTTGGGTGATCCCGGCGGCCAGCGGGCTCGCGCCGCCGAGCAGCACCCCGACGAAGGCGCCGGGCAGGGTCACCAGGCCCACCGTGCGGGTCTGGTCGAGCGCCGGGACCAGCGCCTGGGCGGCGGCGGGCCGGCAGACGAGCAGGACCGCGTCCCGGGGCGTCAGGCCCAGGGCGAGGGCCGCCTCGACCTCGCCGCGCCGGGTGGCGACCTCGTCCAGGGACCGCCGCCCGGCCAGCGAGGTGGCGGTCATCGCGCCGCCGATGAGGATGCCCGCGACCGGGATGATCGCGATCCCGCGCAGCGGGACCACCCCCGCCAGCAGCAGCCCGCCCACCACCGACAGGCTGCCGACCAGGATCGGCACCCCCACCCACCAGCCCCGGCGGCTCCCGGTGACGCGGCGGGCGGAGGTGACCGTCGCCACCGCGCACATCACCGTCACGAAGGCGGCGGTGGCCCACAGCGAGGCCACGATCGCGGCGATCAGCAGCGACACGGCGGCCAGTTGCGCCGCGGCCCGGCCCGCCGCGACCGCGATCTGCCGCCCGTGCCCCAGCCGGCCGAGGGTCGCCACCGCCGCCGCGGCGGCGGTGAGCACGACCAGGGCCACCGCCAGCTTCGGACCGACCACCAGCATCGTCGAGGACATCCCGACAGTCTGTCCCGCGCGGTCGCGGCGCGGGCCGGGACGGACCGGTTCCGCCGCTGCGAGACGCCGTACGGATGGTGCCGGCGCGGGCGCGGGAGAAGCGCGCGGGCGCGGGCCGGCGACCGACCGTCGCGCTGACCGAACCGAAACTTTCGGATTCGGATAGCGCCACCTCGACCACGCTCACGGTGATCGAAGCGCGCTGAACAGCCACGACACCATCCACTCTCGCGCCTGAACCGCGATGTTAACGTTCGCATAATTGGCCTGCCACGCCCTGCACGGCATTGACGGGCGACAATTTAACGGATTACCTTTTTCCGGGGAGTTCCCGAAAATTCACCGAAAGTATCGGCCACGTTCGGCTTCTGCGCGCGGATTCGTCCCGGGACGGTGTACCCCGGCGCCGCGTGACCCGACGACGACCTGGGAGGAAGGTACGAGATGTCGCAGCTCGTCCTGTTCGCCATTGACATCTGCGCGGTGGTGCTACTCGTCTTCGGGCTCTACTTCCCCCGGCACCGCCGTCGGGACCTCGTCGTCGCCTACCTGGGGGTCAACGTCGGCGTCCTCGCCGTGGCGAGCGCGCTGAGCGCCAGCAATGTCGGCGCCGGGCTCGGGCTCGGGCTGGCGCTGTTCGGCGTGCTGTCCATCATCCGCCTCCGGTCGACCGAGCTCGACCAGCACGAGGTCGCGTACTACTTCTCCGCCCTCGCCCTGGGCATCCTCGGCGCGTTGAGCACCACCTCGGTATGGCTCAGCGCCGGCCTGATGGCGCTCATCCTCGCGGTGATGTACCTCGGCGACCACCGGCGGCTGCTGCGCCACTACCGGCACCAGATCCTGGTGCTCGACTCGGCCGTCACCGATCACGTCGCGCTCGTCGCCCAGGTGGAGCAGCTGCTCAACGCCCGGGTGCACGCCGCCACCGTCCAGCGGCTCGACCTGGTCAACGAGACCACCGTGGTCGACGTCCGGTACTCGGTCGCCGGCCGGGGCCTGACCGCCGGGGCCGGCAGACCCGCGCAGGCCGGAGCGCACCGGTGAACCCGCCGAGCGTCGCGTCGGCGCTGGCCGCGCTGGACCCGGTGGGGCTGACCGAGCTGATCGACCGGGCCGCCCTGCAGACCAGGGTGGACCGCAAGTACGTCGTCGCGGTGGCCGACCTGCCGGACCTGCTGGACCGGCTCACCCCGTACGCCCGGGTGCTGGACATCGACGGCGAACGCGAGTTCCGCTACGAGTCGGTGTACTTCGACACCCCCTGGCTGGCCAGCTACCACTGCGCGGCGTACCGGCGGCGCCGGCGGTTCAAGGTGCGCACCCGCACCTACCTCGACTCGGCCCAGTGCTGGCTGGAGGTCAAGCTCAGCGGGGCGCGGGGCACCGTCACCAAGCACCGGCTGCCGTACCGGCCGCAGGACCGCGACACGGTGGGCCCGGGGCGCGGCTTCGTCGACGCGGCGCTCACGCGCGAGCAGATCCACCCGACCGCCGGCGGCACCCTCGTCCCGTCGCTGGTCACCGGCTACCGCCGGGCCACCCTGCTGCTGCCCACCACCGCGAGCCGGGTCACCATCGACACCGGGCTCACCTGGCGGCACGGCCCCACCACGCTGCACCTGCCGGACCTCGCCGTGGTCGAGACCAAGACCAGCGCGGTCGCCTCACCGGTCGACCGCCTGCTCTGGCAACGCGGGACGAGACCCGCCCGGATCTCGAAGTACGCCACCGGGCTGGCCGCTCTCCGTCCGGAACTGCCGGACGTGCCGTGGCGGCGGACGCTACGCCGCCACTTCCACGCCGCGACCTCTGCGGCGGGCACCACCACACCGGCCACCACCCCTCGACACGAACAGGAGGCATCGTGCGTATGACCGTCCGCAGTACCGGCGTCGCGACGGCGACCGCCCGCACCGCACGGGTCGCGGCAGCAGCCCTGCTGGTCGCCGGGCTCCTCGTCCCCGGCTCGCCACCGGCGGGCGCCGAACCGGCCGCCGGCTCCGTGCCCACCACCGGCACCGTCCCCACCGGCGCGACCCCCGACGCCGCCGAGGCAGCCGCCGCGGCCGAGGACCTGGTCGGCGACATCACCTTCTCCGTGCCCAGCGGCACCTTCCAGGGGGAGGTCACGGTGTCGCTGGGCACCACGGTCAGCGGCGCGCAGATCCGGTACACCACCGACGGGCGGCTCCCCACCGTCCAGTCGCCGCTCTACCCGGGCAGCCCGCTGCGGTTCACCCGCACCACCCAACTTCGGGCGCAGGCCTTCGTCGGACAGACGGCCTCCGGAGCGCCCGGGACCGCCATGTACGTCGCCCGCGCCTCCGCCACCGCCCATGACCTGCCGGTGATTCTGATCGACTCGTACGGCGCGGGTCGGCCCGACCGCGAGTACCTCGACGCCGCCACCATGATCTTCCAGCCCGGGGGCGGCAGCACGACGTCGCTGGCCGCCGCCCCGGCGGTCGCCACCCGGGCCGGATTCCGGCTGCGCGGGCAGTCGTCGTCGACGTTCGACAAGACGCCGTACCGCCTCGAGTTCTGGGACAACGAGGACGACGACGCCGACCACCCTGTGCTGGGCATGCCCGCCGACTCCGACTGGGTGCTGCGCGGCCCGTTCACCGACAAGGCGCTGATCCGGGAGGCCCTCGTCTACGACGTCGGACGCGAGATGGGGCTGCCGGCCCCCCGGTACGCGTTCGCGGAGTTCTATCTGAACACCGACGCGGGACCGGTGGGCGCGGACGACTACATGGGCGTCTACATGATCGTCGAGACGATCAAGAACTCGAAGAACCGGCTCGACCTCAAGCAGTTGCGTGAGGGCGACCGGACCCTGCCCCGGATCACCGGCGGATACATCTGGAAGTTCGAGTGGATGGCCGCCGAGGAGCCGACGCTGCCGTGCACCGGCCCCGCCGCCACCTGCTGGAACTACCTGGAAGTGGCCGACCCGTCACCGCTGCAACCCGAGCAGCGCGACTGGTTGCGCAGCCACATCCAGCAGTTCCACGACGTGCTGCGGGCACCGAACTTCGCCGATCCGGTCAGCGGCTACCGAGCGTACATCGACGTCGACTCCTTCGTGGACCAGTTGATCGTCAACGAGCTGAGCCGCGAGATGGACTCGTACATCCGCAGCGCGTACTTCTACAAGGACCGGGACAGCAAGATCTTCGCCGGTCCGCTCTGGGACTACGACCTCACCTTCGGGGTGGGCGGGTTCTTCGGCAACGACCAGATCGCCGGCTGGCAGCACCAGCAGACCCGCCAGCCCCTGGGCAACGACTGGTTCACCCAGTTGCTGCACGACCCGGCCTTCGTCAACCAGGTCCGGGCGCGCTGGCAGGCACTGCGTCGCGGCCTGCTCTCCGACGCCGCCCTGCGCACCCGGATCGACACCCTCACCGCGCCGCTGACCAACGCCGCCCAGCGCAACTTCCAGCGCTGGCCCAACCTGACGACGCCGATGATCGGCTACTTCTTCACTCCGACCGCTCCCACCTGGCAGGGCCAGGTGCAGTTCATGCGGGACTGGATGCTGCGCCGCGCGGCGTGGCTGGACTCGACCGCCGGCTGGGGCGGCCCGGTCACCACACCACCGCCCACCCCGACGCCCACCGCCACGACGCCCCCGCCGACGGGCGGGGCCGGCTGTACCGCGACGTACGCCGTGACCAGCCAGTGGACCGGCGGGTTCCAGGGCGAGGTACGGGTCACCGCGGGCACCTCCGCGATCAACGGCTGGACCGTGACCTGGACATTCGGCGCCGGACAGACGATCACCCAGGTGTGGAACGCGACCGTCACCAGCCAGGGCTCGACGGTCACCGCCCGGAACGTCACCTACAACGGCACACTCGCCGCCAGGGCCAGCACGACGTTCGGGTTCCTCGGGTCGTCCTCCGGCGCGCCGAGCACACCGACCCTGACCTGCACGGCGAGCTGACGCCGCCCGAGGCGCGTACCCGGCACCCCGCCGCACGGGGGTGCCGGGTACGCGCTGGCGCACGCCCGTGACGGTGCCGGCACGCGCCGGTGGTCGTCCGGGGCCGGTGCCAGGTAGGCGCACCGGTGCCTGGTCCGTGGCCGGCGCCACCATCGGCGTCGGGGCATCGGCGCGGTCGACGGACGTCGGTGAGTGTCGGTACCGGCCGACTCTGCGCACAGTAGCCGGACGAGGGGCGGAAGCCCTGGCCTCCGCCCCTCGTCCGGGGACGTCGCCGCCTGCGGAGACCTACCTGGCAGCGCAGGTGGCTGTCATTGCGGTCCCGGTGCCGGTGCCCTGGAAGCCGAACTCGGTCGACTGGCCGGGTGCGAGGGAGCCGTTGTAGGCGACGTTGGTGAACCGCACCGTGCCGGTGGTCCCACTGCCGGTGGCGTTCCAGGCGTTGGTGACGCCGGCACCCGACGGCAGGAGCGCCGTCACCGTCCAGCCGGTGACCGGCGACGCACCGGCGGTGACCCGTACCGTGGCGACGAAGCCGCCCGTCCACTGGTTGACCGACACCGATGCCGAGCAGCCATCGCCCGCCGGCGGCGTGGTCGGCGGCGTCGTCGGCGGCGTCGTGGGCGGCGTGGTCGGCGGCGTCGTGGGCGGCGTGGTCGGGCCGTCGGTGAGGGTGGGGGTCTGCCAGTCCCGCCACTCGGACAGGTTGCCCGCCGCCCGGCTGGAGATCCTGATCGTGCCGGGCGTGTTTGCCGTCTTCGACAGGAACTTCTGGATGTGTTGCTGCAACGGGGTCCGCCACTCGGGGCGGACCGCGCAGTGGTTGCCGTCCTGGACGTCCGACCAGTAGGTGAGGTTGTCACCCGCGCCGAGCGCCCGGTAGACCTCCGCGCCGCCGAGCGCCGCCACACTGGAGGAGCGCGGCGCCAGCCAGGCGATGTGCGGATTGTCCATGACGAACAGCCCCCGGGGTGCCACCATGGCGACGATCTGGTGGGTGTCCACCGGCAGGGTGTTCGGGCTGCCGGTGAAGGCGCCGAACGCGTCACCCAGCCACGGCTGCTCCCCGTAGGCGCTGCTCAACGGCTGGGCACCGGACTCGCCGGGCAACCCGCGGTAGATGGGAGCGCCGGCGCTGCCCGACTCGATCGGCATGGTCAGCGCGATGCGCTGGTCGAACGCGCCGGTGACGAAGGCACCCTTGCCGTAGCGGGAGCAGCCCGTGACGCCGGTGGCGTCCCCCCGGAGGATGTCGCCGCCGGACTGCTCGATGACGTCGATGATCCGGCTCACCCCCCAGGCCCAGGCGAGGAGCAGCCCGGTGCTGCTCGACGAGCCGTAGAGGCTGTAGAAGGCACCCTGTTTGTTGCTGCGTGGAGTGCCCTCCCGGCCCACCGCGAGGGGGTCGTAGGTGACGACGGCGGCACCGGCGGACCTGATGGTGGTCGTGTCCGCCCCGAACCCGCCCAGCACGACGACGACCGGGAACGGCCCGTTCCCGCTGGGCAGGCTGACCCCGGCGGAGAAGCTGGCGTTCCTGCCGTTGTGCGTCACGTTCACGGTGACAGTGCTCCTCGACACCGTTCCCGTGACGGTGGCCGGTTTGGCGGGCTTCTCGCCGTAGACGTACCGCTCCGCCAGTTCCCTGATCTCCGCCCGGCGGCACCGCCAGTCCGACGTGGTGGCGATCCGGGTGCCGTCGAGCTTCCGGAAGGGGTCGGGCAGGCGGGGGTTGGCCGCCAGTGAGCCCGGGAGGGAGACCGGGCAGTCCGCGCCCTCGTCCTCGACGGAGGCGGCGGCGGGGCCGTCGGCGGCCCGGGCGGCGGTGGTGGTGGCGACCGCCGTCACCGCTGCGGCGGCGGTGAGCGCCGTGACCGCCAGCGCGACGACCGTCGAGCGGATCCGAGAGCGGCCCGAGGTGATGACCATCAGGGCTCTCCTTTCCAGGAGATGTGGGGGTGGTGGTGGAATCTGGTGCGGCGAGCGGCACCAACGAGTTTCGGAAAATATCGGAAACTCGATGCGGAAACAGTAATCATATTAATCGTTAAGCGTCAATGTTCTTATGTCGCGACGACGTCGGCTCCGCTGACCCGTGACCCGGGCGACGAGCCGCGTCACGACTCGTGCCGCAGGCCAGCAGGGGCTGCGCGGCAGCGTCGGGGCGGCCCCAGCGGAACACGGCCGAAACTATCGGTGTCGATGAGTTCCCGCCGCCGGTGGGCCGTCGGGACCGCCGGCGGAGCGTCGACCCGTTCCCGGCAGCGGGCCCGTGTCGTGTCGTACCCGGGCGGTAGGTTCCCCGGGTGACCGACATCGACACCGGGCGGTTCGCCACGTTGCTGCACGCCTACGGGCGGGCCACCGACACCCCCGGGCACCTGGCCGCACTCGCCGGCGGCGACGCGGCCAGCCGGAACGCGGCGCTGGAGCACCTCTGGTCGGCCGTGATCCACCAGGGCACACCGTGGACGGCGACGCCGCCCGCCGCTGCCGCCGTCGCCGCGCTGATCAACGACCCGCGCCTCTGCGGCGCCGCCGACGCGGCGCTGCGGGCGAACCTGCTCTCCTTCCTCGCAGCCGTCGCCGAGAGCGGCCGGTCGTCCCCCGAGCTCGCCGACCTCGCCGATCCGGCCGGCGTCGACGTGGACGCCGCCCTGGTCGCCGCGCTCGACGCGGGCGACGAGGACGAGGTCTTCGCCGACGAGGTGCTGGCCAACGCGCTGTACGCCCGCGCCGTGCTCGGCTGCCGGGACGTCGTCCCCACCGTGCTCGACGCGGCCACGGCCGCGCTGGCCGACCCCGCGCCGACGGTGCGCGCGGCGGCGGCGCACGCGGTGAGCGTCTGCCGTCCGGCGCTGACCGGGACGGCCACGATCGCGCGGCGCCTCGACGCCCTGGCCGCCGGGGCGGGGCCGGACGAACGGGCCGCCCTCGTCCTGGCCATGGGCGAGCTCGGCCTCGCACCGCGCGCGTACCTGGCCGACCCGCATCCGGGGGTGCGGGCCTGCGCCGCCCTGGCGCCCGCCCTGGCCGACGACCCGGTCGCGACCACCGAGATCCTCACCGCCCTGGCGGACCCGGTCGCCACCGACGACTGGTTCACCCAGCGCCCGCCCCAGCTCCACAGCCGGATCCGGTTCGCGCTCGTCGACGCGGCGGTCGCCCGGGTCGACGACCCCGACCGCCTGCTGCCGGCGGCGCTCGCCCTCGCCCCGATCGTCAGCCCGCACACGGTCAGGGGCGACTGGGGAGCGCTGCTGCGCGCCCTCTTCGCCGGCCGCGCCGACGACCCGCTCTCCCCCGCCCAGCGTCGCTATCTCGGCGCGCTGGTCGACAACGCCGACCTGTGGGACGCCCGCAACGGCAGCGTCGGCCTGGCGTTCCGCGACGCCGGGCTGCCCCACGACCGGGCGGCCTGCCGCGCCCTGGTCACCGGCAGCGTCCCGGGGCCGCCACCTCGGTGACCCCGCCGGGGCCGGTCAACGGAACGGGGAGCGTCCCGTGGCGCGCGGGACGCTCCCCTGGCTCCGGCCGGGGCCGGTGGTCCGATCAGGTGAATGTGAAGTAGGAGCGGTACTGGTAGCCGTCGTCCAGGGTCAGGACGAACTCACGGCAGGTGCCGGCCCAGCTTCCGTCGGTCTTCCAGACGAAGTTGTACTGGCCGTTGGCGTTGGCCGACAGGCCCGAGTTGCCGGGGCTGACGGCGGCGACGGGGGTGGGTCGGGGGGTGACGGAGCCGTCGGGGTTGACGGTCCGCAGGGTGTCGCAGTCGACCAGGCGCGAGTACGGCGAGTTGCTGGCCAGGATGTCCAGGCCCCGGTTGGCGGACAGCGCGAACTTCATCGGTGCGGCGCTGCCGGCCTTGACGGTGTTGAGGGCCGGCTGGGCGGCGCGGTTGAGGAAGTCACCACCGCAGGACGGGTGGGTGTCGAAGGCCTCGGTGTTGTCGTCCCGGTTGGTGGTGCCCTGGACGGCGCTGTAGCCGAGACCACGGCGGGCGAAGGAGGCCCACAGGGTGCAGGCGTTCTCGCCACCGGTGAGGGCGGCGTCGGCGGCGATGATGGCGTTGCGGCCGGTGACGAAACCGGGGCCGCAGCCCTGCATCTTCAACCCGTCCATCACCAGTTGCATGGCGAGGTTGTTGCCGCCGCTGTTCCACGGGCCGTAGACGTTGGGGTTGACCCCGTGCTTGTCGATGAGGTCCCAGGTCATGTCCCACAGCACGGCGGCCCAGCCGTGGCCGATGCCGTGCGGGGCGGCCAGCGAGGTGCCGTTCAGCCAGCCACCGGTCTTGATGCTGTCGTAGGTGAACGGCTGCTTGTCCATGTCGCGCGAGTACGGCCGGGGGCGCAGGCCGTTGCCGCTCCGGTCCTCCTGGTAGAGGACGTACGGGACCAGGCCACGGGTGCCCTCGGCGGTGTCGAGCCGCGGGTCGAGCAGCGTGTTGATCGCGAAGAAGTCGCTCCAGCCCTCACCCATCTGCTCGTTGCCGGTGAGGCAGTTGATGCCCGGCCCGCCGGTGAGCCGCAGCGAGATGCCGTGACCGTACTCGTGGATGACGATGCCGGCGTCGAGGTCGCCGTCGCGGATGCCCGGGTGGCTGGGGTGCTTGCGCAGCGAGCCGGTGACCGCGCCGTCGGCGATCGCGGTCTTGAGGGCGGCCCCGTCGGCCTGGGTCACCGCGACCGCCGGGATGGTGACCGGGGCGGTGGTCATGGCGCCGGTCAGCACCGGCGCGGCCCCGGTGGCGTTGTGCGCGACCACGACCGCCTTCGCCCCGAGGGACTCGGCGACCTGGGTCCGCAGCAGGTAGGTGCAGGCGGTGGTGCCGCCGTCGACCACCGCGATCCAGCCGCCGGTCGGCAGCGTGCCGGGGTACGACGAGGCGGCGCAGCCGGTGCCGCCGTAGACGAACCGGTGTCCGGGCAGGCCGGTGGTCGTGGGGGCCGGGCTGAACCGCGCCCAGGAGGCGTCGAACGAGCCCACGCCGTCGACGACGACCTGGTTCTGCGCGCCGAACTGGTTGCCCGGCCACAGGAACATCTGCATGCGCGGGGCGCCGCCGTCGGCGGCCGGGGTGGAGAAGTTGGCGTTGTTCGTGCCGGCGCCGTCGGCGGCCTCGGCGCGGACGTAGTCGCCGCCGGTGCCGCCCCGGCCGTAGTTGTTCACCTGGAAGTTGCCGGACGCCTCGTCGAAGCCGTAGCGGTAGGAGACGTCGTGGATGATGTTGTTCCAGTAGAACAGGTTGGCGGTGGCGGAGTCCCGGTAGCTCTGCGCGTGCTCGCCCAGGTTGAGCGGGAAGTTGAAGGTCAGGCTCGGGCCGCCGTCCGGGCTGCTGCCGAAGTCGGGCGCGTTGTTGGCGTCCTGGTCCTGGTAGGCGTGGACGTTGTTGCCCTGGGTGGTGGTGTGCTCCGGGCCCGGGACACCGTCGGTGTCGTGCCAGCCGTACGGCGACGCGAGGCTGTCCGCCGGGTTGGTCACCGTGGTCCGGGGGCCGTCGTTGGGGCTCTCCGTCGGGTAGCCGAAGACGCGGTAGCTCGACCCGTCCTGGACCGGGTCGGGCGAGCCGAGCACGGTCGTGGGGGCGGCCAGGGTCCGGCCGGCGACGTGCCCACCGAGGGTGTCGTGGAGGTCGTCCGTCTCGTCGTGGGTGGTCCAGTCCTCGGCGTCGAGCAGGTCACCGGTCTTCGCGTCGACCGTGGCGTTCCAGAGGTGGCTGTCGGAGGAGTCGTCGATCACGACCTGCCAGGCCAGGCGCAGCCCGTCCTCGGTGGGCTGCCAGCCGAGCTTGGCGGGGATCGGCTCGTCGGAGATGCCGCTGCCGCTGACGACGGTGCGCTGGGCGGCGCCGCCCGCGCGGCTCATCACCCGCGGGTTCTTCGGCGCGGCCAGGTCGAGCGCGTCGGCGGCGGCCTCCACCGCGTCGACCGCGTCGAGGTCGGCGGCACCGGAGGGG
Organism: Micromonospora rosaria; assembly: GCF_001567585.1. GTDB lineage: Bacteria > Actinomycetota > Actinomycetes > Mycobacteriales > Micromonosporaceae > Micromonospora > Micromonospora rosaria. The sequence goes on from NZ_LRQV01000021.1 coordinate 14,199, forward strand.
CTGACGGCGAGGCCGGAGACGAGGCTGTCGCCGACGAAGACGACGCTGCCGTCCCGGGCGACGTTGACCGTGGCGGCGGCGCCGAACACCTCCCGCTCCTGGTAGCGCTGGGCGAGGTTGACGTGGGTGACGCCGTTGTGGCGACTGGTGTAGCTGGACAGCACGGCGAGGTCACCGACGTCGGCCGTGGTCACGCCGTGCTGCTCGGGGTTGCCCCGCAGGTACCGGATGGCGATCTCCTCCGGGCTGCCCTCGTTCGGGCCGGTGAGGAAGATCGGGTTCGATCGGTCGGGGTCGTCCGGGGCGGCTGCGGCCGGCGTCGCGGCCACGGATGTCAGGGACACGACGAGGGTCGTGGAGAGCAGCAACGCGAGGTTGCGGCGGCCACGGAGGGGGAACGGTCGGAGGGGCACCGCTGCTCCTTCTTGGGGGTCGGAAAAGACAGCATGGAGCGCCGATCCACCACCGCCGGAGCGGTCCGTCACGGATCGTCCCGCAACGCCCGCCCGGTCGTTACGATCCGCAATCGAGCCGGTGCGGGGTGAATTGCATCGACGCTACGGTGCAGGTCACGGGCCGATCATCCGACGGATGTTTAAATATTTCCATCGCCCACCCCTACGTCTGTCGCTGGACGCCGGGCCGGCCGGCGACGGCGGACCGCCTCCTGGCAGCGCCACCGCGCCCCGGGCGGCGGGGCCGTCCGGCCCGGCACCAGAACGGCCGGTCACCACCGGGCCACCCGGGCGGGACGCCGGCCGGAAGGGGGCAGAACGGGGCAGAGCGGACGCACCGGGGAGCGGGGTGGCATCATGTGGCAGGTGACCAGCGCTCCCGCCGCCGCCCAGCACCTGCGCGACCTCGCCCGGCTGCGCCGGGTCCGTGACCGGATCGACCGGGAGTACGCGCAGCCCCTGAACGTCGAGGCGCTCGCCCGGGGCGTGAACATGTCGGCCGGACACCTCAGCCGCCAGTTCCGCCTCGCCTACGGGGAGTCACCGTACGCGTACCTGATGACCCGGCGCATCGAACGGGCGATGGCCTTGCTGCGGCGGGGGGACCTCAGCGTCACGGAGGTCTGTTTCGCGGTCGGCTGCGCCTCGCTGGGCACCTTCAGCACCCGGTTCACCGAACTGGTCGGGGTGCCGCCCAGCACCTACCGGAGCCTGACCCGCCCGGCGACGGCGGAGCTGCCGTCGTGCGTCACGAAGCAGGTGACCAGACCGATCAGGAATCGAGAAGCGCAGGTCACCGGGCTGAAACTAGCCTGACTGCCATGGACGTCACCATTCACGCCAGCTTCCTGCCGCACACGGACCCGGACGCCTCCCTGGCCTTCTACCGGGACACCCTCGGCTTCGAGGTCCGCAACGACGTCGGGTACGGCGGCATGCGCTGGATCACGGTCGGGCCCGCCGGTCAGCCCGGCACCTCGATCGTCCTGCATCCGCCGGCCGCCGACCCCGGCATCACCGACGACGAACGTCGCACCATCGCCGAGATGATGGCCAAGGGCACCTACGCCAGTATCGTCCTGGCCACCGCCGACCTCGACGGCGCCTTCGAGCGGCTCCAGGCCGCCGACAGCGCCGAGGTCGTCCAGGAGCCGACCGAGCAGCCGTACGGGATCCGCGACGCCGCCGTCCGCGACCCCGCCGGCAACATGATCCGGCTCCAGGAACTGCGCTGAACCGGCCGCGCCGACGGCCCCCAAACCATGTGGAGCAACGATGAGCAGGGCCCCGAGGACCACCCGGTCCGCTGAGCCGCACGCCGCCGACAGTCACGACCTGATCCGGGTGCAGGGCGCGCGGGAGAACAACCTCAAGGACGTCAGCGTCGAGATCCCGAAGCGCCGGTTGACGGTCTTCACCGGGGTCTCCGGCTCGGGCAAGAGTTCGCTGGTGTTCGGCACGATCGCCGCCGAGTCACAGCGGATGATCAACGAGACGTACAGCGCCTTCCTGCAGGGCTTCATGCCGAACCTGGCCCGACCGGAGGTCGACGTCCTGGACGGGCTGACCACCGTGATCATCGTCGACCAGGAGCGGATGGGCGCCAACGCCCGGTCCACGGTCGGCACCGCCACCGACGCCAACGCGATGCTGCGCATCCTGTTCAGCCGGCTCGGGCAGCCGCACATCGGCTCGCCCCAGGCGTTCTCCTTCAACGTCGCCTCGATCAGCGGTGCCGGCGCGGTCACCATCGAGCGCGGCGGCAGCACGACGAAGGAACGGCGGAGCTTCTCCATCACCGGCGGCATGTGCCCGCGCTGCGAGGGCATGGGCCGGGTGAGCGACTTCGACCTGGCCGCGCTGTACGACGACAGCAAGTCGCTCAACGAGGGCGCGCTCACCGTCCCCGGTTACAGCGTCGAGGGCTGGTACGGCCGCATCTTCAGCGGCTGCGGCTTCTTCGACCCGGACAAGCCCATCCGCGAGTTCACCAAGCGGGAGCTGGACGACCTCCTGTACAAGAAGCCGACCAAGATCAAGGTCGACAACGTCAACCTGACGTACGAGGGCCTGATCCCGAAGATCCAGAAGTCCTTCCTGTCCAAGGACCGCGAGGCGATGCAGCCGCACGTCCGCGCGTTCGTGGACCGGGCGGTCGTCTTCACCACCTGCCCCGACTGCGGCGGCACCCGGCTCAACGCGGGGGCCCGGTCGTCGAAGATCCGGGGGCTCAGCATCGCCGACACCTGCGCGATGCAGATCAGCGACCTCGCCGCATGGATCCGCGACCTGGACGAGCCGTCGGTGACGCCGCTGCTCACCACGCTGGGCCGGACCCTCGACTCGTTCGTGGAGATCGGGCTGGGCTACCTCTCGCTCGACCGGCCGTCGGGCACGCTCTCCGGCGGGGAGGCGCAGCGGGTCAAGATGATCCGCCACCTCGGCTCCTCGCTCACCGACGTCACGTACGTCTTCGACGAGCCCACCGCGGGCCTGCACCCGCACGACATCGCCCGGATGAACGACCTGCTGCTGCGGCTACGGGACAAGGGCAACACGGTACTGGTGGTGGAGCACAAGCCGGAGACCATCGCGATCGCCGACCACGTGGTCGACCTCGGCCCCGGCGCCGGTACGGCGGGCGGCACCATCTGCTTCGAGGGCACCGTCGAGGGGCTGCGGGCCAGCGGCACCCCCACCGGCCGGCACCTCGACGACCGGGCCACGCTCAAGGAGAAGGTCCGCACCCCCACCGGCACCCTGGAGATCCGTGGCGCGACCGCGCACAACCTGCGTGACGTCGACGTCGACATCCCGCTCGGGGTGCTGACCGTGGTCACCGGCGTCGCCGGCTCCGGCAAGAGCTCACTCGTGCACTCCTCGATCCCCGCCGGGGCGGGGGTGGTCTCGATCGACCAGGGCGCGATCCGCGGCTCGCGGCGCAGCAACCCGGCGACGTACACCGGTCTGCTCGACCCGATCCGCAAGGCGTTCGCGAAGGCCAACGGCGTGAAGCCGGCGCTGTTCAGCGCCAACTCGGAGGGCGCCTGCCCCAACTGCAACGGCGCCGGGGTCATCTACACCGACCTGGGGGTGATGGCCAGCGTCGCCACCGTCTGCGAGGTGTGCGGGGGCAAGCGGTTCCAGGCCGCGGTGCTGGAGCACCACCTCGGTGGCCGGGACATCAGCGAGGTGCTGGCGATGTCGGTGACCGAGGCCGAGGAGTTCTTCGGTGCCGGCGAGGCACGCACCCCGGCGGCGCACGCCGTCCTCACCCGGCTCGCCGACGTCGGGCTCGGCTACCTCACCCTCGGCCAGCCGCTCACCACGCTCTCCGGCGGCGAGCGGCAGCGGCTCAAGCTGGCCACCCACATGGGTGACAAGGGCGGCGTCTACGTCCTCGACGAGCCGACCACCGGTCTGCACCTCGCCGACGTCGAGCACCTGCTCGGCCTGCTCGACCGGCTCGTCGACGCCGGCAAGTCGGTCATCGTCATCGAGCACCACCAGGCGGTCATGGCGCACGCCGACTGGATCATCGACCTCGGTCCCGGCGCCGGTCACGACGGTGGCCGGATCGTCTTCGAGGGCACTCCCGCCGACCTCGTCGCCGCCCGCTCCACCCTCACCGGCGAGCACCTCGCGGCCTACGTCGGCGGCTGACCGGCCCCTGACGGTCACCGTGCGTCGACCCCGCGCACCCGCGCCGCCAGCGCGCGCTGCGGTCCGTCGGGGCACGGTGACCCGCTGCGGTCGGAGACCGCTTTCCCGGGCCCGATCCTGCGTCGACGTGAAGATCGCCCCGCCCGCGCCGATCCGCCCGGCGGCCGTCCCCGTACCTCCCGGTGGCTGCAACCGGGCAGCGGACGAGTGAGGGAGCGGTGCATGAACAGGCGAGGCGGGAGAGGCGGCCGGGCCCGGACGGTGGTCCTGGGCGTGGCCGCGGCGGCCCTGGTCGGCGGCGCGGTGGCCGTCGGCACCGGGCTGGGCAACGCGGGCGAGAGCTGCGCCGGCCTGGACACCGCGTTGCGCAACAACCTCACCTTCATCGCCGGCCAGCAGGCCAGCCCGGATGCGCTCTCCGCCGACCGGATCGCCAACCGGCAGGCCGTGGTCGACCTCCTCCAGCAACGCCGGGCCGCCGCCGGCTGCACCGCCGACGTCCGGGCCGAGGCCCCCGACCGGCCCGCCGCCCCACCGGCCGACGCCGGTACCACCGCGCCGGGCGGGACCGGGGCGACCGGCGGCGGGACGGGTGACGGCGGGACCGGGGCGGGCGAGGTGGTCTGCCGGGGCTCGACGGTCACCCTGTTCAACGAGGCCGCCGGCCCGGCCGCGTCCAGCGGGACCTTCCCGGTCGGTACCAGGCTCAAGGTCACGAACCTGGACAACGGCAAGAGCGTCACGGTCACCGTGACCAGCCCGTCCGGGAGCTGCGTCCTGCTCAACGACGCGGCGTTCGAGCAGGTCCGGGAGCCGGGCCGGTTCGTGGTCCGGCGGGCGGTGGTCGAGCGGATCGGCTGACCGGGGGTACCCGCGACGGGTCCGGACCGACGGGGTCCGGGCCCGTCGTGCGCGTGGGCCCGGGCGGGCCGGCGCGACCGGGGTGACGACGGGCTCCGCCGGCCGGCCGACAGCTCGCGCGCCGGCCGGCGCGACCGTCGTGGCGGGTGGGCCGAGGCGGGGCCGCACCTGGTCCCGGCGGCCCGGGACGTACCGTGGGTGACGGCCACGGGTGGGTCGGGGCCGCGTCGACGGTTCGGGGTGCCTTCTAGACTGCGGGCAGGCCACGACGAATGGCCGCCGCCCCGGGCGGGGGCGGTCGACCGGCGCCCGCGGGGGCATGCCCGGCGGGTGCGGTGAGGTGGGTGCGAGTGCAGGGCGTGGCGGTCGGTGCGGGGGACGCGAACGAGCCGGCCCGGGTGGCGGCGGTACGCGCGACCGGGCTGGACGCGGTGCCGGACGCGGTCCTGGACCGGTTCGTCGGACTCGTCGCCCGGGTGCTCGCGGTGCCGGTGGCGCTGGTGTCCCTGGTCGACGACGTCCGGCAGTTCTTCCCCGGCGCCGTGGGGTTGGCCGCGCCGTGGCAGCAGGGCCGCACGACGCCCCTGACGCACTCCTTCTGCCAGCGGGTGGTCCGCACCGGGCAGCCGCTGGTCGTGTCGGACGCCCGGACCGACGCGCGGGTCTGCGACAGCCCGGCGATCGAGGACCTGCGCGTCGTCGCCTACGCCGGCATGCCGTTGACCGACGAGACGGGCCACGTGCTGGGGTCCCTGTGCGCGATCGACGACCGGCCACGCGAGTGGAGCGACCCGGAGTTGGCGTTGTTGACGGAGCTGGCGTCGACCTGCTCGGTGCTGTTGGGGGCACGGGTCGCCTCGGCGCGGGCCGAGGAGGCGCGGACGGGCCAGCGGCAGGCGCAGGCGGTGGCGCGGACGTTCTCGGCGCGGGTGAACGCGGCGTTGCGGCGCAGCCAGTTGCTGCTCGCGGCGAGTCAGGACTTCACCCGTACGGTCACCGTGCCCGACGTCATCGCGGCGGTGCAGCACCTGGTCGTCGGCGAGTTCACGGCGGTGCACGTCAGCGTCGCGCTGCGGGACGACAACGGCGGGGTCACGGTGTTCGGGGCCGAGGGCCTGCCGGCGGCGGTGTCCGCGTGGGCGCGCTTCCCCGCCGACGCGCCGGGACCCCTCGCGGACGTGCTGCGCGAGCGCCGGCTGCTGTTCTGCACGGACCGCGCGGAGTTGTTGGCGGCGTACCCGACGCTGCGGGACACGGCGGAGGCGGCGGGTTGGCAGGCGCTGGTCGTCGCACCCCTGTTCGGCTTCGCCGGGATCATCGGGACGTTGAACATCGCCTGGGAGCAGCCCCGCCCGGCGGACGTCGAGGAGCAGGCGGTGATCGTCAGCGTCGCCGGCTACGTCAGCCAGGCGATGCAGCGCGCCCGGCACCTCACCGATCGGGTGCAGGCCGCCGCGACGCTGCAACGGGCGATGCTCACCCCGCTGCCCACCGTCGAACGCCTGGAGATCACCACCCGGTACCAGCCCGCGCAGAGCCTCGACCAGGTGGGCGGTGACTGGTACGACGTCGTGGTGACCGGTGCGGGGGCGCTGAGCCTGGTCATCGGCGACGTCACCGGGCACGACCTGCACGCGGCGGCCCAGATGTCCCAGCTCCGCTCGATGCTGCGCGGCTACCTGATCGACCGGCACGAGCCGCCGTCGGCGTTGCTGCGCCGCCTCGACCAGGCCAACTTCGCCCTCGGGGCCCGCACCATCGCCACCGCGCTCGTCGCGCACCTGACCCACGGCGACGGCGAGCCGGTCACGGTGAGCTGGTCCAACGCCGGGCATCCGGCGCCGCTGGTCGTGGCGCCCGACGGTGGCGTACACCCCCTCACCGGCCGCGACCCGCTGCTCGGCGTCACGCGGCTCACCCACCGCACCACCCGGAGCACGGTCCTGCCGCCGGGCGCGACGCTGCTGCTGCACACCGACGGGCTGCTCGAACGCCGCGACCGGTCACCGGACGAGATGACCGTCCGGCTGCGCCGGGTGCTGGCCGGGCACGCCACGGCCCCCCTGGACGACCTGGTCGACGGCGTCCTCGCCGCCGTGCCCGCCACCGACCACGAGGACGACGTGGCGCTGCTCGCCCTCCGCGTCCCCGACGAGGGGTGACCGGCACCCCCGCACCGCGGACCCGCCACCCCTGCCCCGGCTGACCGGCCCCGGGGCGCGCGGTGGCGGCCGACGCGCGAGCGCCCCGACGACGCCGTGGTTCCGCACTGTCGTGGTCCCCACGACGGCCGTGGTCCCGCGCCGGCGAACCGGCGCGGGACCACGGGTGACGGTGGGTCAGGGCGTGAGGTGCTGGATCAGCACCGGTACCGAGTCCGTGCCGACCAGGCCGGTAGAGTCGAAGACCTCCAGCCACACCGACCACGTGGTGGTGGCGTTGCCGCTGTCCAGCGTGTCCAGCTGCGCGGTGAAGGACGCGCAGCTCTTCGGGATGACCACGTCGCCGATCGGGCCGCCGGTGGGCACCGCGCTGCCCTGGCAGAGCACCTTCTTGGCGCCGCCGTCGCCGTGGGCGGTCCACCGGTACCGGGTACCGGAGATCGCCCCGTCCTCGGCGTCGGTGCCGGAGCCGGCGAGCGCGACCGACACCTCCGACCCGATCGTCGTCACCGTCAGCGCCGACGTCGGCTTGGTGATCGTGGCGGTCGGGCGGGACTGCCCGGCCGGCACCGAGGTGACGGTGAAGGCGCGCTGCACGCTGGTGCCGCCCGCCGTGAACGTCACCGTGTAGGTCCCCGGGGTGACCGTGGCCGCCGGCAGGAGCGCCTGGTGGTGGGTCTTCTGGAGGACCACCGTGTTGCCCCGCCGGACCGTCCAGGAGGCCTCCGCGTCGGGTACCGGGCCGAAGGTGTCCGGGTCGTGGGAGGTGCCGAGCAGGCCGACGGACTGTCCGGCGGGGAGGGCCAGCCCGGCCGGCGGCGAGATGATGGCCGCCGTGGTCGGGCCGTCGACGACCGTGACGGTGACCGCTGCCGAGCCGGTCCGGCCGAGGCTGTCGGTGGCGCTGGCCGTGATGACGTGGGTACCGGCCGACAGCGCCGGCACGAACGTCTGCGACCCGGTGGCCACCACCCCGTCGCGGCTGCTGGTCCAGGTCAGCGGGATCTCCTTGCCGAGGAAGTCGGTCGCGGTGCCCCACAGGTCCACGGACTGGCCGACCCCGACCTTCTGCCCGGTCTTCGGCGTACTGATGGTCACCGTCGGCTTGCCGACCTTGACGCCCAGCGCGGCGGCGACCGCCGCCAGGGCGTCGATCCGGCGTTGGCTGCCGGTCACCGTCGCGCCGAGCCCACCGACGTGGGCGGTGTCGTTGAGCAGGTCGCGGACCTGGCTGGCGGTCAGGTCCGGGTCGGCGGCCATCACCAGCGCGGCGACTCCGCCGACGAACGGCGCGGCGACACTGGTGCCGCAGGAGTCCGGCGTCGTCGTGCCGTCCGCCGGGTTGCCGGCGTGGACGAGGCCCCGCACGCACATCGGGCCGTAGATCTCCACCGAGGTGGGGACGTCGCTGGTGCCGAAGCTCGAGTCAGCCGCGAGCATGGCGTTCGACCGCATCCCACCCACGCACATCACGTGGGTGCTCTCGCAGGGCACCCAGAGCGTGCCGGTGTCGACGTTCTGGGCGTAGTTGCCGGCGGACGCGACGATCAGCGCCCCGGTGTCCCGTACGTGCTTCATCCGCCGGTCGGTCCAGGTGCGGGCGTGCTTCGTGCCGATGTTCACGTCGCGGGTGAAGCTGAGGTTGACCACGTCCGGGCGGGTCTGCTCGGCGGCCTTCTCCAGCCGCCGCAGCACCGTCCAGTAGTCGATGCCGTTGCGCACCGCGACCAGTTCGTCGACGACCGGTCCGGCCGGCCCGGCGGTACCGTAGCCGTTGTCGACCCGGCCCATCCCGGCGAGCACCACGTTGGTGGCGTGCCACGGGCAGGGCGTGCCGTTGGTGCAGTCGTTGACGTTGGCCTCGCCCCACTCCGCCGCGTGCAGCGACACGGAGTTCGGGAAGTCGGGGTTGTGCTGGAACCCGCCGTCCTGCACCAGGTACTTGATCTGCTTGGTCAGCTTGCCCTTGGACTGGAGCAGTTGCCACGCCGGTGCGACGCCGGTGTCCATCGCGCCACCGGCCCGCATGAACGACCAGTCGAAGACGTTCGTCGCGATGTCGGGCGCCTCGAACACCTCACCGTCGGCGATGCCGGCCGGCTCCACCAGCCAGTCGAGGACCAGTTCGGTGCCGGCCCGCCACTCGGCGGCGGCCAGCGCGAGCAGCCGCAGCGCCCGCTCGTCGCCGACCCGGTACGCGCCGGACTGGTGCGGCTCGGCGGCGAGCAGGTCGGCGACCAGCCCGGCCGGGTCGGCGCGGGCGGCGTCCACCCGGACCAGGTGGTCCTGTCCCTGCCGGTCCGGCGGGAACGAGTCGAGCACCTGGCCGCCCCAGCGGGCCAGGAAGGCGTCCAGTTCGGTGGGGTCGCTCACCCGCACCATCACCTCGTCGAGCACCAGGCCGGCCGGCCTGCCGTCGGGCCCGGCCACCACACCGACCTGCCGGTCGGTGCCGAGCCGGCCGACGGGGTCGATCGGCAGCCTCGGCGCGGCCAGCCCCGGATCGACCCGGACGGTCAACGGCTGGGTACTGGTGCTGCCCGGCGTCGGGCTGGTGCCCCCGGGCGTCGGGCTGGTGCTGCCCGGCATCGGGCTGGCGCTCGCGGTCGGGGCGGTGGGGGCCGGCGCGGCGGCGTCCGCCCCGCTGGGCGGGACGAGTCCGCCGGCGAGCGCCGCCGCCACGGCGACGATCAGGAAGCGGCGCCGGCCGGTGACCGGTCGGGGGGCGGAACGGGTCGGTGTCATGGGTCTGTCCTCCGGGTCGCTGGTGCGTTGACACCCGTAGGAGCGCGGCCGGGTCGGCATGCCAACAGAAAGTTCTCGGAGAAATTTTTCTTCGCTTTACTGAGGACGGTCGACGATCGGTGGGAGTCAGGGATGGGTACGGCGGCACAGGACAACAGGGCGCTCGTCGAGGCGGTCCGTCGGGGCGACCGCGTCGGTCTGGAGGGCATGTACCGGCGGTACGCCGACCGGCTGTACACGTACGCCCGGGTGATGGTGCGCGAGCCGGAGGCCGCCGCCGACGCCGTCCACGACGCGTTCCTCACCGCCTCCCAGCGCATCGACCAGCTTCGGGACCCCGACCGGCTCCGGCCCTGGCTGTACGCCATCGTGCGCAGCGAGTGCCTGCGGCACCTGCGGGAACGGGCCCGCGCCGCGCCGCTGGAGGAGGCCGACGAACCGGTGGCCGAGACCGCCGACCCGGCCAGCGGTGTCAACGCCGAGCAGGTCCGCGCCCTCGTGCACGCGGCGGCGGACGCCCTCAACCCCGGCGACCGCGAGGTGGTCCACCTGGCGATCCGCCACGACCTGTCGTCCGCCGAGATCGGGGCGGCCCTCGGGGTTCCCGCCAACCACGCGCACGCCCGGCTGTCCCGGGCCCGCGCCCAGCTCGAACGGGCGCTCGGCGCGCTGCTCGTGGCCCGCAGCGAGGGCCGGGACTGCCCGATCCTGGCCGACCTGCTGGACGGCTGGCAGGGCCGGCTCACCCCGCTCCTGCGCAAGCGGGTCTCCCGGCACATCGACGGTTGCGCCGTCTGCGGGCTGCTCCGCCGCGACCAGCTCAGCCCGGCGGCCCTGCTCTCCGCGTACACCGCACCGGGGTTCCTGGTCGTCGCCGAGTCGGTGTGGCCGCGCCTGGCCGGCACCGACGCGGCCGTCGACCCGGTGCCGGACGCCGCCGGTCCCGTGCCGGACGCCGCCGGTCCCGTGCCGGACGCCGCCGGTCCGGTGCCGGACGGCCGGGACACGGTCGATCCGCTGGCCGCCGATCCGGTCGCCGGCCCGACCGGTGGACGAACCGGGATCGAGCCGCCGGCAGAGGCGGCGACCGCACCGTCCTCCTCTGCCGAGCCGGTCGGCCCGCCCGACGGCACGGCCCCCTCCGGACCGACCGCCGAATCGAAGGACGGCCAGGCCGCCGAACTGAACGACCACCCGGGAGACGGCCCCCCGGGCCCGGAGGACGGAGCGACCGCCGGGCCAGGAGGCGGGGCGGAAGGTGGTCCCGCAGCGCAGGGCGGCGGGACCGTCGAAGCGCACGGAGCCGGGAACGCCGCAGCGGTGGCAGCGGGGACGGACGACAGGTCCGTCGCGGCCGTCACGACAGACGGCCCGACGGACCGTCGCGCGCCCCGGCCGGTGCGCGCGACGGCGGCGGCTACCACGACGGGGCCGGCGACGAGAGGCGACCGGCGACGACGGCGGGTGGCCGCAACCGCCGGCCTGCTGGTGCTCCTCGCCCTGGCCGGCACCTGGGCGATCGGGCCCGGTCGGCCGACCGCCGAGCAGGTGCCGGCGACGTCCGGCACACCGGCCGGCGAGCCGGTGGCCCGATCGGCGACCCCGCCGGAGACCGGGCCGGCTGCCGGGCCCATGGACCGGACGGAGCCGGCACCCGGCCCGACCGACGCCAGCGGCACGCCCGCCGTCCCCGGTCCCCCGCCCGGCACCGTGCCGAGCGACGCCGCACCGGTCCCGCCCGGTCCCCGACCGGACGGCGACGGTCCAGCCGCCGAACCGCGCCCGACGGCCGTACCGACCACGCGGCCGGGCACGCCCCGACCGACCGCGCCCCGGCCGACCGCCACGCCGCAGCTCGCCGCAGCGTTCACGGTGACGGCGAGGGCGCACGTCCGCTGTGGCGCGGAGACGTACAGCCTGGTCGTGCAGGCCACCGGCAGCGCCGCGATCGGCGACGCGCAGGTGCGCTGGACGCCGGCCGGCGGCGCCCCGTCGAGCCAGGCCATGACGGTGGACGGCTCGTCCGCGCGGGCCACCGTGGGGCGGCTCCGCGCCTCAACCGTGACCTGGACCGTACGGGCGACCGCCACCGACGGCCGAAGCGCCCAGAGCCCGTCGTACACGATCACCGATCCCTGCGTCCGGCCGGGCTGACAGGTGGACTGACGACGATCCTGAGTAGACCTTGGAAGGAAACGGCCCCTCCGGGGGCCGAATTCTTCCAAGGTCTTTGCGCCCACGACGGGTGCCTGCGGTAGGGCTACCCGGAGGTCGGGTTCACGACGTGGTGGTACTGCACCTCGTACATGTGCCCGGCCTTCACCATCACGGTTGCCTCGATCGGGCGGCCGTCGGCGTAGACGACCCGGAACGTCCGCATGATCGAGATGTCCGGCGGTAGCTCCAGGGTGGTGAACTCCTCGGGGGTCGGCGGGCGCGTCGAGAGCTGGTCGACGAACTCGTGGGGCGTGATCCCCAGGTCGGTGAGGGCGCGCGGCGTGCCGCCCTTGATGCGCCGCTTCTCGGCGAGCGCGGTCCCGCGCGCGATGTCGACCGGATAGTAGGAGTGCACCAGCTCGGCCGGCTCGTCGTCGAGTCGCATGAGTTGCTTGCGCAGCACCGCCACGTCGCCGTCCCCGAGGCCGAACGCGAGTCGTACCTGAGCGGGTGGGACCACCTCGGCGACGTGCAACAGGTCGACCGATCCGGTGAGCCCGCGCCGTTCGGCCTCGCTGAGCCAGGGGTACGGCTGCCCGGCCGGCGCAGGGGTGATGAAGGCGGCTGGCGTGACGACGTGCTGCGGTCGTTCACGGACGAACACGCCCTTGCCCGGCGCGCTCTCGGCGTAGCCCTCGCGCTTGAGGACGGCGACGGCGTTCTGCACGGTCTGGTTGGGGACGCCGTACTCCTGCTGTAGCTGCGCGGTGCTCGGCAGTTTGCTGCCCGGCGGCAGGTCCTTGGACAGGATCATCGCCCGCAGGTCGGCGGCGATCTGCTGGTGACGGGAACGCGGGTCCGTGCCGGGTCGGGCATGGTCACGCCCTGGTCTGGTAGCGGAGGTGCCGGCCGGCGGCCGTCATGGTCATGACGCTGTACTCGAACGGGGTGCCGGCCGCGTCGACCGTGAGCCGGGTGAGCACGATCACCGGGTCCCGCTCGGAGATGTGCAGTTCATGTTGCTCCTCGGGGGTGGGCAGGCGCGCGGTGATGTCGTCCACCGCCCGGTCGGGGGTGTAACCGAGGTTGGCGAGCAGGGTGACGGAGCCGCCGGGGATCTTGGCGCGGTCGGCCAGCGGTGTGCCGGCGGCGATGCCGCTCGGGTAGTAGGAGTCGGTCAGCTCGACGGCATGACCATCCAGCAGCATCACGCGCCGCCGGAGCACGACAGGCTCGTTCGGCGTCAGACCCAGGGCGTCGGCGACCTCTGACGGCGCGGGAATCTCTTCGGCTGCAGTGATGCGCTGGGTACCCTGCTGACCTGTCGAGGCTGCTTCGTTGGCCCACACATCGCCACCGTCGGGGGTCAGGTAGCGGTCTGACGTGCTGTTCTGCTGCATCTATGCCGGCTCCGTCCCTGGATAGCGAAAGTGCCCGGCTCCGGCGAGGGAAGTCGAAGTCGAGGCAAACGCCAGGCTCCTGGCCACCTCGGTGATCAGTTGACGAGACTTCGTTGAGCTGAGGGCCGAGCTGTGCAGGTGTGTGTACGCCAGGGTAACCCGCCGCATGTCCTCCGCCCGTTCTAGATACACGTCACCGGCGAAGCTCTCGACGTAGGCGACCGGGGTGTGCACGTCCTCCGGGAACTCCAGGATGGCGACCGAGCCGAGCATCCCCGGGTGGGCTCCCTCGCCGTAGGGCAAGACCTGGATGTCGATGTTGTCGCGCTTGCTCATCTCGACCAGGTGGAGGAGTTGCTCCCGTAACACCTCGCGCCCGCCCACCTCACGGTGAAGTGCGCTCTCGTCAATGATCGTCCAGAGGTTGAGCAGTGGCTCCTCGGTGAGGCACGCCCGTCGCGCCATGCGTACCTGGAATCGCTTCTCCCGCTCGGCTGCCGCCTCTGTCATCCGTTGCTGATCGAAGATGGCGCGGGCGTACCGCTCGGTCTGGAGCAGGCCTGGGACGGCGGCCAGCCCGAAGTTCCGCACCGCCGTCGCAGCGGACTCCAGCCCGATGTACACGCTGTACGGGTTCGGAAGCTGACCGAACTTCGCCCACCAGCCGCGCTCCTTGCCTTGCCGCTGGAGGTCCAGCGTGGTCTGCCGGATGTGGTCGTCGTCAACTCCGTACCGCGTCAGCATCACGATCACGTCGGCTCGGGCTGACGCCGACGTCGCCGGACTCGATCTTGTAGACCTTGGATTCCGAGCAGCCCAGCTCTGCCGCGATCTCCTTGTGTGAAACGCCTGCTGCTTCGCGGAGCCGGTGCAGCTCCCGGCCGAGCTGCCATCGCGCGATCGTCGGGCCACTTGCCCCCGGGCGTACGTCACCTGGGAACCCCGCGCCGGCGGGCCCGAGGAGTTCTACCTGAAGCTGGGTTTCCGGCCGACCGGCGAGCGCAGCGGCGGCCAGATCGTCGGCGTCCGGGATCTTCGAGACCACCGTCAGCCGGGCCGCTGACGCGGACCGGGGCCGCGCTCCCCTCGCCCCGGCGGTCGCCGGACCGGCCGCCCGGTCGCCGGTCCGCTGGCGCGGGCGGGCTGTTTGTTTCCACGGTTGTGCAAATGTTTCGTAGGCGGGTCGATTCACCGGCGGGCACCGGGACAACGGAACGCCGAAATTGGTCAAATTGATCAGCAATCGTCAATAAGTTAGTGACGTGGAACACACTTGCATCGACCTTGGTCGAGGTCCATCCTGATCTGCGAGCATTCCTGATCTCCGGAATTCCCTCTCCCGTTGCATTGGGCCACAACCATCAACAAGGATGCCGGGGCCACGTGGTGGAATCGAAATGCGACATCACTTTGCTGGACGTCACCTTGCGCGACGGCGGCTACGTCAACGGACACAGCTGGACCACGCGGGAGGCCGAGGCGATCGTCCGGGCCGTCGGTGCGGCCGGCGTCCCGTACGTCGAGGTGGGCTACCTGCGGGAGGCCCACCAGCCGCACCGGCCCAGCGCCAGTTGTCCCCCCGGCTACCTCGACGCGCTCGCCGCCGTGGCCGACCGTCCACAGCTCACCGTGATGGTCCGACCGGGTGAGGTGCCGGTGTCCCGGATCGCCGAGTTGCCCGGCTGCGGGGTGTCGATGGTGCGGGTGCTGGTGCCGGGCGGCGCGGTCGCCACGGCGGCCCCCTACGTCGAGGCGGCCCGCGCCACCGGGCTCGCCGTGGCGACCAACCTGACCCGGGTCAGCGAGCGCAAACAGGACGAGATCGCGGCCGTGATCGCCGCCTGCGTCGAGGCGGGCGCGCACCTGGTGTACCTCGCCGACTCCAACGGCAGCCTCGATCCGGAGACGGTCGCCGCGCAGGTCGGCGCGGCCACGGCGGCCTGCCCGGTGCCGGTCGGCTTCCACCCGCACGACAACCTCGGGCTGGCGTTCATCAACACCAAGGCGGCGATGGCGGCGGGCGCCACCGCGGTGGACGCCTCGATCGCGGGCATCGGCAAGGGCGGCGGGAACCTGCGGCTGGAGGTCGTCGTCGCCCATCTGATCGTCCGGCACGGTGCGGACCTGCGGCTCGACCCCATCGCCGCCGACCAGACGACGCTGGCCACGCAGTTGCGGATGCTCGCCGACGGCACCACCAAGGCGGTCCTCACCGGCCTGCTCGACCTCAACCTCGACGGCGCGGCCGAGTTCGACGACCTGGTCGCCGAGAACGGGTACGACGCGGCCCTGTTGACCTTGTCCCATCGATGACCGCTGTCCGGAGCCGGGCGGCGTGCGGCGTCGTGCGCCCGGCCGGGTCCGGGTGGCCAGCTCAGGAGGAGGGGAGAACCCGGTGAGCGAATTCGTGGCCGAACTCGACCGGATGATCGGCGAGCGCAAGAAGATGACCAGCGAGCTGTACCAGACGATCCTCGCCGGCAAGGCGACGGAGCGGCTGCTGCGCAACTTCGTCCTGCACCGGTGGCCGATCAAGAGCTTCTGGACCCGCAACATCCTCGGCATCGCCGCCCGGATCGAGGACTACCGGCTGCGGGTGCTGCTGGTGGAGAACATCTACGAGGAGGAGACCGGCCGGTTGTCGGGCTCCGGCCGGCACCTGGACACCTTCGCCGCCTTCGGGGCGGCGGTCGGGGTGACCGCCGAGGAGCTGGCGAACGCGCCGCTGGCCCCGGAGACCACCGCCGTCATCGAGCACAACGTCCGGGTCTGCAACGGCGCCACGCACGTCACCGAGGGCGTCGCCTCGGTGCTGCTGCTGATGGAGGGGCAGCCCCCGATCGTCAACGACGACGGCAAGAGCATGCTCACCGTGATGCGGGACGTCTACCGGCTGCCCGCCTCCGGCTACGAGTTCTTCGTCCACCACGCCTCGGCGGACGCGGGCGACGACGCGGTCAGCGAACTGGAGGACGAGCACGCCGCGGCGGCCCGCGAGCTGCTGCGCCGCTACTGCGACACGCCAGAGCTGCGGGAGAACGCCATCACCGCGCTGGCCACCGCGCTGGAGCTGCGGCACCGGCACTTCGACATGATCCTCTCGACGTCGTACGACCCTGCGGAGCCCGTGTTCCGCCACCCCGCGTGAGGGCGCCGGTGGTCGACGGCCGGGCCGCCGCCTGGCCGCTGGCGTACCACCGGGGCGCGCTGGTGCCCCGGGCGCAGGCGACCCTGCCGATGGGGAGCATCGCCCTGCGGTACGGCATCTCGGTGTTCGAGGGGATCCGGCTCTACCAGCAGGACTCCGGTGGGGTCGTGCCGTGGCTGCTGGCCCCGCACCTGGACCGGCTGCGCAACTCCTGCCGCCTGATGGGGCTGGACGAGAGCTGCGGCGACCAGGTCCCGGCGATCATCGACGACCTGGTGGCGGCGCAGGCGATCGACGCGGACGGCTACGTGCGGGTCGCGGTCAGCGCGGCGAACGTCGGGGACATCGACGACGAGGCCGAGACCGCGCTGACCGTCACCGTCACCCCGGCCGGGCGCAAACGCTGGCTGGCCCGGGGCGAGGGCATCCGGCTGGGCGTGAGCGCCTGGCAGCGGCCGGCGGAGGCGGTGTTCCCCAGCGCGGCGAAGAACGTCTCGGCGTACGCGGGCCCGCGTCTCGCGCTGGCCGAGGCGCGGCGGGCGGGTTTCGACTCGTGCGTGCTGCGGACCGCCGAGGGGCTGATCAGCGAGGCCCCGACCGCCACCGTGTTCCTGGTCGAGGATGGCCGGCTGGTCACCCCCCGGCTGGCCGACCACGTGCTGCCGGGGGTGACCCGGGCCTGGGTGCTGGCCACCGCGCGGGCGCTGGGGATCGACGCGGTCGAGGAGCCGGTCACCGAGGAACGGCTCGTCGCCGCCGACGAGGTGGTGCTCTGCGGCACGGGGCTGGAGTTCGGCCCGGTGCGCTCGGTGGCGGGCGTGGAGCTGTCCGGCTGGCCCGTCTGCCCGGTCACCACCGACCTGGTGGACGCCTACTTCGACCAGGTCCGGGGGCGCGCGCCGGCCACCGCCGTGGACTGGGCCGCCGCCTGCGGGAGGGCGGGGTGAGCGTCGCCGGGCTGATCGACTGGCCGGCCGCCCTGCTGCTGACCCACGCCACGGTGTCCCGGGTGACGGAGACCGAGCAGGCGGTCGGCGAGGCGCTGGCCCACGGCCCGGTGTTCCGCAACCGGGACTTCCCCCTGTCGCCGGTGCCGGTGCTGGTCCGGCAGGACCGGGCCGCCCTGCTGCGACCGCTGCTCGCCCGGTACGTGGACCTGCTCGGCACGGTGGTGGCGCGGTGGCGGGAGCAGGCCCGGGTGCGGGACTTCTTCCGGCTGGGGCCGGCCGCCGAGCGGCTGGTCGCCGCCGACCGGGCGCTCGGTGACGCGCCGTGGGTGTGCCGGCTCGACGGCTACCTGGAGGCGGGCAGCGAGCGGCTGCGGGTGCTGGAGAACAATGCCGACTCGCCGGCCGGCACCCTCTTCACCGCCCGGATCAACGAGACCGTCGCGGCGGTGGTCCGGCGGCTGCACCACGGGGCGGGCCGGCTCGCCGACCTGACCTACACCGGTGAGGACCGCTTCCTCGACGGTCTGCGCGCGGCGGCGCGGGCGGCGGCGGCCCGCGAGCCCGGCCGGTGCGCCGACCCGGCGCGGATCGCCGTGCTGCAGCCCACGGGCGCGGCCAACCGGGAGAGCGTGGAACTGGTCGACCGGATGCGGGCGGTCGGGGTGGACGCCTTCCTCGCCGATCCCCGGACCGTCGAGGTGGTCGGCGGGCGGACCCGGTTCGGTGCCCGCCCGGCCGACCTCTGCTGGAACAAGGTCAACACGGTCTCCTGGATGGCGTACTGCGCCGATCCCGACTTCGTGACGCGGTGGGAGCGGGCGGTCCGGGACACCGCGCTGGTGCACGTCAACCCGTTCGGGGCCCGGTACGTGGCGGAGAACAAGCTGACCCTGGCCCTCGTCCAGGAGCCCGGCTTCGCCGACCTGTTCACCCCGCAGCAGCGGGCGCTGGTCGACGCGCTGCTGCCGTGGTCGCGCAAGCTGACCCCCGACGCGGTGGACGACGGCGGGACCCCGCTGGTCGACCGGTTGCTCGCCGACCCCCGCGACTTCGTGCTCAAGCAGCCCTACGACATCCGGGGCGACGGGGTGACCATCGGCCACGACTGCCCGCCGGGCCGGTGGCGCGCGGCGGTGGCCGAGGGGGTGCGGGACGGGCACCTCGTGCAGCGGCGGGTCGCGCCGACCAGCTATCCGGTGGTCGTGCCCGGCGCGGAACGGGTCACCGCCCTGCCGATCAGCCTGGACACCTACCTGCTGGGCGGCCACGTCGCCGGCTTCGGCGCGAAGGCCAGCCGGAACTCGAAGATCAACATTTTTCAGGGAGGCCAGAAGTTGGCGGTACACGTCGTCGCGGGTGGGTTCCGGTGAGCGACGCCGGCACGGTCCTGGCCGGCCACGGTACGGCCGCGGTCAGCGACGCGCTCGACCTGGCCGGCGTCTCCGGCGGCCTGTGGGGCGTCCAGCGCCTGTCCGGCACCGGCACGGTCGTCGGCCCCGCCTTCACCGTCCGGTTCGAGCCGGTCGCCGACGGGGTACGCGCTCCGGCGGCGGACTTCGTCGACGACGTCCCGCCGGGGTCGGTGGTCGTCCTCGCCAACGAGGGCCGGCACTGCACCGTGTGGGGCGACATCCTCGCCGAGGTCGCGCTGGCCCGGCAGCTCGCCGGCACGGTCGTCGACGGGTACTGCCGCGACGTGGACGGCATCCGCGCGCTGGGCTACTCGATGTGGGCGCGGGGCGCGTTCATGCGCTCCGGCAAGAACCGGGTGCGGATGGCCGCCGTGCAGCAGCCGGTCCGCGTCGGCGCCGACGGTGACCAGCTCACCGTCCACCCCGGGGACCTGGTCACTGCCGACGGCAGCGGGGTGGTCGTCGTACCCGTGGGCCTGGTGGACGAGGTCGCGGCGACGGTGACGCGCGTCGCGGCGATGGAGGAGCGGGTGCTCGCGGACGTCCGCGCCGGCACGCCGCTGCGCGCCGCCCGAGCCACCCACGGCTACCACGAGGTGGCACGGCGGATCATCGCCGGCAGCCCGACGTGACCGGCATCGGGGGACGCGGGCGCGGCGTCGGGGTGACCGGGACGGTGACCCGGTGCTGAGCGCCGGGCAGCGCGCCGCCGACCCGGCGGCGGTCGCCGAGCGGCCCCGGCTGGGGCGCGAGTTCGGCAGGTTCTGGACGGCCACCGCCTGCTCCGGCATCGGCGACGGGATGTCGCTGGCCGCCGCCCCGCTGATGGCGAGCACGCTCACCGACGACCCCCGGCTGATCGCGGGCGTGACCATGGCCCTGACCCTGCCGTACGTCGTCTTCGGCATCCCGGCGGGCGTCCTGGTGGACCGGTTCGACCGCCGTCGCGCGATGGCGGTCATCGACGTCGTCCGGTTCGGCGCGATGGCCGGGTTCGCGGTGACCCTCCTGCTCGACCGGGCCCACCTCGGCGTGCTCTACCTGTGCCTGTTCGTCATCGGCACCGGGGAGACGTACTACCGCAACGCCTCGCAGGCGCTGGTGCCCGCGCTCGTCACGCGGGACGGGCTGATGCACGCCAACGGCCGGTTGGTGGCCACCCAGAGCGCCACCACCCAGTTCGTCGGCCCCCTGGCCGGTGCCGGGCTGTTCGCGCTGGCCCCGGTCCTGCCGTTCGGCGTGGACGCGGTGACGTTCCTGGTCTCGGCGGTGCTGCTGACCCGGTTGCGGGTGGCCGGCCGGCCACGGCCCGTCGCGGCCCCGCCGGGCGGGTCGGGGGTGACCCGGCGGCTGCTCGCCGACATGACCACCGGGGCACGCTGGCTGTGGCGGCACCACCTGCTGCGCAACCTCGCCCTGATGGCCGGGGCGCTGAACTTCGTCGCGGCCGGCGCGATGGCCGTCCTGGTGGTGTACGCCCACCGCAGTCTCGGGCTCAGCGACCTCGGGTACGGCATGCTGCTGGCGGCCGAGGCGGTCGGCGCGGTGCTCGCCGCCCCGGTGGCGCCCGCCCTGGTCCGCCGGGTCGGCCGGGACCACGCCCTGGTGGCCGTGGCGGGGGCGCACGTGGTGGCCAGCCTGCTGCTCTGGCTGGTGCCGTCCTGGCCGGTGGCGGTCGTCGCGTTCTTCGTCGCCGCCTGCGGCTCGGTCACCTGGGACGTGGTGGTGGTCGCCCTGCGGCAAACCCTCATCCCCGACGGGTTGCAGGGGCGGGTCAACAGCGTCTACCGGCTCGTCGCCTGGGGGGCCATCCCGCTGGGCGCGGCGGCGGCCGGGGTGGTCTCGCACCGCTACGGCCCACCGGCGGTGTACGGCTTCGGCGCCGCGCTGATGCTGCTGATCATGCTGCGGATGCTGGTCGGCGCCCGGCGGCGCTGGATCACCCGGGCCCTGGAGACGGAGGTGACGGGGTGAGCGGAGCCTCGGTGCTGACCGCCGAGTCGGTCTTCGACCTGACGGCGGCGCTGGTCGCGGTCGGCTCGGTGAGCCGGGACGAGGCCGGCCTGGCCGACCTGGTCGAGGCCCGGCTCGTCGCCCGCGCCCCGCACCTGCGGGTGAGCCGGGTGGGCAACAACGTCGTGGCCCGGACCGGTCACGGGCGGCCCGCCCGGATCATGCTCGCCGGTCACCTCGACACCGTGCCCGGCGTCCCGCCCGGGTCACCGGCGCACGGCGACGTGGTCGAGGGCCCCGGCGCGGTCGACATGAAGGGGGGCGTCGCGGTGATGCTGGTGCTCGCCGATTTCCTCCGCGACCCGGCCCACGACCTCACCTTCGCCTTCTACGACCGGGAGGAGATCGGCTCCCACCAGAGCGGGATGCGGTGGCTCTTCGCCGAGCACCGCGAACTGGTGGCGGCCGACGCCGCCGTCCTGCTGGAGCCGACCGACGGCCGGCTGGAGGCCGGCTGCCAGGGCAACCTGGTCGTCGAGTTCGTCTTCACCGGGGCACGGGCGCACACCGCGCGGCCGTGGCGCGGGCGCAACGCCGTGCACCGGGCGACCCCGGCCCTGGCCCGGTTCGCCGCCTTCGACCCGCCGCCGGTCGAGGTCGACGGCCTGGTCTACCGGCAGTCCGCGTCGGTGGTCGCGGTCACCGGCGGGGTGCAGGGCAACGTCGTACCGGACCGGTGCGCCGTGCGGGTCAACTACCGGCACGCGCCCCACCTGGCCACGCCGGACGCGATCGAGGAGCTGACCGCCCTGGCCCCGGAGGCGGACGAGGTACACGTGCTGCTCACCTCCCCGCCGGCCGCGCCGGCGCTCGACCACCCGCTGCTCGGGGCGCTGCACCGCGACAACGCCCTGGCGGTACGCCCCAAGCTCGGCTGGACCGACGTGGGGCGGTTCGCCGCGCACGGCATCCCCGCGGTGAACTTCGGGCCGGGCGACCCCGAGCTGGCGCACACCCCGCACGAGGTGGTCGGCCGGGACGCGCTGGCGCACTGCCTGGCCGTGCTGCACCGGTTCCTCGACGCCGCCGACCCCGGCGCCGTACCCCGCTGACCGAGCGACGGGAGACCTCGACCCATGGCAACCCACGCCACCGCCCCGGCGGGCCGCGACCTCGCCGTCGGGTACCTCGAACACCTCGACCGGCTGGGCGTGGACCCGGCCGGGTTGACCGCGCACGCGGTCGACTCGGCGCGGCTGGCGGTGGCCTACCGGGGGCGGTTCCTGCCGTGCCCGGTGTTCCTGGAGCCGGGCGAGAGCGCCCGGCTCGGCGCGGACCTGCTGCTGACCCACCAGCTGCTCACCGAGCTGCCGCAGCGCCTGTTCGACGGCGACCGGGCCGCCTTCGGGCGGGCACTCGGGCTCACCGGGCCGCAGGTCGACCTGGTCCGGCGGGCCCCCACCGGCCCGCTGACCGTGCTGGCCCGCTCCGACCTGTACCGGGCGGCGGACGGGTTCAAGCTGCTGGAGCTGAACATCACCTCGGCGCTGGGCGGGTTCGAGAACGCCGACATCAACCGGGCGATGCTGCGCCACCCGGCGCTGGCCGGGTACGTCGCCCGGCGCGGGTTGGCGTACCACGACACGTTCCGGACGATCGTCGAGACCATGCGGTACGACCTCGGTGACCGGGTGAGCGGGCGGCGGCCGGTGATCGCGCTGGCCGACTGGCCGGAGAGCTACCGGTCGTACGCGCCCCGGCTGGGGGTGATGGCCGGGCTGTTCGACGAGTTCGACGTCGACGCCGTCCCCTGTCACGTGGGCGAGATCGAGGAGAAGGACGGCCGGTTGACCGTGCACGGCCGGGTGCTGGACCTGGTCTACCGGTTCTTCCTGGTGGAGGAGATCCGTACCCCGCAGGACCTCGCCCTGCTGGAGCCGGTGATGTCCGCCGTGTCACGGGGGACGGTCGTGCTCTTCTCCCGGGTGGACGCCGAGATGTACGGCAACAAGGGCGCGCTGGCGATGCTCTCCGACGACCGTCACGCCCACCTGTTCACCGACCGGGAGCGGGCGTGCCTGCGCCGGCTGCTGCCCTGGACCCGGTACGTGCGGGAGCGGACGACCGACCCCGGGGGCACGCCGGTGGACCTCGTCGGGTACGCGACGGCGCACCGGGAGGACCTCGTCCTCAAGCCGGTCAACCTGCACGGCGGCGCCGGGATCGTGCCGGGGTGGCGGGTCGGCGCCGCCGAGTGGGCGGCGCGGCTGGCCGAGGCGGTGGACGGGCCCTGGGTGCTGCAACAGCGGGTGCGGCCGGTGCCCGAGCCGTTCCCGGTCGTCGGTGGCGACGGCTACCAGGACGTCTACCTGAACTGGGGGGCGTTCGTCGCCGACCCACGGGCGGTCGGCGGGGACGGCTACGCCGGGTGCATCGTGCGGGGGACGGTGGACGCCCAGGTGGGGGTGGTGAGCATGGGGTCGGGGGCGCTCGTCGGCTGCTGCTTCCACCCCGGCCACGACGGCTGAGACGACGCGGTTCCCGGCGCGGCCCGGCGTGGCCCGCCGACGGCCGGAGGGAGGTGGGTGGCGTGCCGACCATCGTCGTGGTGGACGGCTACTCCACGGGCAGCGCGCTGAGCCGGGCGCTGGCCGGGCGGGGGGTCACCTGTGTGCACGTGCGCAGCGCGCAGACCGTCGGAGAGTACTTCCGGGCGACCTTCCGCCCCGGTGACTACGAGGTCGACCTCGGCTTCGTCGCCGACTGGCGGGCCCTGGTCGACCGGCTGCGGACGCTCGGGGTCGACCAGGTCGTGGCGGGCACCGAGTCGGGGGTGATCCTCGCCGACACCCTCAACCACCTGCTCGGCACGCCCGGCAACGAGATCGCCACGGTCCTGGCCCGGCGGGACAAGGCGGCGATGGCCGAGGCGGCACGCGCCGCGGGGCTCGCCACCCCCACCGGCCGGGCCTTCGACACGGTGGCCGCCGCGACCGCCTGGTACGCCGCCGCGCTCGGCGGCCCGGCGGTGGTCAAGCCGGTGGACAGCGCCGGTACCGACACCGTGCGGTTCTGCCGGGACGTCGACGAGGTCCGGGCGGCCTGCGCCGAGGTGCTCGCCGCGCGCAACCTGTACCGCGTCCCCAACCGGCGGGTGCTGGTGCAGGAACGCCTCGTCGGGACCGAGTTCTACGTCAACAGCGTGTCCCACGGCGGGACGCACCGCGTCGCCGAGGTGTGGCGGTACACCAAGCGGCCCGGTCCGGCGGGCGCCCCGATCTACGACTACGAGGAGCCCGTCGAGCCGGGGTCGGCGTCGGCCGCGCCGATCCGGGACTTCGTCGTCGCCGTCCTCGACGCGGTGGGCGTCCGCTCGTCGGCGGCGCACACCGAGGTCATGCTCACCGACCGGGGGCCGGTGCTGATCGAGACCGGGGCCCGCCTGGGCGGGGCGACGCTGCCCGACGTGGTGGCGAAGCTCTCCGGGGTCTCCCAGACGTCGTTGCAGGTGCAGTGCCTGGTCGACCCGGTCGGGTTCGCCGGCTTCGACGACCGGGCGCCGCGCTGGTCGGCCTCGGTCCGCAACGTCTCGCTGATCAACCCGACCCGGGTCGCCGCCCAGGCACCCCACTGGTGCGAGCGCCTGCGCGAATTGCCGACGGCGGTGGCGGTCGCCGCGCACGGCGTGCCCGGCGCGGCGTTGCCGCAGACCGTCGACCTGATCAGCGCGCCCGGCTTCGTCTACCTCGCCGCCGAGGACCCGGCGGAGGTGGGGCGGGACTACCGGACGGTGCGCCGGTGGGAGCGCGACGGCCTGTACGGCCGCTGAGGGGCCGTCCGGCGGTCGACGGGTGGGGCCGGCGTGGGCGCCACCCCGGCAGTCCCGCCGGTCAGCGGCCCGCGCGGGTCGTCGTCACCGGCGGATGGAGCGGCCTGTGTCGATGGCGAAGATCACCGTCCATCGTGCTCGACCGCTCGCCGGTCCACTCAGGAAAGGGCTATCCTGGGCGTCCGGGCGGCGCGTCGGCGCGGCCGTCGGGTCACGTCGCCGCACTCCACCCGTGATCCGGGGCAGCACCGCCGGTTCCCCGTGGACCGGCTCCGACGTCGGCGTCCGGTCCGGCCGGCGGCGGCCCCGACCAGTCCGATCGCCACGGGGAGTGATGAGGGTGCAGTTCCGGGTACTCGGATCCGTCGAGATCGTCGACGACCTGGGGCACGTGCACACCCCCAACGGCCGGACCGCCAGCCTGCTCGCCGCGCTGCTGGTGCAGCCCGACGTGCCGGTCGACCGGCAGGACCTCGTCCGCGCCCTCTGGCCGGCCGGCAGCCCCGCCTCGGCGGCGGCGAACCTGCGCCAGTACGCCGCCCGGTGCCGTCAACTGCTCAACGCGTGCGCCGACGGGATCGGCTACCGGCTGCGGTCCGCGCCGGCCGGCTACCGGCTGCACGTGCGGCGCGACGAACTCGACCTGACCCTCTTCGAGGACCGCGCGGAGCAGGGCCGGCAGGCCGCCACCCGGGGCGACCTCGCGCAGGCCCGCGACCACCTGGAGGCCGCCCTGGGCCTGTGGCGCGGCCGGCTGGGTCAGGGCGCCACCCTCGGCACGGAGATCGAGCACCGGGCCCTGTACTGGGACGAGCTGCGCCTGGGCGCGCACCACCTGCTCGCCCAGACCCGGCTGGGTCTGGGCGAGTACCAGCAGGCCATCGCCGAGCTGCGACCGCTGCTGTCGGCCCACCCCTTCCGGGAGGAGTTCGCCGGGATGCTCATGCTGGCGTTGTACCGCTCCTACCGCAAGGGGGAGGCGCTGCGCATCTACAGCCAGACCCGGCGACGGTTCGTCGAGAGCCTCGGCCTGGAACCGACGAGGGACCTCCAGCAACTCCAGCAGGGCATCCTCGCGGAGAACCTGCCGTTGGACGATCGGGGTTTCGCCTGGCTCCGGCAACCGTCCACCGACCCCGCCTGAGCAGGTACCCGCTGGTCAGGCGGGATGCGGCGGCGCGGGCGGACCGGCCGTCGGGCCCGGCGTGGCCCGGTACGCCGGCCGGGCCCACGCCACCCCCAGCTCGGAGAAGAGGGCACCGGCGGCCACCGCGGCCCGGATCACGTCGACGACCCCGGTGAGCACCTGACCGTCGCCGTCCGGATGCGGGCTCAGGTGCCGGCGGGGCACCGGCACCGGCTCCGGGGCCGCGTGCAGGACGCCGAGCAGGTCGACCACGGGTGCGGTGACCGGCAGCGGGGCCAGCAACGGCACCGCGCGGTCACGACGGTGGGCGACGAGGTTCTCCAGCATCGTGACCCGGCCGGTGACGGTGCGGAACTCCGGGTCGCCGGGGAGCTTGAGCCGGTCGGTCGGGAACTCCAGCCGGGCGCTGCCCCGGTCCCCGTGCACCGCCAGGTCGCCGTAGACGAACTCGGCGGCGCAGACCGAGACGGCCACCAGGACCCGGACCCCGGTGCTGAGGGTCAGCCGCAGACAGGCGGTGTCCTCCACCTCGATGTCGCGGGTCCGGTACCGCTCCAGTTCGACGAGGTCGATCCGGTACGGGCCGCCGACCCGCTCCGCCACGGCCAGGCACTGCATCACCGCGTGGGCGAACTGGTTGCCCAGCGCGCCGTCGGCGGTGGCCACCCCGTCGACGGCGCGCCGCCCGGCCCAGGGTGAGCGCCGGTAGTACGCGTCCGGACGCCACCAGGCGCCGGCCACCGACACGAGCGTCGGGGTGCCGAGAGCGCCCCGCGTCGCGGCGGCGCCCAGCCGGGCCAGGGCCGGTGACGCCAGGGACTGGAAGTTCACCTGGCAGGCCGCCCCGGTGCGGGCCAGGGCGGCGGCCAGGACGGCGTACTCGTCCGGGCTGACCACCGGCGGCTTCTCCAGCAACAGGTCGCGGCCGGACTCGACGACCGCCCGGGCGATCGGCAGGTGGGTGTGCGGCGGGGTGCAGACCACGACGATCTCGGCGTCGCTCTCCCGCAGCAGGCGGCGGTGGTCGTCGAAGACGGCCACCCCGTCCAGTGGCGCGTCCGCCTCCGGGGTGACCGGCCGCCGGTTCGCCACCGCGACCAGCCGGGCGAGGCCCCGTTCCCGCAGCGACGCGATCGCGCGCCGGTGCCGCAGACCGTGCCCGAGCGCGCCGACCAGCGCGACACGGGTCGGGTCGGGCGGGCTCACCGGGACACCCCGTTCCCGGAGTCACCCGGTCGGACGAGTTCCACGAGTCACTCCGGCGGGAATGGACGAACAGTGAATGGCGGAAATCGATCCTACGATGATGTCGGCGACGCCCTCAAGAGCACCCCGAACGACACCGTCGTCGCCCTTCGGCGGCCACGCATAATCGGCGCATAACGCGGCGTTCCCGCACGCATATCCGCGCAATTTCCGACGGCCGGTGGTCGAAATACTGATATAGAGTCCCGCCGAAACGGTCCGGTCCGTGCAGGGCCGGCGGTTGGCGCGCGACGGCCGGCGGCGTCGACAGGGGGTGCAGCGATGGCGGACCGCACCGGACCCCGTGTCGCCGTGGTGGGCGGGGGCGTCTTCGGGGTCACCGCCGCTCTGCACCTCGCCCGCGCCGGCTGCGCCGTCACCCTGTACGAGCAGGGCGCGGACCTGCTGCTCGGGGCCAGCAACGTCAACCAGCGCCGGCTGCACCGCGGTTACCACTACCCGCGCAGCCCGGAGACCGCCCGCGAGGTCGTCGAGGGCATCCGGACCTTCGTCGAGGAGTACCCCGAGGCGGTCGTGGCCGACCAGCGCCACTACATGGCGATCGCGCGCACGGGCAGCCTGACCACCGCCGAGCAGTACCTGCGTTTCTGCGACGAGGTGGGCCTGGAATACCGGGAGGAGCGGCCGTCCTTCCTGCGCCGCCGGTCGGTCGAGGTGTCGCTGCGCGTGCGGGAGTACGGACTCGACGTCGACACGCTGCGCCGGATCTGCTGGCGGCGGCTGCGCCGCGCCGGGGTGACCGTCCGGCTGCGGCACCGGGTCGGCCTGACCGACCTGCGCGACTACGACCGCGTCACGCTCGCCGCCTACGCCGGGCTCAACCACCTGGCCCGCGGCATTCCCGGGCCGGGTGACGAGTACCAGTTCGAGGTCTGCGAGAAGCCGGTGGTGCGCCTGCCCGCACCGTACCGGGGCACCAGCGTCGTGGTGCTCGACGGCCCGTTCCTGTCCGTCGACCCGTTGGCGAACACCGACCTCTTCCTGGTCGGCAACGTCACGCACGCGATCCACGCGACGACGGTCGGGGTCCTGCCACTGGTCCCCCGGGGCGTGGCCGGCCTGCTGGACAACGGCGTGCACCCGCCCTGCGCGCACAGCCGGTTCCGCGCCTTCGTGGCCGCCGGCCGGGAGTTCTTCGTGGGATTCGAGCAGGCCCGGCACGACGGTTCGATGTTCACCGTCCGCAGTGTGCTGCCGAACCTGGACCGGACCGACGCCCGGCCGACCCTGGTGCGGCGACTCGACGAGCGTACCGTCTCGATCTTCTCCGGCAAGATCGCGACCTGCGTCGACGCGGCCCGGCAGGCGGTCCGGCTGGT
This sequence comes from Micromonospora rosaria, assembly GCF_001567585.1. Classification (GTDB taxonomy): domain Bacteria; phylum Actinomycetota; class Actinomycetes; order Mycobacteriales; family Micromonosporaceae; genus Micromonospora; species Micromonospora rosaria. The sequence continues at coordinate 42,666 of NZ_LRQV01000021.1, forward strand.
GACCGGCGACGGTGCGCCGCCCTCGGCGTTGGCGGACCGGGCTCCGCCGCGGTGGGCGTCGGGCCGCACGGCGACCCGGTCCGGAGCACCGACCTGACCTGGCGGGGCCGCCGCGAGAACGGCCGTCCACCCCGGACCCGACCAACCCGCATCGACGCAGCTCGACAGCGCCACCACGTCGACCCGGGACATCGACGGGGTTGAGCATCCTTCGCCCGTGTGGTGGAATACGTTTTCCCGCCGGCGATGAAACGTTTTAAACCCGCCACCCACGCCGCCCGGGGGCCCGCCCGGCGCGGACCCCGTCGGCCGCCGGTCGACCCTGAGCCCCGGCCGGCCCGCGCCGACGACAGTCAGGAGAGGAGGGACCGGATGAGCGCGCTCGGCGAACTCCGGCGGCTCCGCGCCCCCGGCGCGAGGACACGGCGGCACCGCGACAACAGGGCGGCCTTCCTCTTCCTGTCGCCCTGGTTCGCCGGGCTGCTGCTGATCACGGCGGGACCGATCGCGGTCTCGTTCCTGCTGGGCTTCACCGACTACAACCTGATCCAGCCGCCGGCCTTCACCGGGCTGGACAACGTCACCCGGATGCTCTCCGACGAGCGGCTGCACCAGTCGCTCGGGGTGACCGTCACCTACGTGCTCGTCTCGGTCCCCCTCCAGTTGGCCTGCGCGCTCGGCCTGGCGATGCTGCTCGACCGGGGGCTGCGGGGCCTGGCCTTCTACCGGTCGGCCTTCTACCTGCCGTCCCTGCTCGGCTCCAGCGTGGCGATCGCCGTCCTCTGGCGACAGATCTTCGGGGCCGACGGCCTCGTCAACCAGCTGCTCGACGTCGTCGGCGTCGCGGGACGCGGCTGGATCTCCGACCCCGGCACCGCCCTGTCGACCCTGGTCGTGCTCAACGTCTGGACGTTCGGCGCCCCGATGGTCATCTTCCTGGCCGGGCTGCGGCAGATCCCGGTGATGTACTACGAGGCCGCCGCGGTCGACGGGGCGAGCCGGTGGACGCAGTTCCGGCGGATCACCGTCCCGCTGCTGTCGCCGATCATCTTCTTCAACCTGGTCCTGCAGATCATCCACGCCTTCCAGTCGTTCACCCAGGCCTTCGTGGTCTCCGGGGGCAGCGGCGGCCCGTCGGACTCGACCCTGTTCGCCACGCTCTACCTGTACCAGCGGGGATTCAACAACTTCGACATGGGGTACGCCTCGGCGCTCGCCTGGCTGCTGTTGGCGATCATCGCCGTCTTCACCGCCGTGAACTTCTGGGCCGCCAAGTACTGGGTCTTCTACGATGACTGACCGCCCCGACCGACGGCCGCCCCCCACCGCCCGGACGGCGGTCGGCGGCCCGGCCCGCCGTCGTCGGGCCCGCCGGCCGGGGGCGGTCGGCGGCCTGGTGCGCCGCACCGCCACGCACGTCGGTCTCGTCCTGCTGGCGCTGGTGATGCTCTACCCGGTGCTGTGGATGGTGGTCAGTTCCCTGCGGCCGAACGACACGATCTTCCGGGATTCGGGGCTGCTCCTGACCGACCTGCGGACCAGCAACTACACCGACGGCTGGGACGCGCTGGCCGCGCCGTTCGGCCACTACCTGGTCAACTCGGCGATCGTGGTGGCCGGCTGCATCATCGGCAACCTCGTCTCATGCGCCCTGGCCGCGTACGCCTTCGCCCGGCTCGACTTCGCCGGCCGACGATGGTGGTTCGCGATCATGCTCGGCACGATCATGCTGCCGATCCACGTGATCATCGTGCCGCAGTACGTCCTCTTCTCCCAACTGGGCTGGGTGAACACCTTCCTGCCCCTGGTCGTCCCGAAGATGCTGGCCACCGACGCGTTCTTCGTCTTCCTCATGGTGCAGTTCATCCGGGGGCTGCCCAGGGAACTCGACGAGGCGGCCCGGATCGACGGCTGCGGTCATCCCCGGATCTTCCTCCGGATCGTGCTGCCGCTGATGACGCCGGCCCTGGCGACCACCGCCATCTTCACCTTCATCTGGACCTGGAACGACTTCTTCAGCCAACTGATCTACCTGACCGACCCGCAGATGTACACCGTCCCCGTGGCGCTGCGCTCCTTCGTCGACTCCACGGTCGCCACGTCGTGGGGTTCCATGTTCGCGATGAGCGTGGTCTCCCTGATCCCGGTCTTCCTCGCCTTCCTCCTCGGCCAGCGGTACCTGATCCGGGGCATCGCGACCACGGGAGGCAAGTAGACCGGCCCCTCACCGTCCCCGCCCGACGCCGGAAGGCCCCCCATGCCCCCACACCTCACCCGCCGCGCCGCGCTGGTGGCGCTCGTCTCGCTGACCGCCGGCACCGCGCTCGCCGCCTGCGGCGGCGGCTCCGACGCCAGTCAGGACCTCTCCGACGAGCCGGTCACCCTCCGGTTCACCTGGTGGGGTTCGGACGCCCGCCACGAGCGCACCCGACGGGTCATCGAGCTTTTCCAGAAGGCCCACCCGACCATCACGGTCACCGGCGAGTTCAAGGAGTGGAACGGCTACTGGGACAGCCTCGCCACCACCGTCGCCGCCAACGACGCCCCCGACGTCATCCAGATGGACGAGCTCTACCTCGCCTCGTACGCCGAGCGGGGCGCCCTGCTCGATCTCGGCACGGCCCGACGGCACCTGACGACCGCGGACTTCGACGCCGACGCCCTCGCCACCGGAGCCATCGACGGCAAGCAGTACGGCCTACCCGTCGGCCTCGCGATCTACTCGGTCGTGGTCAACACCGACCTGCTCACGCGGTACGGCGTGGCGCTGCCCGACGACGCCACGTGGACCTGGGAGGACCTCACGCGCCTCGGCGCGCAGGTGTCCCGGGCCGGCGGCGGCACGGTGACCGGCGTGCAGGCCTGGGGTTTCGACACCGGCGGCCTCACCCTCTGGGCCCGCCAGGCCGGTGCCGCGCTCTACGACGACGCGGGCGACGTGGCGATCCCGCCGCAGGTGCTGGCCGGCTACTGGCAGTACCTCGCCGACCTCACCCGGCAGGGCATCGCGCCCCCGGCGTCGGTCACCGTCGAGCGGGCCAGCGGCGCCCTGGACCAGTCCGGCCTGGCGACCAACGCCTCCGCCTTCGCCACCTGGTGGAACACCCAGCTCACGTCGCTGGCCACGGCCAGCGGCAGTCAACTGCGGCTGCTCCGGTTCCCCGGTGAGGCGCAGTCCGCCACGCCGGGCGCCTACTACAAGCCGTCGATGTTCTGGTCGGTCTCCGCGCGCAGCAGGCACCCCGCCGAGGCGGCGCTCTTCGTCGACTTCCTCGCCAACAACGAGGAGGCCGCCGCCATCCTGCAGACCGACCGGGGCGTACCGGCCAACACGAAGATCCGCAACGCCATCGCCGGCCAACTCTCCCCCACCGACCGGGCCGCCCTGGAGTACCTCGACTCCGTGCCGGTCACCGCGCCGCCCCGGGTCACCCCGAAGGGGGCCAGCGGCGTCGAGGCCATCCTCAAGCGGTACACCGAGCAGGTGCTGTTCGGCCGCACCACGCCCGAGCAGGCGGCGAAGGACTTCATCGCCGAACTCCAGCGCGAGATCGACGCGGCCTGACCCGACCGTCCCGGGCCGACCACCGTCGAGCCCGGGACCGGTCGGGTCCCGGCGCGCCCCCGGCCGGCCCCGCAGCCACCGACGGGGTCGTCCTCGCTACCGGCGGAACGGTCCCGTGATGGCGAACGTCGTCCCGGGCTCGTAGCAGTTGACGTACATCGTCCGCCGGTCGTCGGAGAAGCAGACCCCGGCGAACTCGCCGTACTCGGGCGAGGCCTCGGTGCCGATGTTCTGCCGGTTCCGGGCGAACAGGTACGGCTCACCGTCCACGGTGGTGCCCATGAGGTAGCTGTCCCCCACCCCGTCCTGGCAGAGCATCAGGCCCCCGAACGGGGTCATGCAGATGTTGTCCGGGGTCGTGAACAGATCCGTGTACGGGTCGCCGTGGAAGATCACCACCAGGGTCAGCGCCCCGGTCGACGGCCGGTACCGCCACACCTGGCCCAGGTGGTCCCCGGCCGAGCCGTACGAGCGCAGCGCGAAGGAGGAGACGAAGTACGCCGCGCCGTCGGTGCCCCACCAGGCGCCCTCCAGCTTCTGGGCGTGGGTGACGCCCCGGGGGCCGTAGTCCTGCAGGCGCACCGGCTCGGTGGTGGCCAGCGGGTCCGGCACGTCGACCCACTGCACGCCCCGGAAGGTGGTGCCGGGCTCCTGGACGGCGGAGAGGTCGGGCACCCCGGGCACCCGCATCACCTGCAACCGGCCACCGGCGCGCAGGCTGCCGTACCCGCCGAGGGGCCGGCGCGGCAGGAAGCGGTAGAAGCAGCCGTGCTTGTCCCCACCGACGGAGTCCTCGGTCTCGTACACCACGCCGGTGCGGGGGTCGACGCAGACCGCCTCGTGCGCGAAGCGGCCCATCGCCGTGAGCGGGGTGGGGTCCTCGTCGCGGGCGGGCCGGAACGGGTCGACCTCGAAGATCCAGCCGTGGTCCTTCTCGTGGCCGCCCTCGCCCCGGCGGACCTCGGACTCCTCACAGGACAGCCAGGTCCGCCAGGGCGTCAGCCCACCGGCGCAGTTGGTCGACGTCCCGCCGAGGTTGATCCGCTGCTCGACGCGGTGCGGGCCGACGACCAGGGTGCTGACCCCGCCGCCGGCTCCCGGTCCCGGGTCGAAGGTCAGCGCCCGGGGGGCGACGACCGGCGCGGAGTCCGGCTCCCAGATCTCGTGGTTGCGCACGAGCCGGACCTCGCGGCCGGTTCCCGCGAACGCGGCCATCCCGTCGAAGTTTCCGGCGACGGCGCCACCGGGGATCGGATCGCCCTCCCGGGACAGCACCGTGTACCGGAAGCCGCGCGGCAGGTCCAACAGCCCCGCCGGGTCCGGTACGAGGTCGCCGTACCCGCCCCGACCGGCCGCCAGGGTGGGGTCCGCCGTGAAGAGCGCGTCGACCGCGCCCGCGAGGGCGACCCCCATCCCCACCAGACCCGACTGCGCCAGGAGACGTCGACGATCGAGAGTCAATGCCTGCTCCTTCATTCGAGAGGCGGCCCATAGTAGCTGATCAATCCTGCGGCTGTCCCGGCGCGCGCACCCCTCCACCGACCCCGGCGCCCCCGCCCCCGGCGGGTCCGGAGCCGCGCCGACCCGCGGACCAAAACTGTTAACACTCTTGACAATATCGGGTGCTATCGACAGAGTTCGCTAGAAGAGAGCGCTCTCTGGCGCTCGTCGCTTCCTCGTACCGGGAGGATGACCATGCCTCGACCACTGCGTGCGCTCGGCACCGCCGTCGCCGCCCTCCTGCTCGTCGGCCTCTCCCCGGCGCCCGGCCACGCCGCCGGCACCCCGGGCGGGGCCCCCGCCGACGACCCGGCCGCGGTCACGGGACTCGCCCCGCAGGTGGCCGACGCCCTCCGCCGTGACCTAGGGCTGACCACCAGGCAGGTCACCGACCGCCTGCGCGTCGAGGCGGCCGCGCCCACCGTCGAGAAGCACCTGCGCGCCCGGCTCGGCGCCGCCTTCGCCGGCGCGTGGATCCCGTCGACCGGCCACCGGCTGACCGTGGCGGTCACCGACCCGGCGCTCGTCCCCACCGTCCGCGCCGCCGGGGCCGACGCCACCGTCGTCGCCCGGCCCGAGGCGGCCCTCACCGCCGGCAAGGCGGCCCTCGACCGGCACCGCGCGCGGGCCGACCCGCAGCGGCTGCACGGCTGGTACGTCGACGTGCCCGGCAACAGCGTCGTCGTGACGGCCGCACCGGGCGCCGCCGCCGAGGCCCGCGCCTTCGCCGCCGCGAGCGGCGTCGCCGCCGACGCCGTCCGCGTCGTCGAGTCCACCGAGGCGCCCCGCACGCTGTACGACATCCGCGGCGGCGACCAGTACGTCATCAACGGCAACACGCTGTGCTCCGTCGGCTTCGCCGTCGCCGGCGGTTTCGTCACCGCCGGTCACTGCGGCGGAGTGGGCAGCCCGACGCTCGGGTACAACAACGTCGCCCAGGGCACGGTGGCCGGCTCGTCCTTCCCCGGCAACGACTACGGCTGGGTCCGCACCACCAGCACCTGGACGCCCCGCCCCTGGGTCAACAACTACTCCGGCGGCACCGTCTCCGTGGCCGGCTCGCGGGACGCGGCGATCGGCAGCTCGGTCTGCCGCTCCGGGCGTACCACCGGGTGGCGCTGCGGCACCATCCTCGGCCGCAACGAGACCGTCAACTACCAGCAGGGCGCGGTCTCCGGCCTGACCCGCAGCAACGCCTGCGCCCAGGGCGGCGACTCCGGCGGGGCGTGGATCAGCGGCGACCAGGCGCAGGGCGTCACCTCCGGCGGGTCCGGCAACTGCTCCACCGGCGGCACCACCTGGTACCAGCCGGTGAACGAGATCCTCGGCGCCTACGGGTTGTCGCTGACCACCACCGGCGGCGGCAGCACCAGCCGGGTCGTCAGCACCTGGAACAACAAGTGCATCGACGTGCCGAGCTCCAACTTCTCCGACGGCGTGCCGCTGCAGATGTGGAACTGCAACGGCACCAACGCGCAGGCCTGGACCTTCACCGGCGGCACCCTGCGCACCCAGAACAACAAGTGCATGGACGTGGCCTGGGGGTCGACCGCCAACGGCGCGGTGATCCAGATCGCCAACTGCAGCGGCAACCCGGCCCAGCAGTTCGTCCTCTCCGCCGCCGGTGACCTGGTCAACCCGCAGGCCAACAAGTGCGTCGACATCGTCGAGTGGAACGGGTCCGACGGCGCCCGCCTCCAGTTGTGGGACTGCGCCGGCACCGCCAACCAGAAGTGGCGGCGCGGCTGACGGCCGAGCCGCACCGCGCCCACCCCTCGCGCAAGGAGACCCCCGTGCACAGAACAACACCGGTCCGCCGGGCGCTCGCCCTGGCCACGGCCGCACTGACCACCCTCACCCTCACCCTCGTCGGCCCCGGTCAGGCCGAGCCCGCCCAGGCGGCGATCGGCGGCATCACCTGGCAGGACGAGTTCAACGCCCCCGCCGGCACCCCCGTCGACCAGAGCAAGTGGCGGTTCGACATCGGTGGTGGCGGCTGGGGCAACAACGAGCGGCAGTACTACACCAGCAGCACCAGCAACGCCGTGCACGACGGGCAGGGCAACCTCGTCATCACGGCACGCCGGGAGAACCCGAACAACTACCAGTGCCACTACGGTCGGTGCGAGTACACCTCGGCGCGGCTGCTGACCGCCCAGACCTTCACCCAGACGTACGGGCGCTTCGAGGCCCGCATCAAGATCCCCCGCGGCCAGGGCATCTGGCCGGCCTTCTGGATGCTCGGCAACGACATCGGCAGCGTCGGCTGGCCCAACTCCGGCGAGATCGACATCATGGAGAACATCGGCCGGGAGCCCACCACCGTGCACGGCACCATCCACGGCCCCGGCTACTCGGGCGGCGGCGGCATCACCGGCAGCCGGACCGTCGGCGCCCCGCTCGCCGACGGCTTCCACACGTACCGGGTGGACTGGGAGCCGAACTCGATCATCTGGTTCCTCGACGGCGTCGAGTTCTTCCGGGTCGACCCGAGCCGGCTCGGTGGCAACCGCTGGGTCTTCGACCACCCGTTCTTCATGATCCTCAACGTGGCCGTCGGCGGGAACTGGCCGGGCTACCCCGACGCCTCCACCCAGTTCCCGCAGCAGATGCTGGTCGACTACGTCCGGGTGTCCAGCTACGTGCCGGGCGGCAACACCGGCACCACCCGGCTGCGGCAGGCCCACAGCGGCCGGTGCGTCGACATCCCCAGCGCCAACCCGGTCGACGGCGCGAAGCTGCAGATCTGGGACTGCAACACCACCGCCGCGCAACAGTGGACGTTCGCCTCCGACGGCACGGTCCGGGCGATGGGCAAGTGCATGGACCCGGCCTGGGCCGGCACCGCCAACGGCACCGAGGTCAACCTCGTCACCTGCAACGGCAACCCGGTGCAGCGCTTCACCCTCTCCCCCGCCGGTGACCTGGTGAACATCAGTGCCAACCGGTGCGTCGACGTCCGGGACCGGGCCACCGGCAACGGCGGCAAGCTCCACCTGTGGGACTGCACGGGCCATGCGAGCCAGAAGTGGTCCCGCTACTGACCGTCGCTCCGTCCGGGCCGGCCGCCACCTGCGGGGCCGGCCCGGCGTCCGCCCGGCCCGGACGGCCTCGCCGACGTGGCGGCGCTGAAAGCGGCGACGTCCGGGGCAGGGTCCCTTCGCGAGCGAGACACCTGCGCGGAACACCTATTCCGATCAGGAATATCACTGTCGAGGGGTGAGCCGGCCGGCGGTTCGCCGCACTTCGTGGCCATACATCCACCTATAGTGTTCGGATGATCACGGTATCGCCGGAGCACGCAGGGGTTCCCCGGCCCCAGGTCCATCAGGTCCGGGACCTCGCGGAGTCCTTCGGCGTCGACGCGGCGCGCTACGACCGGACCCGGCCCCGCTATCCCGACGCCCTGGTGCGGCGGATCCGCGCCGCCAGCCCCGGGCCCGAGATCGTGGACGTCGGCTGCGGCACCGGCATCGCGGCCCGCCAGTTCCAGGCGGCCGGCTGCACGGTCCTCGGCGTCGAGCCCGACCCACGGATGGCCGACGTCGCCCGCCGCAGCGGGGTCGAGGTCGAGACGGCGACCTTCGAGACCTGGGCACCCGCCGGGCGTACCTTCGACGCGGTCGTCGCCGGGACGGCCTGGCACTGGGTCGACCCGACCGCCGGTGCGGCCAAGGCCGGCGAGATCCTCCGTCCCGGCGGCCTGCTCGCGCCCTTCTGGCACGTGTTCCAGCTCCCGCCGGCCGTGGCGGCCACCCTCGCCGCCGGGTACCAGCGGGTGGCCCCCGACTCGCCGTTGACCTTCCACGCGGACCGGCAGGGCCTGGCCGCCTACCAGCCGTTGTTCACCGCCGCCGTGGAGGGGATCCGCACGGCGGGCGGATTCGGTGAGCCGACGCAGTGGCACGTCGACTGGGACCAGCCCTACACCCGCGACGAGCTGCTGGAGATGCTCTCCACCCACGGCCAGTTCACCGCCCTCGCGCCGGAGGCGGTGGCGCAGGTCCTGGCGGAGGTCGGCGCGGCCGTCGACGCGCGGGGCGGCAGCCTGACGGTGCGCTACACCACCGTGGCCGTCACCGCGGTACGGCAGTCCCCTCGGCCCGGCTCCCGGAGCTGACAGGACACCCCGGGCCACACCGATCCGGTGGGGAGTGTCACCTGCTCGGCCATGCCGCCCCGGGGTCCGCGCCCTCTACGCTCGGGTCCGCGCCCGGTGCCCACGGGGCCGGCGGGGAGGCAGCCGGCTCGTCGGCCCACGCGGTGAGCCCGCTCACCATGGCGGGGCGGAGCATCGGGCGACCGGAGGACAGCATGGTAGGCACGACCGGTCCGCAGGGTGTGACAGCCCCGCGAGGGGACCAGCGCCGCAGCGGTACGGCGGCCACGATCGGCGCGGTCGTCGCCGTCGTCGTGCTCGTGGCGCTCGCCGTGCTCGTCGTCCTGGTCGGGATGTTCCTGCCGATGGCCGCCGCCGGCTGCGGCACCGGCAACGTCGTCGACGAACCGCTGATCTGCGGCCCCGTCGGTCAACTGGTGGTGCTCACCGCCCCGGTGGGCGGCGCCGCGCTGGGGGTGCTCGTCGCGCTGGCGGGTTTCGTCCCGTTCCCGCTGCGCCACCGACGCGCGATCTTCATCGGCGTCGGCTACCTGCTCACGCTCGGCGGCCTGGGGCTGGGCTTCCTGGTCTCGTTCACCGGCTGACCCGGCCCGGCGGCGGCCGGACGCCCCGGGACCGCCCGGTCAGGCCGGCTGCTGGGCAATGTTGACCATCCAGGGGGTACCGAAGCGGTCCTCGCACTGCCCGAACTCGTCCCCCCACATCTGCCGTTCCAGGGGCACGTGCACCACCCCGCCCTCGGCGAGCTGCGCCCACCACCGGCGTAGCTCGTCGGCGTCGTCCCCGCTGAGGCAGACGGTGTTCGCGTTACCCCGCCGGATCTCCGTGCCCGGCGGCAGGTCCGAGGCCATCAGGACGTGCCCGGTGGGGGTACGCAACCTGCCGTGCATGATCTGGTCGGCGATCGCCGGGTCCGTCGTGCCGAACTTTGCGAAGGTGGTCAGCGCGAACTCACCCCCGAACACGCGGTGGTAGAACCCCATCGCCTCACGCGTGTTCCCGGCGAAGTTCAGGTACGGGTTGAGCTGCGACGTCACGGTGCCCTCCTGGAGTCGTCCGCCCGTATCGTCGCACCTGCCGCACCACCGCCGCCGGCGTACGCGCCGCAGGTCAGCGGTCAGGCGCGGGTCCAGAGCTTGTGCAGGACGCCGGGTCGACCGGGGCCGCCGACGGCGAAGCCCGCCGTGACGACAGCCAGGGTCCGGTCCGCTACGCGACAGGGGTCGCCGGAGGGGAACCCGTCCCCTCCGGCGACCGCCGATCCGCAGCGACCGCCGTCAGCCCCGGCGGGACCCGATGGCCTCGATGATCCGGGGCCGCAGTTCCGCGGCGCGGATGACGGCGTCGACGGAGCCCACCTCCACCGCGCGGTGGATGTTGTGCACCCGGTCGAACTCCGTGGCCACCTCGCCGAGCTTCTCCGCGCGCACCGACAGGCGCAGCTCGTCGAGCTCCGCGGTCAGCGCGGCGCGGTCGGCGCCGGTGGCCGCCGCCACCCGGGCCTCCAGATCCCGTACCCGCGGGTCGGCCGCGGTCCGGGCGTTGACGTCACCGGAGAACACCACCGCGGCGGCGGGGGCGCCACCGAGCACCGAGGCGAACGAGCCCTCCAGCGCCAGCACGGTCATGTTCGGGTTCAGCGCCTTGGAGAACACCACGAACGCGCCGCCGTGGTACCGCGAGATCACGCAGAACACGATGGGCCCACGGAAGTTCACGATCGCGCGGCCGATCTCGGCGCCGTACTCCAGTTGCAGCTTGCGCATCGACTCGGGCGAGCCGTCGAAGCCGGACAGGTTCGCCAGCACCACCAGCGGCCGGTTGCCGCTGGCCGCGTTGATCGCCCGCGCGGCCTTCTTCGACGACTGCGGGAAGAGGGTGCCCGCGGTGTAGGTGTCCGGGCCGTCGGTGGGCGGGAAGCCCCGCCGGGGCACCGCCCGGGACTCGATGCCGATCAGGCACACCGGCGTGCCGCCGAGGTGCACGTCCTGCACGGAGACGGTCTCCGCGTCGGCCATCCCCGCCCAGCGTTCCAGGACCGGGTGGTCCTGGTCGGACAGCGCCCGCATCACCGTCCGGATGTCGAACGGCTTCTTGCGGTCCGGGTTGGCCGTGGCGGAGAAGATCTCGCCGACGGTGGTGAAGTCGCTGCCCGCCACGACGTGCGGGAAGTCGGAGACGTCCCGGTCGACGGGGTCGGTGGTCGGCACCCGTCGCGGGGACTCCTCGCCGGGTACGACGTAGGTGTGGTCGTAGTAGGACATCAGCACGTCCCGGGCGGCGGCAAGGTTCGGCGCCCAGTACTGCGCCTGGCCGTTCGGGCCCATCACCCGGTCGTAGCCGCCGATGCCGAAGTTGTCCTCGGCGGAGACGCCACCGGAGAAGTCGAGCGACTGCTTGCCGGTGAGCACCATCGCCGAGTCCGGCGTCATCACCAGGATGCCCCGGGTGTGCATGAGCATCGTCGCCTCGGCGTTCCAGTACGGCTGCGCCCCGACGGTGATGCCCGCGACCACGATGTTGATCTCGCCGCCGGCCTGAGTGAACTCGACGATCCGCTTGAGCGCCGCGGCCACCCAGTCCATGTTCTCCGTACCCGACTCCATGGAGATCCGGGCGCCGGCGGACAGCGCCCACCACTCCAGCGGCACCCGCATCCGCTCGGCCAGGTCCAGGGCGGCGACCACCCGACGGCACTCCGGCTCGGAGAGCGCGCCGAGCGACTTCGTCGGGTCGCCGAGCAGGACGACCCGGGTGACGCCCTCCGGGTGACGCCGGGTCGGCGTGCTGAGCACGCCGGCCACGATCGCCGCCCGGTTGCGGCCCTTCGGCCGGTCGACCGGTACCAGCGTGTGGGTGTCGTCGAGGTCGTGCTCGACGAAGTCGCCGAGCGCGGTGGTCAGCTCGTACGGGTAGACGGTGTTGCGGCTGCTCGCCCGCAGCACCTTCTGCCGGTAGTCGTCCAGCGGCTCGATCGGCTCGTCCGACGGCTCCCCGACGGTCAGCTCGGTGCCACCGGCCGCGTCGATCGAGATCCGTACGGCGATCTTGGTGAGCTCGCCGGTCTCCGGGTCGCGCTGCCGCGCGATGAACAGGATCTCCTCCAGCCCGGCGCCCGCCGTCGTCGGCAGCACCCGGGCGGCGATCGTCTCCAGCTCGGCCCGGGTGAGGTCGCTCGGCGGCCAGACGTAGAGCACGATCCGGTTGGTGGTGAACCGCTTTTTCGACGGTCGCCGCGCCTGCGCCCGGCGGATCGAGTCGAGGCAGGTGGCGAGGGTGTCCTCGGCGGTCGGGAGGGCGACCAGCCGGCCGTCGTGCTCGCGCAGCGCGGTCAGGTCACGGACCTGCGCGAAGGCGACGAGCCGGTCGTCCGACGGGTTCTCCCGCGCCACGCACTGGAACAGGTAGACCTCCTCGTCCGCCGACGGCAGCCGGGTGAGGTCGAACTTGCTCAGCCGCTCCAACTGCATCCGCTGTGCGATGTACGGGTGCAGGCCACGGATCAGCCGCTCCTCGGTCATCCCGGTGGTGGACGGGCGGAACGTGAAGTGGTGGTGCATCACCGCGCCGCTGCGGCCCGCGACGGCGAGGGTGAGCCGGCGGACCGGGTGCGGCAGCGGGTGCGCGCTGACGACCTCGTGCAGCGCGGTGGCCATCGCCTCGGAGTCCGCCGGCTGGTTCTCCCAGGCGAGGTAGATGTCCGCGTCGATGGCGGCCTCGCCGTCGGCCAGCTCCGCGAGGCCACGCAGCGCGCTGCCCAGCGCGTCGAAGCCCACCGCGCAGGAGACCACGGAGGAGTCCGCCCGCTCGGCGACCACGAACGTGCAGCCGGAGACCTCGCGGGTCCGCACGGCGGTGAGCCCCTTGTTGCCGTAGTACCGCCGGGTCAGCACCTCCAGCATGACCACGTTGTCGAGGTCGGCGCGGCCCAGCCGCTGGCCGAGCAGCCGGACCAGCGGCTCGGTGCTGCGGACCATCTCGGCGATCCGCTCGGCGCGGTCCGGGGCGTCCGGGTGCGCGTCCAGGTGCCGCAGGTGCCGGCGGACGCCGGCGTAGACGCGGGCCCGGTTACGGCGCAGCAGCGGCTGGCCGAACCAGGCGAACACCACGCCACGGGCGAGGTCGGAGACCACCGGGAACCGGACCTGCGTCGCGGCCACCAGCCGCTCCAGCGCCAGGCCGGCGGGCTCCCGCAGCGTCTCGTCCGGCGGCGCCTCCCGCAGCCACGCGCGCAGCAACGTCGCGACGACGGCGGCGTCGGCGGACGCGCGCTGCAGGGCGAGGAAGATCCGGAACACCGCGGCTTCCAGGTCGGGGCTGCGGTCCAGCTCGGTGACGCCGTAGTGCCCGAGCGCCGTGGCGAGCTTGGCCTGGAACGTCTCCGGCAGGCCGGCCCGCTCCACGTCGAGGCTCTGCAGGTAGGTGTGGAAGTACTCGCGGGCGCTGTGCACGTGGCTGCCGTCACCGCCGTCCTCGCCCGTGGGCCGGTTCCGGCTCAGCTCGGCGAGATCGGCGAACATGTCGATGAGGTCGATCTCCCCGGCCAGCGGCCGGTAACCCTGCGCGGTGGCGACCTGCCGGGCGACGAGGTAGTCGTCGAGCACCCGCCGGTCGTCGTGCGGGTCGACGTCGAAGCCCAGCAGCAGGCTGCGCAGGTCCTCCTGGCCACGCCGGGTACGGGACCGCACGGGGGCGTCCCCCGGCGCGACGGGCAGGTCCAGCTCCACGGCCTCGGTGGCCGAGGTGTCCTCGGCGGCGTCGTCGGCGAGCGGCTCCAGCCGCAGCAGCGGCGCGCCGGTCTCCACCTGGCTGCCCACCGACACGACGCATTCCTTGAGCCGTGCCTTGAACGGCGCCCGCAGCACCGTCTCCATCTTCATGCTCTCCAGCACCAGCACCGGCGCGCCCGCCTCGACCTCGGCGCCGACCTCCAGCGGCGTGGCGACGACCAGCGCGGGCATGGAGGAGCGGATCACGCCGCCCTCGTCCCGGCTGACCCGGTGCGTCACGCCGTCCACCTCGACCAGGTGGACCGGGCCGTGCGTCCCGGTGAGCAGGCGGTACCGGGTGCCGTTGACGACGATCTGCCCGGTGTGCCGGTCGAAGCGGTCCAGCTCGACGTCGGCGGTACGGACGTCGCCGCCGACCTCGATGCCGACCCGGAACCGGTGTGCGCCGATCCGGGCGACACGCACCCGGTAGCCGATCCCCCGCAGCTTGAGGTCCAGCGGCCGGCCGCTGGAGTGCTGCACCTGCGGACGGCCGCCGAACGCCGTGGAGAGCAGCCGCTGCCGCTCGACGCGCTCCTCCTCCTCGTACGCCTCGATGGCGGCGGCGGCCAGCGCGACGGCCGAGTGCCGGTGCGAGACCAGCCGGCCCTCGCCCCGGACCCGGTCGATCCAGCCGGTGTCCGCGCTGGCGTCGATCACCTCGGGCTGGTCGAGCAGGTCGAGCACGAAGCTCTTGTTCGTCGCACCCCCGTCGATGATCACCGTGGTCTCCGCCATCGCCCGCCGGAGCCGCCCGAGCGCCTCGTGCCGGTCCCGGCCGTAGGCGATGATCTTCGCGATCATGGAGTCGAAGTCGCCGGGGATGGTGTCGCCCTCGCTGACGCCGGTGTCCACCCGGATGCCCGGCCCGGCGGGCAGGTCCAGCCGGGCGATCCGGCCCGGGGAGGGCGCGAAGTCACGGTCGGGGTCCTCGGCGTTGAGCCGGGCCTCCACGGCGTGTCCGCGCTCCACCGGCGGCCGGCCGTCCAGGCGCCCGCCGGAGGCCACGTGCAGTTGCGCCTTGACCAGGTCGAACCCGGTGGTCAGCTCGGTGATCGGATGCTCGACCTGCAGGCGGGTGTTCACCTCGAGGAAGGCGAACAGCCGGTCGCCGGGGTGGTAGAGGAACTCGACGGTCGCCGCTCCCCGGTACCCGACCGCGACGGCCAGGCGCTCGGCCGACGCCTTGAGCTCGGCGACCTGCTCCGGGCCGAGCACCGGCGACGACGACTCCTCGATGATCTTCTGGTTGCGCCGCTGCACCGAGCAGTCCCGGACCCCGAGCGCCCACGCGGTGCCCTGGCCGTCGGCGATCACCTGGACCTCGACGTGCCGGGCCCCGGTGACCAGCCGCTCCAGGAACACGACGCCGCTACCGAAGGCGCGCGCGGCCTCCTGGATGGTGCGCTCGTAGGCGTCCGCCAGCTCGGCCGCGTTGGTGATCACGCGGATGCCGCGCCCGCCACCGCCCGCGGTCGCCTTGAGCATCAACGGGTAGCCGATCTCGGTCGCCGCCGCCAGCGCGGCGTCCAGGGTGTCGACCGCGCCCCGGCTCCAGGGCGCGACCGGCACGCCGACCTCCTCGGCGATCAGCTTCGCGCCGATCTTGTCGCCGAGCTTGCGCATGGCCTCCGGGCTCGGGCCGACGAAGGTGACCCCGACCCGCTCGCACAGCTCCGCGAACGCCGGGTCCTCCGCGACGAAGCCCCAGCCGACCCACGCGGCGTCGGCCCGGGTCTCCACCAGGGCGCGTTCCAGCGCCTTCAGGTCGAGGTACGGACGCGCGGCGGCGGGGCCGAGGTCGTACGACAGGTCCGCCTCGCGGACGAAGGTGGCCGCGCGGTCGACGTCGGTGTGCAGGGCGACGGTCTCGATCCGGGTGCCGGTCTCCGCGGCCAGCTCCCGGACGGCGTGAATGAGCCGCATCGCGGCCTCACCACGGTTGACGATGGCGACACGACTGAACACCCGACCGTACCCTCCCATAGACCAACGTTGTACGCGCCGCGACTCTGCGACCCCCGGCAGTAGACAGCCTCCCTTACTACCGACGGGTAGCGCCATGTCGCAGACAGCGCACAATCCACCGCCCGCGTTGTGGGAACCAACCAAGAGTCTTTGGCGAGTCGCGCCCGACCAGATGAGGTGTGCCCCGGATTGACCGGATGCCGGGACCGCGCGACGCACGAGGATGGTACCGGCGGGGGGTCGGGTCAGGTCGCCGCGCCCACCCGCTGGAACGTTTCACGCCCGCGCCCCAGGAACGCTGGGGCCGGACCCGCGCAGCGCCCGACGCCGGGCGGCTGAAACGTTTTACGGGCGATACACTGCTTCCGACCGTCCCGCCCCCGGCCCCTCCCCCACCGAGGCCCCCGCCGTCGGGACGTCAGGACCCACCGGCGAGGAGCCATGGCAGCGACCAGCATCAAGGAGGTGGCCCGACACGCGGGCGTCTCCCTCGGCACCGTCAGCAACGTGCTCAACCGGCCGAACACCGTGTCGCCGGCGACCCGCCAACGGGTGCTCGACGCCATCGCCGCACTCGGCTACGTCCGCAACGACTCCGCCCGGCAACTGCGCGCCGGCCAGAGCCGCACCATCGCCATCGTCGTGCTCGACGTGGCCAACCCCTTCTTCACCGACGTGGTCCGCGGCGCCGAGCAGGTGGTCGAGGAGGCCGGCGCCATGCTCGTCGTCTGCAACAGCGGCGAGGACGGCGCGCGGGAACGCCGCCACCTGGACCTGCTGGAGGAGCAGCGGGTCCGCGGGGTGCTCATCACGCCGGTCGGTCACGGACGGCATCCCGGGCTCGAACGGCTCCACGAACGCGGCATCCCGGTGGTCCTCGTCGACCGGGGATCCGGCCGGGCCAGCCGTTGCTCGGTGGCCGTCGACGACGTGCTGGGCGGCCGGCTCGCCGTGGAGCACCTCCTCGACCGGGGGCACCGGCGGATCGCCTACCTCGGCGGCCCGCTCACCATTCCCCAGGTGGCCGACCGGCACGCCGGCGCGGCGGCGGCGCTGGCCGAGCGGCACCCGGACACGCCGCTGCGGGTCGCCACCACGAACACCCTGACGGTGGCCGCCGGGCGGCGGGCCGCCGAGGACCTGTTGGCCCTGCCCGCCCGACAGCAGCCCAGCGCGGTCTTCTGCGCCAACGACCTGATCGCCCTCGGCGTGCTCCAACAGTTGACCGAACGCGGGGTCCGGGTGCCCGACGACATGGCGATCGTCGGGTACGACGACATCGAGTTCGCCGGGGCGGCGGCGGTCCCGCTGTCGTCGGTGCGCCAGCCCCGGGAGTTGCTGGGCCGTACGGCGGCCCAACTGCTGCTGGAGGAGAGCACCGCCGGCGCGGAGCACCGGCACCGGCACGTGGTCTTCCAGCCCGAACTCGTCGTGCGCCGCTCCAGCGACCACCGCCGCCCCTGACCCGCTCCCGCCCTAGACGAAACGCCAGAGGTGGTCGGTGGTGCCGTTGTCGTCCCAGAGCACGATCTGGGCGCCACTGGCGGTGGAGGCGCCGGTGACGCCGAGGACCCGGCCGCCGTTGGCGCACTGGATGCGGAAGTACCCGTTGGCACCGTGACGCAGCCGCCACCGGTGGTCGGTGGCGCCGGTGTCGGACCACTGCACCACCCGGGCGCCGTTGGCGTTGGCACCGCCCTCGACGCCGAGCACCTTGCCGCTGTGGGAGTTGCGCAGCCGCAGGTAGCCGCCGGTGTCCACGACCGCCGTCCAGAGGTGGTCGGCGGTGCCGGTGTCGCCCCACTGGATGACCGGCCCGCCGTCGGCGGTGGACATCTCCCGCACGCCGAGCACCAGCCCGCTGGCCAGGTTCTGGATCCGGCGGGCGCCGTGGGGCACGAACCGCCACTGGTTGTCCGGGCTGCCGTTGTCCGGGTCCTGCACGGCCAGGGCACCGGCGGCGGTGGAGCCACCGGCGATGGCCAGCAGCTTGCCGCTGTGGACGTTGCGCAGCTTGTGGGAGCCGTCGCCGACGTCGACGACCGTCCAACGGTGGTCGGCGGTGCCGGTGTCGGACCACTGCAGCACCCGCGCGTTGTCCGCGGTGGACATGTTCTCGACCCCGAGCACCTTGCCGCTGTGCCGGTTGCGCAGCCGCACGGCGCTGCCGTCGACCACGAGCTCCCACCGGTGGTCGGCGGTACCGGTGTCGTTCCACTGCAGCGCGAGCCCGCCGTCGGCGGTGGACATGTCCTGGACGCCGAGGACGAGCCCGCTGGCCACGTTCACCAGGCGGAAGTCGGCACCGTCGCCGCCACCGGGACCGCTGCGCCAGTACACCGTGTAGTTGTGGCCGTGGGCGTCGTAGAAGGGACCGAGGTTGACGGTGGCGCCGTTGGCGACGGCGGTGAAGGCGAGCGTGGTGGCGCTGGTCCGGGTGACCGACGCGGGGTCCAGGGTGGGCAGTCCGCTCAGCGTGGTGTTGCCGTAGTTGCCGGACAGGACCACCGGGCCGTAGGTGACCGCCACGACCGCGGGGTTGTCGTTGGCGGCCTGCGTGACGACCCGCATCGGCAGCCGGACGGTGACGACGTCCCCGGAGGTCCAGGAGCGGGTGAGGCTGGCGTAGCTGCCCGGTGTGGTGGCGACGTTCTGGGTGGTGCCGTTGACGCTGACGGTGGCGCCACTCGTCCAGGCCGGGATCCGGATCCGCATCGTCCAGCTCCCGCCGACCGCGCCGGTGACGGTGAGGGTGGTCAGGTCGCTGGCCGGGTAGCTGGTGGTCTGCGTGACGGTGATGCCGCGTTGGGACCAGGTGAGCACCGAGGGCAGGAACAGGTTCACCGTCAGGGTGCTGCCGTTGTGGAAGTAGATGGAGTCCATCAGCTTGGTGTTGGTCTCGATGCCGGTGCCCTGGCAGCACCAGAAGGAGTTGTAGTCGGTGCTCCAGGTGCCGCCGCCCCAGGCCGGGCCCACCCCCCGGCGACCGCCCGGGTTCAGCGGCGTGAAGTAGGTGACGTGACCGTGGTTGTCGGCCGGGTTCTGCTGGCCGACGAGGTGGTTGAGCAGCGCCCGCTCGTAGTAGTCGACGTAGGCGGTCCGGCCGGGCTCCAGCAGCCACAGCTCGCGGGTGAGCTTGAGCATGTTGTACGTGTTGCAGGCCTCGCAGGCGTCGTTCGACAGGTACCCGGCGATGGCGTGGGGGGCCCGGAAGTGCTCGCCCTGACTGTTGCCGCCGATGACGTACGTGTGGGCGTTGACGGTCATGGCCCAGGCGTTGCTGGCGATGTCCCGGTACCGGGTGGTGCCGGTGGCCTTGAACTCCCGGGCCGCGCCGATCCACTTGGGCACCTGGGTGTTGGCGTGCAGTCCGGCGAGCCGGTCCTGGTTGGCGGCGAGCGGGTCGAACACGGCGGCGTGGTCGAACCGTTGGGCGGTCCTGAGCCAGCGGGCGTCCCCGGTCTGCTGGTAGATGTCGGTCAGCACCGCGTTCATGCCGCCGAACTCGGTGGCCAGCATGGCCTGCATCTGGGCGGTGGTCAGCCGGCCGGTGCGCCAGTCGACCCAGCCGGCGAGCGCGAGCAGGACGTCGCGGGCCTGGTTGTTGCCGATGTGCCGCCACACGTCGAGCAGCCCGGCGAGGGTCTTGTCGATGCAGTAGTACGGCACGTTGCCGTTGGTCAGGGTGCGCTGCTCGACGGCGGTGAAGTCGGACTCCGGGAACCCGGAGAGGTAGCCCGCGTTGAAGCCGGCGGCGGCGTTGTTGGCCTGGCATCTGGCCAGCTCGGCCACCATCTGGTTGGCCTTGTCCCGGCAGGTGGTGTCGCCGAGCACCGCCCACGCCTGGGCCCAGGCGGTCAGGAAGTGGCCCTGCATGTGGGTACGGAACGGGAACGTCGGCGCGTCCCAGCCACCGTTGGCCGCCGCGCCGTTGGTGGAGAGCCGGTGGTTGGCGCGGAAGTTGTAGAGCAGCCGGTCGACGCTGACGAACCGCAGGTAGGCGACGGTACGGGTCTGGTTGTCCAGCCACCGGCTGGCGGTGAGCCGGACCTGGCCGAGATCGAACGGGTAGGCCCCGACGCCGAGGTCGGGTCGGGCGGGTGGCAGCGCGGCGCTCGCCGACGCCGCGCCGACGATCGGACCGGCGGCTGCGGCGACGGCGGTGACACCGGCGGCCTGCAGCAGACGCCGTCGGCTGAGGGATCCAGGCGACACGGTACCTCCTTGGCGGACGGGCAGGGTTCCGGAGCGTGACGAGCGCGCACATGGGCACGGCGGTGCAGGCTCATCACCTGCACGTCCATGAATGTTAGCGCTCACATTTCGAGAGTGTTAGAAACCTATGACGGAACATAGGCCGGAGTCAATAGCGAAGCCCCGTGGCGACCGGTCGGCCTCAGCGCAGGATGCCCTCGTGCAGGGCCCGCAGCACCGCGTTGGTACGGTCCCGGGCCCCGAGCTTCAGCAGGATCGTCGACACGTGGTTCTTGACCGTGCCCTCGGCGAGGAACAGGAGCCCGGCGATCTCCCGGTTGGTGTACCCCCCGGCGACCAGGCGCAGCACCTCCAGTTCACGCTCGGTCAGCTCCTGCGGCGGCGGGCTGTCGACACCGACCGGCCACGGCGCGGAACGGATGGCGCGCACCAGCCGGTCGGTGACCGAGGCGGCGATCAGCGTCCCACCCGCCGCCAGGGTCTCGACCGCCCGGGTCAACTGCTCCAGCGTGACGTCCTTGAGCAGGTAGCCCCGGGCCCCGGCGCGCAGCGCGTCGAGGACGAGGGCGTCGTCGTCGAAGGTGGTGAGGACGAGCACCGGCACGTCCACGGCGCGGTCGCGGAGCTGCCGCAAGGTCCAGATGCCGTCGCGGTGCGGCATGCGCAGGTCGAGCAGGACCACGTCGGGCCGGACCTCGACGATCACGTCCAGCGCCGCGGCGCCGTCGTCGGCCTCCCCCACGACGGTGATGCCCGCCATGGCGAGCAGGCTGCGGATGCCTTGCCGGACCAGCGTCTGGTCGTCGACCACCACCACCCGGGTCATCGGACCGGCACCCGGGCACGTACCCGGAAACCCGCCCGGCCGTCGTACGCGACCTCCCCGCCGAGGGCCGCCAGCCGTTCCGCGATCCCCCGCAGCCCGTTGCCGGGCACCACCTCGGCGGCGCCCTGCCCGTCGTCGGCCGCGGTCAGCCGGATCGCGTCGCCGTCGCGCGTGACGGCGACCCACAGCTCGCGGGCCCCGGCGTGCCGTAGCGTGTTGGTGACGATCTCCTGCACCGTCCGCACCAGCGCGGCGGTCTGTTCCTCGTCCGCCTCGACCTCCTCGCTCACCTCCACCGAGACGTCCAACCCCGGGACGTCCCGGCCGATCGCGCGCAACGCCTCGGCGAGGTCGGTGGCCGGACCGACGCGCAGCGCGCCGACCGTGGTCCGCACGTCCGCGAGCACGTCGCGGGCGACCCGGTTGGCCCGCTCGACGTGCTCGCGCGCCGCGTCGCCCGGCCGGTGCCGGGCGGCCTCCAGCTCCAGGGTGAGGACGGTGAGCTGGTGGCCGATGAGGTCGTGCAGCTCCCGGGAGATGCGCAGGCGTTCCGCCGTGCGTGCCGACCCGGCCAGCAGCACGGTAGCCGCCTGCAGGTCGACGTGGGTCTGGGTGAGCTGGCGACGCAGGTGCTTCTCCCGCCGGATGGCGGCCAGGCTGAACACCGTCGAGAGCTGGATCAGCGCGTAGAAGGTCGTGACCATGACGAGCTCGAACCCGCCGCCGTTGACCCGGCCGAGGGCCAGCGCGATGACGATGGTGTTCAGCGCGATGACCACGACGTTGGTCGGCAGCCGGATGACCTCCGGCCCGATCGAGGCGACCACGACCAGGAGCACCGGCAGCAGGCCGGCCTGTGGGGCGGTCACCACGACGCCCCAGCCGGCGACCACGGCGGTGCCGTAGGCCACCCGCCGGAGGGTAGCGGAGATCGTGTCCACGGCGGTGACGAACACCGCCACCAGGGTCGTCAGGAACAGCCCGACCCAGACCGGGGTCGGCACGTCCGGGTCGACCAGGCCCAGGATGACCGGTGACGCGGTGCCCAGGCAGACGACGAGCATGGCGAGGCCCGACCACTCGTCGAGCCCGATTCGTCGCACCGGTCCAATCTAGCGAGCGGGGCACCGGGGCCAGGGGTGCCGAAAGTCATGCCTCGCGGTCCTGACCTGTGGCACAGGCGCCGGGACGGGTGCGTGCCGCAGCATCGACGGCATGAGTCAGCCCGCTATCCAGGCCGAGAACCTGCACAAACGGTACGGCGAGGTCGTCGCGGTCGACGATGTCAGCCTCCGGGTGGAACCCGGCGAGGTGCTGGGCATCCTCGGCGCCAACGGCGCCGGGAAGACGACGACGGTCGAGCTGATCGCCGGCCTGCGCGCCCCGGACCGGGGGCGGGTCCGGGTGCTCGGGCTCGACCCGCGTCGGGACCGCGCGGCCCTGCGCCAGGTGCTCGGCGTGCAGTTGCAGCACGCCCACCTGCACGCCGCCCTGACCGTCGCCGAACTCGTCGACCTGTACCGCAGCTTCTATCCCCACCCCCGGCCCGCCGCCGACCTGCTCGACCTGGTGGACCTGGGCAAGCAGGCCCGGACCCGCTTCGAGAAGCTGTCCGGCGGTCAGCAGCAGCGGCTCTCCATCGCCCTGGCCCTGGTCGGCCGCCCGCGCGTGGTGATCCTCGACGAACTCACCACCGGGCTCGACCCGCGCGCCCGACGGCGCATCTGGGCGGGCGTCGAGGCGCTCCGCGACGAGACGGTGCTGCTGGTCAGCCACGCGATGGACGAGGTGGAACACCTCTGCGACCGGGTCGCCCTCATCGACGCCGGGCGGATCGTCGCCCTGGACACCCCGGCCGGGCTGGTCGCCCACGCCGGCACCGCGACCCTGGAGGAGGCGTTCGTCGCCCTCACCGGCAAGGACCTCGTCAGGGAGGACGTGGCATGACCGAGGTGACCGCACGGCGGCCCGGCCCCGCCGCCTGGCTGACCCTGGCGCGGTGCGAGGCGAAGATGGTCGTCCGGGACACGGCCGGCCTGGTCGTCCCGATCGGCCTGCCGCTTCTGATCATGATCATGAACGCCTCGGCGGCCGGCGACCAGGCGGTCGGCAACGGACGCTCGGCGCTGGACGTCTTCGTGCTGCCGCTGGTCTTCACGATCGTCCTCGCCTCGATCGGCATCATCAACATGCCGAGCTTCCTGGCGTACTACCGCCGGACCGGGGTGTTGCGCCGGCTGGCGGTCACCCCGGCCTCACCGGCGATGGTGCTCGTGGCGCAGATGGCGGTGAGCCTGCTGCAGGCGGTCCTCGGCATCGGCGTGGCCTTCGCCGTCGCCGTCCTCGCCTTCGGGGCGAAGCCCCCGGTCGACGTGGGCGTGGCGCTCGGCGTGGGCGCGCTCGCGGTCGCCGCGATGTACGGACTGGGCATGGTCGTCGCCTCGGTGGCGCCCACCCCGAACTCCGCCGTCGCGATCGGACTGATCGGCTTCTTCGCGCTCGGCGCCGTCGGTGGGATGTTCGGCGGCACCACCGCCCTGCCGGACCCGGTGGCGCAGGTCGGCTCGTGGCTGCCGTTCGGCGCGACGGTCGAGGCGCTCTCCGCCGCCTGGGTCGGGGCGTCCGTCGACGCCTCGAACCTGGTCGGCCTGGTGGTCACGGCGGCCGTCGGCACGGTCGTGGCCACGGTCTTCTTCCGCTGGAACTGACGCCGGCACCGCGCCACGCCGGACGGGGGGCAGGCGGGCGC
>NZ_LRQV01000022.1 GCF_001567585.1 Micromonospora rosaria
CGGCCGGGTGGCTGGAGCGTCGCCGCCACCGCCTCGGGGGGCAGCGGCGGCCCCCCGGCCGGGCCGGCGGGATCGGGTGTGGACGGTGCCGCGACCGTCCGATTCGGACCGGATCCGGTGCCTGCGCCGGTGGTTGTCCCCGGCTCCTCGGGGTCGCCCCTGGTCATCGTCGGCTCCTCGGGGCCGGCCCCGGCCGTCGTCCGATCCGGCCGGGCGGTCGTGGCATGATCGTGCGGTGAGCGCGGGGGCGGAGATCCGGCGGGCGCCGCTCGGCGGCGCGCAACAGTTCGAGTGGTGGAAGCTGCTCACCGGTGACTGCAACGCCGTCACGGTCGAGTACCGTCCCGAGCCGCCGATCCCGTACCCACGGGCGCTGGCGGCGCTGCGCGGGCTGCTCGCCCGGCACGAGGCGCTCCGGACCACCTTCCAGCTCGACGACGCGGGGACGCCGGTGCAGGTGGTGCACGCCCCCGGCGAGCCGTCGGTCCGGTTCTGCGACGCGGAGTCCGACGCCGCCCGGGCGGCGTTCCGCGCGACGCTGACCGAGCCGCCGTTCACCGCGGCCGACACCGAGCTGGTCCGCTTCGGCGTGGTCTGCTGGGACGAGCTCGTCGTGGAGCTGCTGGTCGTGGTCAGCCACGCGGTCTTCGACGGGCACAGCCAACGGCTCGTGCGGGCCGAGCTGGTCGAGGCGTGCGGCGACGCGCCACCCGACCCGGACCGGCCCGACGCGGAACGGTCCGCTGTGGACCGGCCCGACCGGGCCGGGGACGTCGGCCACCAGCCCGCCGACTCGGCCCGGGCCGAGGCCTCCGGCGAGCTGGTGCCGGGCCGCGAGGCCGCGGAACGGTTCTGGCGGGAGGAGGTACGCCACCTGCCCGCCCGGCTGTTCGTGCCGTCCCGGCCGGGCGTGTTCCAGCGGTACGGCGCCTCGTACCGCTCCGCCGCCCTCGCGCCGGCGCTGGTGCTCGCCGCCCGCCGGCACCGGACCACCCCCACGGTGGTGTACTCGGCGCTGGTGCACGCCCTGCTGGCGATCATGTCTGGGGAACCGGCGACCGTGGTGCGCAACCACTTCGCCGGGCGTACCACCGGGGAACGCGGCACGGTCGGCTGCTACCACTGCATCCTCCCCACCACCGTCGACGTCTCGGACAATCCGTCGGTGGGCACGCTGATCGAGCGGGTGCGGGTACGGATGTTCCGGGTGCAGAGCCGGTACCGGGTGGGTCAGCTCACGTTGCGCGAGACGCTGGCCGCCGAGGAACGGCGACGCGGTGTCCCCTTCGCGGCCGGTACGACGGTCAACTTCGACCACAGCCCGGAGCTGACCGAGCTGCTGGGGCGCGACGACCGGGAGCTGACCGACCTGCTGGCCACCTCCGGCGAGCTGGAGCTGGCGATGGGGCGCAACGAGGTCACCCCGGACCGGGACGGCTTCGACGCGTACCTGATGACCACCATCGAGCCCGCTGCGACGTGGGTCCTGGCCAGCTTCAACAGCATGGTCCTCGACCCGGGGCAGATGCGGGCGCTGCTGGCCGGCCCGGAGCGGATCCTGCGGGCGCACCTCGCCGGCCCGGACCTGACCCTCGACCAGGTGGCCGCCCGGCTCGGCGGCGACCTCGGCGACCCGGTACGGGTGGGCCTGCGCCCCGACGAGGAACTGGACCCGCCGCCGGCCCACGACGACGCGGGCCCGGTGGCCCCGGCGCTGGCGGCGCTGCGCGGCGCGGTGGCGCGACTCCACGGTGGCGACGACGTCGATCCGGACCGGTGCTACCTGGCCGTGGGCGGCCGGTTGCTGCTGGTGCCGGCGGTGCTCGCCCGGCTCGCCGAGGCCGGCTGGACCGGACTGGTGCCCGACGACTTCGCCCGGCCGGAGTCGCTGACCGGGCTGGCGGGGCGGCTGCGCCGGGCCTGGTGACCCGCTCATCCGGGCGTACCGGACGCGGGCGGGTCCACCGGGTGCCCGGTGCCGGACGCGGCGAGCCGGGCGGCCAGCTCGCGGAAGTCCCGGGCCTCGAAGAACACCGTCACGTCGAGGTCGACGCCGAGCCGGGCCTCCAGCCGCAGGAACAGGTCGATGGCGGTCATCGAGTCGCCGCCGATCTCGAAGAAGTTCTCCTCGGCGGCGGTGTGGCGGCCGAGCACCTGGGCGCAGACCGCGAGGATCTCCGCCAAATGCCGGGGGGCCGGCTCAGCCATGGCGCGGCTCCGTCGCGTCGTCGGCCCGCCGGCCCGGGGTGAGCAGGGGGGTCAGGCCCCGGGGTGTCCGCCACTCGAACAGGTCGACGAAGGTGAGTTCGACGTCGAACCGGCGGTAGAGGCGGGAGATGAGCCGGGCGGCGAGCAGCGAGTCGCCACCGGCGTCGAAGAAGTCGTCGTCCGGCCCGTGCGCCCGGTCGAGGACCCGGCCGAAGATCGACGCGACCTCGGCGACGACGGGATCACCGCTGCTCTCCGCCGCCCCGCCGTCCCCCCTCGCGCCGGTACCGCCCGCCGCGCCGACGGCCTCCGCCGTTGCGCCGTCGCCCGCCGTGCCGGTGCCGCCAAGCCTGTCGGGCGTGGTGCCGGCGGGCGGGTCGACCGGGCGGGTGCGGTCCTGCGCCGTGAGGGCCGCGTGGTCGACCTTGCCGTTGGGCAGCAGCGGCAGGGCGGCACGGACGGACCAGCGGGTCGGCACCAGGTGCCCGGGGAGCCGCTCGCGCAGCCAGCCGGTCAGCTCGGGGCCGGTCACGGCCGCGCCGGCCCGGGGGACGACCGCGGCGGCGAGGTGCCGGCCGCCGGCCGCCGCGTCGACCCCGTACGCCGCCGCGGCGACCAGCGCCGGGTGGCCGAGCAGGGCACGCTCCACCGCCTCCGGCTCAACCCGGTGGCCGCGGACCTTGAGCTGCCGGTCCACCCGGCCGACGTAGCCGAGCTGACCGTCCGGGCCGGTGGTCACCAGGTCACCGGTGCGGAACATCCGCTCGTCGCCGGCGCCGGGCACCGGACCGAACCGCTGCGCCGTGGCCTCCGGCTGGGCCTGGTAGCCGAGGCTGAGCGACGGACCGCCGACGTACAGCTCGGCGATGGGGGAGCCGGGCGCTGTCGGAACCAGGAGTTGACGGACGTGGGGCAGCGGCCGACCGATCGGTACCGGCATGCCGTCGGGCAGCCCGCGCCCGGCGGCGCCGCCCAGCTCCGCCTGGTGGGTGACCAGCACGGTCTCGGTCTGGCCGTACGTGTTGACCAGCCGGACCCGGTCGGGCACCAGCGCGCACCAGGTACGGACCGGTCCGGCGGCGACCTCCTCGCCGCCGATGACGACCAGGCGCAGCGACGGTGGCAGCGGCCGGCCGGTCAGCCGGAGGAACTCCACCACCTCGTACCAGAACGAGGTGGGCAGGTCGACGACGGTGACCGCGTGGTCCGCGACCGCGGCGAGCAGCCCCGCCACCGTGCCGTCCGTGGCCCGCCGGTCGATGACCAGGGTCGCCCCGCCGAGCAGGCTGGTGTAGGTCTCCTCGCCGCTGGTGTCCCAGGTCAGCGCGGCGAAGCTGAGCACCCGGTCGCCGGGGGTGATCCGCCACGCCTCGACCAGCGCGGTGGCCGCCGTCGCCAGGGCCCGGTGGCCGACCAGGACCCCTTTGGCGGCGCCGGTGGAGCCGGAGGTGTGCAGGACGTAGGCGAGCGGGTCGCCGGCCGGGGGGTCGACGACCGGGTCCGGCGCGCCGACCGGGTCGGGGGCGAGGGACGGCGTGGGCTCGATGGTCCGTACCGGCAGGCCGGCGGCGACGGCCGGGGGCAGCGGGGCGGCGAGCAGGAGCCGGCGCAGGCCGCAGCCGCGCACGATGTCGTGCAGGCGGTGCGGCGGGTCGGTGGGGTCCAGCAGGACGTACGCCGCGCCGGCCCGCAGCACGGCGAGCAGCGCGCCGATCCCGGCGGCCGAACGGCGGACCGTCACACCGACCGGCTCGCCGGTGCGGACGCCGTCACGCAGCAGGGCGGCGGCCAGCGCCTCGACGTCCCGCCAGAGGGTGCGGTAGCTGGTGACCGTGCCGTCCTCGACCAGCGCGGCGGCCTCCGGGGTGCGGGCCGCGACCTGCTCCAGCAGGGCGATGACCGAGGCGGCCGGCGGTGGGACGGTGGCCTCCACACGGACCGGGGCCTGGGGGGTGGGCATCGGACTCCTTCCCGTCGCCGGGCGCGAGGGGTGGTGGGGCCATGCGGGGTGGGGCGGTCGGCCGACTCGTCGCCCGGCTGCTTGGCCGGGGCGGGCGTCGAAGCGCTTCGACCAGCGAGAACCTAGCCCTTCGTCGGCCGGCCGGTCAATGGCGTCGGGACCGGTGGCGGCCTTCGTCCGATTTGGACACCCGAATCGCCGCCCGGTCCGGGCGGCCCGGCGTCCACCCGGGGCGGACGGCGGTGAGGGCTCATCCCTGGCGGACGGCGGCGTCGAGCTGTTCGACCACCCGCCGTTCGGCGGCGGCGATCAGGCGGACCAGCTTCGGCACCTGGTACAGGCCCCGGGCGACGAGGTCGGCGGCGGCCGGGTCCGTCACCGGGGCGGGCCCGCCGGCGAGCCAGAGCGAGGCGGCGACGTCCCACTGTCGGGACACCGCGCGCAGCCGGTCGGCGCACTCGGCCAGCGCGGGGTGCCCCAGCGCGGCGACCCGGGACAGCCAGAGCGCGTGCCCCCGGCGCAGCGCGCCGAGGTCGGTGAAGCTGCTCACCGGCAACTCCCGCCGCCGGCCCGGGTCGGCCCGGAAGTCCGGCCCGGCCAGCCACTCCGCCAGCCGGTCGGCGACCAGCCCGATCGCGGCCACCCCGTGCCGGCCGGCCGGGTCGAGCATCGCCGCGACGTTGCGTCGGACCTGGTCCCGCCAGGTGGCGGCCAGCCAGCCGGTCACCGCGTCGGTCGCGCCGGGCGCCACGGTCAGCTCCACCGTGC
Source organism: Micromonospora rosaria (assembly GCF_001567585.1). GTDB lineage: Bacteria > Actinomycetota > Actinomycetes > Mycobacteriales > Micromonosporaceae > Micromonospora > Micromonospora rosaria. The sequence continues at coordinate 4,937 of NZ_LRQV01000022.1, forward strand.
GGTACCGGGCGGCGCCCAGGTGCGGCGAGTCGGCCCACCGGGCGAACCGGTCCGGCGCGACCCGGCCGCTGAACCGGGAGCGGGGGAAGCTGTCCAGCACCTCGACGTCGTCGCCGCTGGCGGCGGTGACCACCAGGTGGTGCGGCACGTGGGCCCGCAAGTGGAACGGGGCCGGCTCGTAGCCGTACTGGTCGACGGTGACGGCGACCGCCCGCCCGCCCCGGGTCCGGTCGCGCAGGTGCCGGTGCAGGTGGGGCAGGTCGGCGGCCCGGTGCTCGACCAGCCCGATGCCGGTGCCGGTCGGGCCGGTGGCCGGGGGCAGTGGGCCGCCGGTCCGGTACGCCGGGGACAGCCCGTCGGCGACGCCCCGGTCCACACCCACCTCGAAGGCGAGGTCCCCGAGGAGCAGGTCCTCGGGGTGGGCGACGCCGGCCAGCCGCAGCAGCGTGCCGAACGCGGTGTCCTGGCAGTCGCCGTGCGCGAAACCCGGATCGTCGACGACCGCGTCACCGGTGGGCGGCCCGGGGGGATGCCGCATCGGGTCTCCTCGCTCCGCCGGGCCGGGCGCGGGCAGGGACGCCCACGTCGCCGGCCGGGTACGGCCGTCGGGTCCACCGTGGTCGGTGGGGTTCGGCGACCACCATCCCGCAGCCGGCGGCCCGGGGGAATCGGCCACTTCGTCCGCCGGGTCGGCCGGGGGGACCGGATGGACACGCGACGAGACGGCGCACGCCCGCCCGGCCGGCCCCGCCCGGACCACCGCCGTCCGGTGCGCGGCCGGCTCTGACCACCGCCGCCCGTCCGGCCGACCGGTGCGCGGCCGGCTCGGACCGCCGCCGCCCGCCGGGCCGCCCGGTCGCCGCCCTGCGGGCCGGGCCGACCGGCGCGGCCGGCCCGGCCAGCCGGCGGGCGGGTGGAGCCCCGGCCGTCGGGCCGGTGGGTAACCGCCTGCTGGGACTCGCCGGCCTCAGCGTTCGGCTGCCTGCCGGCCGGCTGGCGCGGCCACGCCGCAAGTCCGTTCCAGATGTCTGTCCAGGGCGTCGCGGACGGCTTCGGCGGCTTTGACCCATGCGAGGCATTCCGGGTGCCCGGCCCCGGCGACGGGGGCGCCGGGGTCGGTCGCCGCCGGGCCGGGCGGCGTCGGCTCCGGCGCGAGGGCCGGGACCGTGCCACCGAAGCGGGCGACCCACTGCGCGGCCTGGTCGCGCCAGGTGGGCCCGGCGGGGGTGAAGTGGACGTGGAAGCGCGGGTGGCGGGCCAGCCAGGCCCGGACCGGCGCGGTGTCGTGCAGGGCCACGTTGTCGCTGATGACGTGGACGTCCAGGTCGGCGGGGACGGCCCGGTCGACGGCGCGCAGGAAGCGGCGGTACGCGCAGCCCCGGGCCCGGCGGTCCGGTTCGCCGGCCCCGGCGGCGCCGACCACGTCCGGCGGTGCCGGCGGGTCGGTCGTGTCCGGGGACGGCAGGCACGGATCCGGGCCGCCCGGCGGTGCGGGCGCCGGGGCGGCGGCCGGCCGGTTCTCGTCCGTGCACAGCACCACCGCCCGCTCCGGCAGGTGCTCGTAGATGCCGACCACGTCGACGACCCGCGCCACGAACCGCAGGTCGGTGGCCAGCCGGAGGCCGTCCTGCAGGTGCGGCCGGAGGTCGAACCGGCGCCAGATCCGCCCGACCGTCGAGGCGGACAGCCCGCTGTGCGCGGCCATCGCGGCCCGGGACCAGCGCCGCGTCCGGTCCGGTGGCGCGTCCAGGGTGGCGGTGACCACCTGGCGCACCCGGTCCTGCCCGACCGTCGTGGGCCGCCCGGTCCGGGGCGCGTCGGCCAGGCCGGACATCCGGTGGGCCACGAACCGCGAGCGCCACTTGCCCACGGTCGGCGGCGAGACGCCGAACCGGGCCGCGACCTCGGCGTTGGTGGCGCCGTCGGCGCAGGCGAGCACGATCCGGCAGCGCAGCGCGTACGCCTGGGTGGAGCTCGCCGCCCGCGCGCCCCGGCCGAGCTGGGCCCGTTCCTCGTCGCTGAGAGTCAATGCGGTCTTCGGTCGACCCTTCCCCATGACGCGGATGATACATGTACATGAACGAATTTCTGGCGCGGATTGTCGGGTTGTTTGCGGCCCGGAATTGAATCACCGCGCTGTTCTGGACAGGCCCTGACGTCGTCGGTATGGTCCCGACGAGTCCCGACGCCACGGAAAACGTTCGCCGCCGCCGGTCGCGGTGGCCCGTGGAAATGACCTGACAGGGAGCCCGCTGTAGTGACCACCAACGATCTCGATTCGCAGATGGCCGCCATCTGCGCCGACGTGCTGGACCGGTCCACGCTCGGGACGGACGACGACCTCATCGCCCTGGGCATGGACTCGGTGGCCGCCGTGGAGATCGTGACCCGCGTCGAGACGGCCTACGGGGTGGACGTCGTCGACGTCATCTTCGACAACCCCACGGTGACCCGCCTCTGCGACGTGGTGCGGGGGGCGGCCCCCGGTGGCGCGGCCGATGCCTAGTCCACTGGCCGCGCCGGACCTCACGGTCACCACGAACCTGCTCGACCTCGTCTCGGCCGCCGCCGACCGGTACGGCGACCGGCCGTACCTGGTCCCGGCCGAGCCCGGCGGTCGGACGGTGAGCTTCGCCGACGTGCTGACCTTCACCCGGGGCTGCGCCGCCCTGCTCGACGAGTACGGGGTGCCGCCGGGCGCCCGGGTGGCGACGGTCCTGCACAACTCCTCGCTCGCCGCGGCGCTGTTCGTCGGCGTGATCGCCGCCCAGCGGATGCTCGTGCCGCTGAACCCGAAGTCGGGGCCGGGGGAGCTGGACGCGCTGCTCGCGCACGCCGGGCCGGCGCTGGTGATCGGGCCCGCCGCGACCGCCGCCAAGGTGGGGCGGGACGTGCCCTGGCTGACCGTGGACGACGGGGAGGCCTTCCTCGCCGACGTCCTCGCGCGCGGCGCGGCGTACCGGGGGGAGCTGACCCCGGCCGGCGACGACGGGACGCCGGACGCGGAGATCGTCTACACCTCCGGCTCGACCGGCGTGCCCAAGGGCGTGGTGCTGTCGCACCGCAGCCTGCTCGCCAACGCGCTGGCCATGGTGGAGTGGGCCGACGCCGGCCGGGACGACGTCTTCCTCAACGTCATCCCGATGTTCCACGCCGGGGGGCAGGGTTTCCCGACGCTGACCCCGCTGTGGTCCGGCGGGCGGTCGGTGTGCGTGCGCTCCGAGACGGCGCTGGTGCGGTTCTGGGCCTACGTGGACCGGCACCGGCCCACCTGGACACTGGTCGTCAACGCGTACCTGGCCAACCTGGCGGACCGCCCGCAGCGGCCGACCGCCGGCAGTCTCAAGGGTGTGCTGGCCGGTGGGTCGGCGTTGAGCCCGGAGCTGATCCACCGCTTCGAGGGCACCTTCGGCATCCCGGTGTACCAGGTGTACGGGATGACCGAGATGACCTCGCTGACCACGGTGGAGCCGCGCGACCGGGCACCCGGGGAGCGGCGGACCGCCGGCCCGCCGGTGCCGTTCGCCCGGGTCCGGGTCGTCGGCCCGGACGGGCGGGACCTCCCGGCGGGCGAGAACGGCGAGGTCCTGCTGAGCGGGCCGAGCATCTTCACCCGGTACGAGGACGCGCCGGAGCTGACCGCGAAGCGGCTGGACGGCGGGTGGGTGCGCAGCGGTGATCTGGGGCACCTCGACGAGCGCGGCGAGCTGACCATCGTCGACCGGATGGACAGCATGGTGATCGTCAACGGGGAGAACGTCTACCCCGCCGAGATCGAAAACGTCGTGCCGCACCTGGCCGGCGTCGAGGACGGGGTCGTCGCGGCGCTGCCGCACCCGGTGACCGGGGTGGAGCTGGTCCTCGTGTACACCCTGCTGCCCGGTGCCGCCGCCGCCGACGACGCCTGGCGCGCGACGCTGCTGGCGCACCTGAGTCCCTTCAAGGTGCCGCGCCGGTTCGTCGCGTTGACGCAGCTCGGGGTGGACAGCTTCCCCCGGACGCCGCTGGGCAAGATCCAGAGACCGGACGTGCAGCGCCTGGCGGTCGAGAGCCTGGTGTGAGCTGATTCGGGCGAGGTGCGGAGAATCGGGGGCGGTGTCGTGACAAGCGTCGACGAGAGAAATGTGCGCCGGTGCGCACCGGGATGACATTTCCCGGCGGGCACTGACCCGGTAGTGACAACTTTTTCCAGGATGCGGGCCACGTGTCGGTGGAAGCGCTCCCAACCATTTGTCCGAATCGGGCGTTCGGGTGGTCCCGCCGTAACGGCGCGACGGGACGCCGGTCCATTCGCCGACACCATTCGTGGCCGTTGTCGACAGGAGGTGGTCAGTCATGACAGTCGAGATCCTCGATGACGAGGAAGTGGTGGTCCGTACCCCCGAAGAGCTGAAGCGGATGCCCCGGGCGTACCAGAAGGCGTTGATCAGCCAGATCATGATCAACACGGAGGGTGAGCTCTCCGGCGGGGACGACTACACCATGATGTTCCTGCCCATGGCGCCCAACGCCGAGGAACGCCAGGTGTGCGCCGAGCGGGCCGCCGAGGAGTACGACCACTACAAGATCGGCAAGCGGGTGCTCGCCGAGATCGGCATCGACACCTCCTACATGGAGGAGCAGACGATCGAGGAGCGGAAGCTCTTCTCGGACAAGCGGCTGCACCAGTGCACGACCTGGGCCGAGCGCGGGATCTACTCCTACATCGGCGAGGAGAGCGCGCTGCTGATGATCCGCGAGTTCGCCGAGGGCAGCTACAAGCCGTGGGCCGACGCCGTGCGCACCATCATCCTCGACGAGAAGATCCACATCGCGCACGGCGCGCGGGTGTGCCGCAACCTGGCGGTCACCGAGGAGGGTCGCGAGCAGCTCCAGGCGGCCCTGGACCGGCTGTGGCCGGTCTTCAAGGACCTCTTCGGCACCCCCGACTCGGAACGCTCCAAGCGGGCGGTCCGCTGGGGGCTGCGCCAGACCAACAACCGGGAGGCCCTGGAGAAGTGGCTCGCCACGGTCACCCCCCGGATCCACGCGCTCGGGCTCGTCGTCCCGAGCTGACGATCGAAGGGACACCGGCGCCATGCCCACCCCCGTAGCGATCAACCCTCGGCCCCCGTCCCGCAAGGAGGCCAAGGCCCGCCTGCAGTCGTTGCTCGCCGGTCGACCCGACCTGGCCGGACGGCTGGCCGCCGTCCGCGACATGGGCCTGCGGGTCACCGCCTCCGAGGTCCACCTCACGACCACCTGCAACATCCGGTGCAAGGGCTGCTGGTACTTCGAGGGCGGCTTCGACGCGGCGGTCCCGGAGACCTCCGACCCCGTGGTGATCTCCGAGTTCGTGGACCAGCTCGTCACCCGGGGCGTCACCCAGGCGACCCTGATCGGTGGCGAGCCGACCCTGGTGCTGAAGCGGGTGGTGCCGTTCGTCGAGCGGCTGCCCTACGTCACCATCTCGACCAACGGCATCCGGCCGCTGCCCAGAGCCGGGTTCGAGAAGGTCGCGGTGGCGATCAGCCTCTTCGGCGGCGGCCCGCTGGACGACTCCCTGCGCGGGTACCGCCCGAACGGCTCGTCCTTCACCGGGCTCTTCGAGACCGCGCTCGGGCACTACCGCAACGACCCACGGGTGATCTTCGTCTACGCGCTGTCGGAGGAGGGCCTGCAGTACGTCGAGCCGACCGTGCGCGCCATCCAGGACAACGGCAACCAGGTCACCTTCAACTTCTACTCCGACCACGGCAGCGACCACGCGCTGCGCATCGACAACGAGCAGCGCACCCTCGCCGAGGCGCTGCGGATCAAGCAGAAGTACCCGGACACCGTGGTCAGCCACCCGTACTTCATCGAGACCCTGATCACCGGGCGCAGCCACTGGGGTGGACAGTTCGGGTACGACGTCTGCCCGAGCATCAGCGTCGACCACCCGGACCACGCCGACCGGATCCGCAACGGCAACCCCGTCCTGGACGGCTTCGCGGTCTACGGCGCGGACTACCAGACCCTGCAGTTCTGCTGCACCTCCGGCAACTGCGCGGACTGCCGCGACAGCCAGGGCGTCTACAGCTGGCTGCTGGTCAGCATGAACCGGTTCCTCGACGACGTGGGCCGGCTGGAGACCTGGCTGGACCTGGCCGAGAGCTACTGGCGCCAGTGGTACTGGGCCCAGCAGCACTCGCCGCACTTCGCCCGCCGCGCGCCGCTGGCCGCGTAGCCACCCACCCCGACCGAAGGAGTGCCCCGCATGTCTTCCCCCTCTTCCCCGATCACCGCCGCCGTCGTCGAGGAGCGGCTCCGGGCCGAGCTGATCGACCTCGGCGTCGAGGAGGACGCCATCAGCCCGGACGCCAAGTTCGACAAGCTGGAGATCGACTCGCTGGACGTCGCCGACCTGATGGCCATGGTGGTCAAGGAGTTCCAGGTCGAGATCCCGCGCAGCGAACTGGCGGACGTCACCATCGGGCAGCTCGTGGCGCGGATCGTCGCGGGCGCGTCGCATTGACCTCGCTGCTCAGCCTGGCCAAGCGCACCTACCTGGTGACCGGGGTCCTCAACAACGAGTCGATCGCCTGGCACGTCGCGGCGGCGCTCCAGCGGGAGGGCTGCGAGGTCGTGCTGACCTCGTTCGGACGGGTCGCCCGGATCACCCGGAAGGTGGCCGACCTGCTGCCGACCCGCCCCGAGATCCTCGACCTGGACGTCATGTCCGACGCCAGCGTCGAGGCGCTCGCCGCCGAGGTGCAGGAGCGCTGGGGCCAGCTCGACGGGGTGGTGCACAGCATCGCCGCCGCGCCGCCGGAGGCGCTGGGGCCGGGCTTCGTCGGCGCGCCCGCCGGCGGCGTGCTGGACGGCTTCCGCGCCTCGACGTACTCGTTCCAGCAGCTCACCACCGCGCTCGCGCCGCTGCTCGGCCGCGCCCCGGGCGGCGGCGCGGTGGTCGGGCTGACCGTCGACTCGACCCGCGCCCTGCCCGGCTACGGCTGGATGGGCGTGTACAAGTCGGCCCTGGAGGCGGTCTGCCGGTACCTCGCGCTGCACCTCGGCCCGGCGGGCATCCGGGCCAACCTGGTCGCCGCCGGGCCGGTCGAGACGGTGTCGGCGCGCGGCGTGCGGACCTTCGCCGACCTGGCCGAGCAGTACGAACGGTGGGCGCCGCTGGGCTGGGACCGCACCGACCCGCAACGGGTGGTGGGCGCGGTGCTGTTCCTGCTGTCGGACCTGTCCCGGTACACCACCGGGCAGGTGGTGCACGCCGACGGTGGGATGCACGCCGTCTTCGGCGGGGTCGGGGTACCCCCGGCGGCGACGGCGCCGCCCGCCGAGACCGCGACCGGCTGACCCGGACTGGGGGAGCGAACGTGCGCCTTGTCGTCAAGGGGATGGGCGAACCCCTCGCGGGGGAGCTGGACATCCCCGTCTCGAAGTACCACGCCCACCGGGCCCTGATCCTGGCGTCGCTGGCCGACGGGACGAGCCACATCCACGGCGCCTGCGGCGCCGGCCACGTCCGGCACACCATCGGCGCCCTGCGGGACCTCGGCACCTCGATCACCGTCGACGCCGACACGTTCGTGGTGCGCGGCGGGCGCTACCAGCCGGTCCGTCCCGAGGTCTCCGTCGGCAGCTCCGGCACCACCCTGTACTTCCTGACCGGGCTGACCGCGCTGGCCGGCGCCCCGGTCACCATCACCGGGCAGAAGTACTTCCGCCGCCGGCCCATCCGGCCGCTGCTCGACGCCCTGGCCGGCATCGGCGTGGAGATCACCGCCACCGACGGGCTGCTGCCGATCCGGATCCCGGCCCGCCCGCCGACCGGCGGCCGGGTCGAGATCCCCGGCACCCTCTCCCAGTGGATCTCCAGTCTGCTGCTGGTCAGCCCGTTCGCCACCGGCCCGACGGTGGTCGACGTCGTCGGCCCGTTCAACGAACGCTCCTACGTCGACCTGACCATCGCGATGATGCGGCAGTTCGGCCTGCACGTCACCGTCCGCGCCGACGGCCGGCGGTTCGAGATCGATCCCGGCCAGCGGGCCACCCCGGCGGTGGTCCACCTGCCCCCGGACGTCGGCGCGGCGGCCTTCGGCCTGGCGGCGGCGGCCCTGCACCCCTCCGACGTGCTGTTCCGGGGACTGCCGGCGGTCGGCGCCGGCGACCTCGACCACCCCGAGGCGGACCTGCTGGAGTACCTGCGGGAGATGGGCCTGCCGCTGCGGCGCGACCCGGCCACCGGCTGGGTCCGGGTCCGCCACGACGGCTCCCGGCTGGCCCCGGTCCGGGTGGACTGCCGCGCCGTACCCGACATGCTGCCGGTGCTCAGCGTGCTGGGCGCCCACGCCCGGGGCACCACCGTGCTGGAGAACGTGGCCCACGTCCGCCTCAAGGAGTCCGACCGGGTGGCGGCCATGGCGCAGCTCAACCGGATGGGCGGACGGGTCCGGCTGGACGGCGACCGGCTGCTCTGCGAGGGCGTGCCGCAGCTACGCGAGGCGGACCTGTCCTCCTTCAACGACCACCGGGTGCTCATGGCGCTGGCGGTGGCCGCCTCCCGGGCCACCGGCGAGAGCCGACTGACCTACCCGAACGCGCACCGGATCTCGTACCCCCGGTTCCTGGACCAGATGAACGGGATCGGCATGAACATGGCGGTCGACCGGGCGCCCGTACGGCCGGACCCGCGTCGGGCGGTGCCCACGCCGGGCCGGCTGGCCGCCGTCGTGCTGGGCGACCTGGTGCGCCGGCACGCCCGCGCGCAGCCCGACCAGCACGCCGTCATCGAGGCGGCCTCGCCCGGCCGCCCCGGCGGCCCGCTCACCTGGCGGGAACTGGACCGGCGGGCCGACGAGGCGGCGTCGCTGCTGCGGGAACTGGGCGTCGGTCCCGGCGACGTGGTCGCCTGGCAGCTGCCCAACTGGCACGAGTTCGTCGTGCTCACCCTGGCCACCGTCCGCATCGGGGCGGTGTGCTGCCCGATGATGCCGTTCTTCCGCGAACGGGAGGTCGCCGACCTGCTGCGGCGCAGCCGGGCCCGGGTCTTCGTGGTCTGCCACCGCTTCCGGGGCCGCGACCACGTCGCCGAGACGGCGGCCGTGCTCGCCGCGCCCGACCCGCCCGGCGTGGCGCACGTCCTGGTCGTCGGTGGCACGGGGGCGCTGCCCGACACCCCGGCGGGGGCGCGGTGGCAGCGCTTCGACGCGGCGACCGCCCGGCAACGCCCCGACCCGGCGGCCCTGCGCGCCCACCGGCCCGCCCCGGACGCCCTCGCGCAACTCCTGTTCACCTCCGGCACCTCCGGCGCGCCCAAGGGCGTGCTGCACCGGATGGACACGCTGACCCGCGCCGCGGCCATGCAGGCCCGGCACCTCGGCCTGACGGCGGCCGACCGGCTGTACGTGCCGTCGCCCCTGGCCCACCAGACCGGCTTCCTCTACGGCATGTGGGTCGGCCTCGTCCTCGGCGCCCCCGTGGTGCTGCAACCGGTCTGGGACGGTCCGACCGCCCTGGTCACCCTGCACCGCACCGGCGCGACCTTCGTCCAGGCCGCCACGCCCTTCCTCGCCGACCTGGTCGACGCCGTCGCCGACGGCGGCGAGCCACCGGCGGCGCTGCGGACCTTCGTCGCCACCGGCGCGGCCGTCCCCCGCGCGCTGGCCCGGCAGGCCCGCGCGACCCTCGGCGCGGCGGTCTGCGGCGCGTGGGGGTCCACCGAGTCCTGCCTCGGCACCCTGTCCGCGCCCACCGACGAGCCCGCCCACGCCTGGGGCACCGACGGCCGGGCGCTGCGCGGGGTCCGGGTCCGGGTCACCGACGACGCGGGCGCCGTGCTGCCCGCTGGCGCGGAGGGCAACTTCGAGGTCTCCAGCGACTGCCTCTTCGTCGGGTACCTCGACCAGCCGGAGTGGACCGCCGCCGCGCTGACCCCCGACGGCTGGTACCGCAGCGGCGACCTGGCGGTCATCGACGACGCCGGGTTCGTCCGGATCACCGGCCGGGTCCGCGACGTCATCAACCGGGGCGGGGAGAAGATCCCCGTGGCGGAGGTGGAGCAGCTCCTGCACACCCACCCCGCCGTCCGGGACGTGGCGATCGTGGCCATGCCCGACCCCCGCCTGGGCGAACGGGCCTGCGCCTTCGTGGTGCCGCGACAGCCGCTGACCTTCGCCGGGATGCAGCGCTTCCTCGACGAGCACAAGCTCGCCAAGCAGTACTGGCCGGAGCGGCTGGAGACGGTGGCCGAACTGCCCCGCAACGTCGTCGGCAAGGTGCAGAAGTTCCTGCTCCGAGACCAGCTCAAGAAGATCATCAGCGAGGAGACCCAGTGACCGAAGACGACGGCGCGGCGTTCGCGACACTCGCCCGGGAGGTCGAATCGTTCGTCCGGGGGCCCGGCGAGGAGTACGCCGAGACGATCGAACGCACCCGGACGGTGCCCCCGGAGCTCTGGCACGACCTGCGCGACCGGGGCTACCTGCGGCTGGCCGCGCCCGCCGAGTACGGCGGCGCCGGGCTCTCCTTCAGCCAGTACCTGCGGCTGCTGGAACTGTTCTCGATGTCGCACGCCTCGCTGCGGATGATCGTGCACGTCTGCAACGGCGTCTGGCGGGCGATGGACCAGTTCGCCACCGACGAGCAGCGCAAACGGTTCGTGCTGCCGCAGGTCGCCGGGGACCTGCGGGTGGCGTTCACGCTCACCGAACCCGTCGCCGGCACCGGGGCGGACCTGCGTGCCAGCGTGGTCCGCGAGGGCGACACCTACCACCTCTCCGGCGAGAAACACCTGATCACCTTCGGGGTGAGCTGCGACTACTGGCTGCTCTTCGCCCGCCTCGCCGGCACCGCCGGCAAGGACGGCACCGTCGCGCTGATGGTGGACCGGCGGGTCGCCGGGGTCCGGGTCGAGCCGATGCCCGACACCATGGGCGTCCGCGGCACCGACCACGCCCACCTGGTCTTCGACCGGGCGCCGGTGCCGGTGGCGAACCGGCTCGGCGAGGAGGGCGCCGGCCTGGCGGTCGCGCTGGGCGGCTTCCTCACCCCCAGCCGTATCGGCGTCGCGATGACCTGCGTCGGCCTGGCCCGACGCGCCCAGGAACTGGCGGTCGCCCACGCCGGCCGGCGGGTCACCTTCGGCAAGCCCCTCACCGCCCGGCAGGCGGTCTCCTTCGCGCTCGCCGAGAACGCCGCCGACATCGAGGCCGCCCGGCAGCTCACCCTGCACGCGGCCCGCCGGTGGGAGGCCGGCGCGACCGACGCCGACGCGCTCTCCTCGATGGCCAAGCTCGTCGCCGTCGACATGCTGACCCGGGTCACCGACAAGGCGTTGCAGGTGCACGGCGGCATCGGCTACTGGGAGGGCAGCCCCATCGAGCGGGTCTACCGCGACGCCCGCGCGCAGCGCTTCGAGGAGGGCACCAACGAGATCCAGAAGACGGTGATCGCACGAGAGATCCTGGCGGGGCGACAGTGACCGACTACCACGGCAAGACCGCACTGATCACCGGCAGCTCCCGGGGCATCGGCCGGGCGCTGGCCCTCACCCTGGCCAAGGGCGGCTGCTCGGTCGTCGTCAACTACAAGAAGAACGCGGACCTCGCCGAGCAGGTCCGCACCGAGATCGAGGAACTGGGCGCGAAGGCGGTCACCGTCGCCGCCGACGTGGAGCAGCCCGAGGAGATCGACCGGCTCTTCGCCACCGCCGAGGCCGAGTTCGGCGGGCTCGACTTCTTCGTCTGCAACGCCGCGGCCAGCTCGTTCAAGAACATCCTGGACCTCAGACCGCACCACCTGGACCGCTCGTACGCGATGAACATGCGGGCCTTCGTGCTCGGCTGCCAGCACGCCGTCCGGCTGATGCGCGACGGGGGCCGGATCGTGGCGTTGTCCAGCTACGGCAGCATCCGCGCCTACCCCACCTACGCGAACCTGGGGGCGGCCAAGGCCGCGATCGAGGCGTGGGTGCGGTACATGGCGCTGGAGTTCGGCGGACGCGGCATCAACGTCAACGCGGTCAACGGCGGCATCATCACCACCGAGTCGTCGGAGTACTTCTACGACGTGCCCGGCATGGCCCCGCTCTCCACCGTGCTGCCCAAGATCCCTAAGGGCCGGACGGGGACCGCCCAGGAGGTCGCCGACGTCGTCGCGTTCCTGCTCTCCCCGGCGGCCGAGTACGTCACCGGGCAGACCCTCGTCGTCGACGGCGGCCTGTCCATCGTCTCGCCGCCGTTCCTCGAAGATCTGAGTGCCCCGTTGAGATGACGGAGGTCCTGGAACACGTGCTGCGCCCCGGCCGGATCGGCCGGCTGGCGCTGCCGCACCGCGTCGTCACCGGGGCGATGCACCTCGGCTGGGAGAACCGCGACGACGACGGGCGGTCACTGGCCGCGTTCTACCTCGCGCGGGTACGCGGCGGCGCCGGGCTGATGGTGACCGGGGGCGCGGCGGTCAGCGCCGTGGGCGCCGGCGGGCCCGGGTACGGGGTGCTCGACGACGCGCGGTTCCGGGCCCGGCTGCGCCGGGTCGCCACCGAGGTACGGGAGGCCGGCGGGCTGCTCGCCCTGCAACTGTTCCACGCCGGCCGGTACGCCCGGCCGGCGACCGGGGGCCCGCACCCCGTCGCGCCGTCGGCGGTGTACTCCGCGTTCTCCCGGCACACCCCGCACGCCCTCGACCCCGCCCAGGTCGAGGCCACCGTGGCGGACTTCGCCCGGGGCGCCCACCACGCCCGGGACCTCGGCTTCGCCGCCGTGGAGATCATGGGCTCCGAGGGGTACCTGCTCGACCAGTTCCTGTCCCCGCTGACCAACCAGCGCGACGACGAGTGGGGCGGCGACCCGCACCGCCGGATGCGCTTCGGCACGGCCGTGGTCCGGGCGGTCCGCGCCGCCGTCGGCCCCGACTTCCCCGTCGTGGTCCGGATGACCGGCGACGACCTGATGGCCGGCGGCACCGACCGGGACACCGTGACCGGGTACGCCCGCGCGCTGGCCGCCGCCGGCGCGGACGCCCTCAACGTCGGGGTCGGCTGGCACGAGTCCCCGGTGCCGACGGTCCAGGCCCTGGTCCCACCCGGACACTGGGTACCGGTGGCGGTGGCCGTCAAGGAAGCCGTCGGCGCGCTCCCGGTGGCGACCAGCAACCGGATCACCCGGCTGGCCCAGGCCGAGGAGGTGCTGGCCGGCACCCCACTGGACCTGGTCTCCATGGCGCGGCCGTTCCTCGCCGACCCGGCCCTGGTCGACCGCTGTCGCCGGGGCCGGCCGGTGAACGTCTGCGTCGCCTGCAACCAGGCCTGCATCGACCGGTCACTGGTGGACGACCCGGTGTCCTGCATGGTCAACCCGGCCGTCGGGCGGGAACACGAGACGCCCCCGCCCACCGGCGGGCCGCCGCGCGCCGTCGCCGTCGTCGGGGCCGGGCCGGCGGGCCTGAAGGCCGCCCACGACCTGGCCCTGGCCGGGCACCGGGTCACCGTCTACGAGGCCGACCAGGAACCCGGCGGCCAGTTCCGGCTGGCCGGCCGGGTACCGGGCAAGGCCGACTACCTCGACGCGATCCGCTACCTGACCGCCGAACTGGCCCGGCTCGGCGGCGACCTGCGCACCGGCCGGCCGGTCACCGCCGCCGACGCGGACCTGCTCCGCCGCTACGACGGGGTGGTCGTGGCCACCGGGGTCCGGCCCCGGCGGCTGGACCTGCCCGGCGTCGACCTGCCGCACGTGCTCGACTACCCGGCGGCGTTCGCCGACGGCGCGCTGGGCCGGCGGGTCGTGGTGGTCGGCGGCGGCGGCATCGCCGTGGACCTGGCGCACCTGGCCGGCCACCCCGGGTCGGCGACGCCGCCCCGCCAGGTGACGATCCTGCACCGGGGCGACCGGCTCGGTCCCCGGCTGGGCCGGTCGACCCGCTGGACGGTCCTCGCCGAGCTGCGCCGGCAGCGGGTCGCCGTCGTGCCCGGCGTGCGGGACCTGCGCATCGGCCCCGACGCGGTGGACTACACCGACGCCGACGGGCACCGCGCGACCGTCGCCGCCGACACGGTGGTGATCGCCGCCGGCCAGCTTCCCAACGACGCGCTCGTGGCGACGGCCCGCCGGGCCGGCGTCTGGCACCACGTCGTCGGCGGCGCGCGGGACAGCACCGGACTGGACGCGGTCCGGGCCTTCGACCAGGGCCGGGCCGCCGCCGTGGCGTTCCAGCACGTCGCGCACCGGACCACCCCACCCGTCGAGATCGAGGAACGCGTATGACCGTGGCCGGGCCGGAATCGGCGTCCCCCCTCGGCGCGCTGCGGCGCACCACCGTGGACCGGTGGCGCATCGTGCGGCTGCTGCCGCGCGCCGGACGGACGGCGGTGACCGCCGCCGTCGTCACCAACGTGCTGCTCGCCGCCGCGCCGGTGCTCTTCGTCGTGCAGACGAGCCTGCTCGTCGGCCGGCTGCCCGCCGCCGTCCGCGACGGCGTCGACTCGCCGGCCTTCGAGCGGCTGGTGACCGCGTTCGTCCTCGCCGCCGTGGCGCTGGGCGCGCAACAGCTCCTGGCCCAGGTGCAGGTCACCACGGGACTGCTGGTGCAGCGCCGGATCGACGGCTGGGTCGCCGACGAGCTGATGGACGCCGCGCTCGGCAGCGTCGGCCTGGAACCGCTGGCCGACCAGGCGGTGACCGACCAGCTCAGCGAGGCCGCCCGCGAGGTCGAGCACGGCGTCCAGAGCCCCGGCGCCGCCGCCGCCGGGATGCTCGCCCTGCTCGCCCGCTACGGGCAGCTCACCGGGTACGCCGTGGTCGTCGGGTACGCGTTCTCCTGGCTCGCCGGCGCGGGACTGCTCGTCACCGTCCTGGTGTTCCGCCACGGGCAACGCGGTGGCCTGCGCAAGTACGCGGCGATCTACGCCACGGTCGTGGCCCGGGCGCGCAGGCTGACGTACTTCCGGCGGATCGCCACCGGCCCGGCAGCGGCCACCGAGATCCGCGTGTTCGGGCTCCTGCCCTGGCTGCGCGACCAGCACCGGTCGGCGTACCTGGACTGGATGCGCCCGGTGTGGACCGAACGGCGACGGGTCTACCTCAAGCCCTACTTCGCGTACACGGCCGTGGGACTGGTGGCGCTCGTCGCGGTGCTCGCCGCCCTCGGCGTGGCCGGCGGCCAACGGCAGGTCGACATCACCCGGCTGGCCCTGGTCATCCAGGCCGTCCTGGCGGCGATCCAGCTCGGCGACTTCTACCCCGAGGCCGACGTGCAGACCCAGTTCGGCATGAACGCCTACCGGGCGGTCGGCGCGTTCCGCGCCGGCATGGCCGCCCGCACCGCCCCCGCCGACCGGGACACCGGCAACCCCGCCCCGACGCCGGTCCCCGCCCGGCGCGGCCCGACCGCCCCCGCCGTGATCCGCTTCGAGGGGGTGTCCTACCGCTACCCGCAGCGACCCACCCCGGTCTTCACCGACCTGGACCTGACCCTGCCCCCGGGGCAGTGCACCGCGATCGTCGGGCTCAACGGGGCGGGCAAGACCACCCTGGTCAAGCTGCTGGCCCGGCTGGCCACCCCGACCGGCGGCCGGATCACCGCCGACGGCCGCCCCATCGACGCCGTCCCGGCCCGGCAGTGGCGCGCCACCCTCGCCGTCATCTTCCAGGACTACCTGCGGTACGAGGCCAGCGCCGCCGACAACATCGCGCTCGGCGCCGCCGCGCACGCCGACGACCGGGCCGGCATCCGCGCGGCCGCCGAGGCGGCCGGCATCCTCGACACCCTCGACGCGCTGCCCCGGGGCCTGGACACCCCGCTGTCCGGGCAACTGCGGGGCGGGGTGGACCTCTCCGGCGGGCAGTGGCAGCGCCTCGCCATCGCCCGCGCCCTGTTCGCCGTCCGGCACGGCGCGACGGTCCTGGTGCTCGACGAACCGACGGCGAGCCTGGACGTCCGCGCCGAGGCCCGCTTCTTCGACGAGGTCATCGCCGCCACGGCGGGCGTGACCACGGTGCTGATCTCGCACCGGTTCGCGACCGTCCGCCGCGCCGACCACATCATCGTGCTCGCCGACGGCCAGGTCACCGAGCAGGGCACCCACGAGGAACTGCGCCGCCACGGCGGCCGGTACGCCCGGCTGTTCGACCTGCAGGCGGCCCGGTTCCTCCCGCAGCCCGACGGCGACCACCCGCCGGGCGACGACGGACCCTCCGGTGGCGACGACCACCCACCGGAGCGCGGCACCCCGGCCGCAACCATCCGGGAGGGGAGCGGCAGATGAGTCACGGATTGTTGTCGGCCGCCTGGACCCTGTGGCGGACCTCGCTGCGCCAGGACCGGCGCAAGGCCGTCACCGCCCTGGTCCTGGTCGTCGCGGGCGCGGCGGCCTGGCCTCTGGTGGCGATCATGCTGCGGGTGCTGTTCGACGCCGCGAACACGGGCCGGCCGGTCGCCGCGAGCCTCGCCGGTGTCGCGGTGGCCGCCCTGCTCATCGCCGGGCTCACGCTGAGCCACTTCGCGCACATCGCCTACTTCGAACTGTCCGAGCTGGACGTGCTGCACCTGCACCAGGAGCTGATGGCGGCCACCAACGGGTCACCCGGCACCGCCCACTTCGAGCAGACGGACCTGGCCGACAAGGTCACCGTCCTGGAGGAGGACATCGAGCAGCTGCGCGTCGGCCTGCAGGCCGTCCTGACCGGTGTCGGGCTGGCGGTGGCGATGGCGCTGACCACGGCGGTGCTGGCCTGGCTCAACCCGCTGCTGCTGTTGCTGCCGCTGGTCGCCGTACCGCCGCTGCTGGCCGGGCGGTGGGCGGAGCGGCGGGTGGACCGGTCGCGGGAGGCCACCGCCGAGTCCACCCGGCGGGCGCTCGGCCTGTTCCGGCTGGCCACCACCGCCGCCGCCGGCAAGGAGCTGCGCGCGTTCGGCCTGGAGCAGGAGGTACGGCGACGCCACCGGGCGCTGTGGCAGGACAGCACCCGGCGACTGTGGCGGACGCAGGGCGGGGCGAGCCTGATCCGGATGGCCGGCCAGTTGGCCTTCACCGCCGGCTACATCGCCGCCGTCCTGCTCATCCTGCGTGACGCCGTCGCCGGCCGGCGGGGGATCGGCGACGTCATCCTGGTCATCGCCATCGCCGCCCAGGTCAACCAGCAGGTGGCGGCGGCGGTCGGGGTGTTGCAGGACCTCCAGCGGCTGCGCAGCGTCTACCAGCGGTTCGACGAGGTCCACGCCCTCGTCGGGGCCGCCGGACCCGACCACGGCCGCCGGACCCCGGCCGGGGCCGCCGCCCCGGACGACGGCCGCCACCTTCTGGTCCGGGCCGCCGGCCCGGACGACGGCGGGCGGCCCGCCCCGCCGGCCGCCGTCCTGCCCGCCCGCCTGCGCGACGGCATCCGGCTGGTCGACGTCACGCTGCGCTACCCCGGCGCGGAACAGCCGGCGATCAGCGGCCTCGACCTGCACCTGCCGGCCGGGGCGACCGTCGCCGTCGTCGGCGACAACGGCGCCGGCAAGACCACCCTGGTCAAGCTGGTGTGCGGGCTGCTGCGCCCGACCAGCGGCCGAATCCTCGTCGACGGCGTCGACCTGGCCGACCTGCCGCTGCCGGCGTGGCGGGCCCGGATCGCGGCCGGCTTCCAGGACTTCGTCCGGTTCGAGCTGCCGGCCCGGCAGACCGTCGGCGTCGGCGACCTGCCCCGGCTCGACGACGAGCCCGCCGTCCGGACCGCCCTGGACCGGGCCGGCGCCGGTGACCTCGTCGGTGACCTGGAAGCCGGCCTGGACACCCCGCTGGGACGCAGCTGGACCGACGGCGCGGAACTCTCCGGCGGCCAGTGGCAGAAGCTCGCGCTCGGCCGAGCGTTCATGCGCGACGACCCCCTGCTGGTCCTCCTCGACGAGCCCGCCGCGGCCCTCGACGCCGAGGCCGAACACGCCCTGTTCGAGCGGTACCGGCTCCAGACCCGCCGGATCGCCGCCGGGACCGGCGCGGTCAGCGTCTTCGTGTCGCACCGGTTCTCCACCGTCGCGGTGGCGGACCTGATCGTGGTGCTCGCCGACGGGCGGGTCGCCGAGATTGGCCGCCACACCGACCTGGTCCGCGCCGGTGGCCGCTACGCGGAGATGTTCGACCTGCACGCCCGGGCGTACCGGTGACCAGGGCGGACGCCGGCGTCCCGCCCACCCGAAACGGCGACCTGCGGAAGGAACGGCAGTGATCAGCGCATCGCACACCGACGAGTTCGACCCCTTCTCCCCGAGCGCCATGGACGACCCCTATCCCGAGTACCAGCGGCTGCTGCGCGCCGACGAACCGCTGTACCTGCCCGACCGCGACATGTGGCTGGTCATCCGCCACGACCACGTCAAGGCAGCGGCCAAGGACCACGCCGGACTCTCCTCCGCCGAGGGGATCGCGTACCACCGGTCGACGCTGCCCGTGCTGTTCGGGCTGGACCAGCCGGACCACACCCGGATGCGGGGCCTGATCCGGCACGACTTCTCGCCCCGGGGCGTGCAGTTCTGGCGGCCCTTCATCGAGAAGGTCTGCGGCGACCTGCTCGACGAGGCCGTCGCCACCGGCGACATCGACCTGGTGCAGCAGGCGATCATCCTGCTGCCGGTGAAGGTGGTCACCACGATCGTCGGGGTGCCCCACGACAACCTGGCCAAGCTCAAGCTCACCGCCGGCGTGCTGGAGAGCTTCGTCGCCAACGCGAAGGTCGGCGAGCGGGCGCCCGACGACCCCGACGAGAACGCGCTGCGGCTGCGGGCGGCGAAGTCCGCGCTCGCCTCGGTCGCCGGCCTGTCCAGCTTCCTCGGCGGCCTGCTCACCCGACGGCGGGCCGAACCGCCCCGCGACGACGTGGTCTCGAAGCTGTTCGCCGCCGCGGCCAAGGGCAAGGTCACCGAGAACGAGATCCTCTGGCTCTGCCTCACCCTGCTGGTCGGCGGCCAGGAGACGATGACCCACTTCCTGGGCAACATGCTGGACGCCCTGCTGAACCACCCCGACCAGTTCCGCCTGGTCCGGCAACGGCCCGACCTGGTCCCGGCGACCATCGAGGAGACGGCCCGCTTCTACCCGCCCGTGCAGAACGTCTTCCGCACCGCCACCCGCGACGTCGTCGTCGGCACCACCACCATCCCGAAGGACGCCCGGGTCGAGCTGTCGTTCGCCGCCGCCAACCGCGATCCGCGCAAGTTCCCCGACCCCGACGCGTACCGCATCGACCGGCGCACCGACGGCCACCTGGGCTTCGGCGCCGGCATCCACACCTGCGTCGGCATGCACCTGGCCCGCCTGCAGGCGGCCACGTTCCTGCGGATGCTCATCGACCGCACCGACGACATCGAGCTGATCGGCGAGCTGGTCAAGGTACCGAGCCCGGCGTTCCGGGGGCTCGACCACCTGCCGCTGCGGCTGACCCCGAAGTCCCCGGACCCGGTCGCGCAGCCGGCGTGAGCGACCGAGCAGCAGCCGACAAGGGAGGACCCCAGTGAGTGACACGACGACCGGCGGCGCGGTGGCCACCCGCCTCGACCTGCCGTTCGCGGCGGGCGAGGCCGCGTCCGGGCCGTTGACCTGGGCGCAGAGCGTGATGTGGGGACCGCTGCGGTGGTTCGGCAAGGAGGCCAACCAGTTCAACATCGGCCGCACGCTCGTGCTCGCCACGCCGGTGCCGCCGGACCGGCTGCTCGCGGCGCTGCGCACGCTGATCGAGGACCACCAGACCCTGCGGACCCACTACGTCGAGTCGGCCGGCCAGCCGCGGCAGCAGGTGGCGGCGGCGGGCACGTACGAGGTCACCGTGGTCGACGACGGGGGCGACCCGGCCCGCGTCGGCGCGGACCTGACGCAGGAGCTGACCGAGGCCGCGTTCGACCACGACACCGAGTGGCCGCTGCGGGTCGGCGGCGTGGTCGACGCCGTTGGCCGGGTCACCGGGCTCGCGCTGGTCGGCTCGCACCTGGCGTTCGACGGCTGGTCCTTCGGCACCCTCGTCGACCTGCTCCTCGACCGGCTCGACGGGAACGGGGACGGGACGCCGACGCGGGAGTCCCCGGCCCCGCAGCCGCTGGAACAGGCCGCGTACCAGTCCTCCGAGGCCGGCCGGCAGCAGAGCGAACGGGGACTGCGGCACTGGGCACAGGGCCTCGCCACCGCCCCGGCGTCGATGTTCGACGTGCCGCGCGCCCCGACCGGGGACCACCCGATCGAACGGCACCTGCTGGACTCGGCGGCGGTCACCGCGGCGGCGGTCACCCTGGCGGCCCGGACCCGGACGTCCTTCTCGACGGTGCTGCTCGGCCTCACCACGGTCATCCTCACCGCGTACAACGGGCATGACACCTGCGTGCTCAAGCTGATCACCGGCAACCGGCTCGACCGGCGCAGCCGGGACCTGATCGCCCTGAACACCCTGGACGCCCTGCTCACCTGCACCGTCTCCGACGTCGACCTGCTCACCGCCATCCGCCAGGTCCACCGCCCCGCGTTCGACGCGTACCGCCGGGCCCAGTGCGACCCGGCCGGCGTCCACCGGGTGGTGACGGAGACCGGCCGGCGGCGGGGCGTGTCGTTCGACCTGTCCGCGTACTTCAACAACGGCCACCGGGGCAACGACTGGGCCCCGACCGGCCCCGCCCCGGGACCGGCCCAGCTCGCCGACCTGCGCCGCGCCTCCGAGTACACCCGACTGGACCCGCTCACCAGAAGCGACATGACCTTCATGGTCGCCGCCAGCAACCCCGGCGACGGGCGGTGCCGGCTCGGACTGCTGGTCGACACGGCGTACCTGCCGGCACCGGCCGGCGAGACGATCGTGCGGGGGATCGAGACGCTGCTGTGCGACGCGGTCACCGAGGAGATCCGGGTCTCCGAGGTGGCGGCGCGGATCGGCCTGACCCCGGCCCGGCGGGGCGCGGACTGGGTCCGGACCGACACCGGCTGGGTCCGCCCCGACGACGTGGCGGACCTGGTCCGCCGGGCCGCCGACGGGGCCACCGCGACCGTCGTCACCGACCGGGACCCGACGGGTGGCGCGCACCTGACGGCGTACGTCGCCGACCCGTCGCTGTCGCCCGGGACGCTGCACCGGCGGGTGCTCGACCTGCTGCCCGGCCAGACCGGCGTCGCGGCACCGACGGAGTACGTCATCTGCGCGGCGGCACCACGCACCGGCAGCGGGCCGGCGGCCTGGCGGGACGCGCCCGTCGCCGCGCGCGGGTCGGGACGACCGGCGTGAACGGGGGCAGCGGCGCGACCGCGGACGCCCGCCGGGCAGTCACGGTGATTGATAGTGTGCTGTCGGCTGGTCGGTGCCGGAGAAGTGAGGCCGTGTCGGGATGCTAGCGGGCGACGTCGTCATCACCGGCATCGGCGCGGTCACCCCCCTGGGCCTGGACCGGGACAGCACCTGGCAGGGCCTGCTGGCCGGTACGTCCGGGGTCGGCCCGATCACCGCCTTCGACGCCACCGCGCTGCCCACCCGGATCGCCGCCGAGGTGCGGGGCTTCGACCCGGCGGCCCACTTCACCCCGAAACGGGCCCGCCGGATGGCCCGGTTCAGCCAGTTCGCGGTGGTCGCCGCCCGGGAGGCCGTCGCCGACGCGGGACTGGCCGTCGACGAGGCCGGCGCCGACCGGGTCGGGGTGGTGGTCAACGCCGCCGTCGCGGGCTTCGACACCGTCGAGGCGGCCACCCGCGGCCTCCTCGCGCCGGTCCCGTCCGCGCCCAGCGCCCAGTTCGTGCCCTCCTCGCTGACCAACATGCCGGCCTGCGAGATCGCCATCGACCTGGGCGCGCACGGGCCGGTCAACGCCAGCGCGCTGGCCTGCGCCAGCGGCGCGTACGCGCTGCTCGACGCCCGCCGCCTGATCCTCAGCGGCGAGGCCGACGTGGTCGTCTGCGGCGGCACCGACGCGGCGATCACGCCCGCGATGTTCGCCGGCCTGGTCAGCATGGGCGCCATGTCCGAGCGCAACGACGACCCGGCCGGGGCCAGCCGACCGTTCTCCGCCGACCGGGACGGCTTCGTGTTCGGCGAGGGCGCCGTGGTGCTGGTCCTGGAGTCGGCCGCGCACGCCCGGCGGCGGGGCGCCGGCCACTACGCGGTCCTCGCCGGCGGCGCGCTGACCAGCGATGCCTTCCACGTCAGCGCCCCCGCCCCGGGTGGGGTGCACGCCACGACGGCGATCCGGCAGGCGCTGAGCCGCAGCGGCGTACGCCCCGACGAGGTCGACTACATCTGCGCCCACGGCACGTCCACGCAGGCCAACGACCGGACGGAGACGGTGGCGATCCGCGCGGCCCTCGGTACGGCCGCCGACCGGGTCGCGGTCAGCGCGCCGAAGTCCATGCTCGGTCACCTGATCGGCGCGGCCGGCGCGCTCGGCGCGATGGTCTGCGCCCTGGCGATCCGCGAGCAGATCGTGCCGCCCACGATCAACCTGACCGAGCCGGACCCGGAGTGCGACCTCGACTACGTGCCCCACCAGGCCAGGGAACTGCCCGTGCGGACCGCCCTGACCAACGCCTTCGGCTTCGGCGGGCAGAACTGCGTCGCCGTGTTCACCGACAGACTGTCCCAAGGAGAGCCCGCATGACCGTCCAGTTCCAGGTGCGGCCGACGGACCGCCCGACCCCGCCGCAGACCCGGGAGGAGATCCTCACCGACCCCGGGTTCGGCCGGTACTTCACCGACCACATGGTCACGGTGGCCTGGACGCCGGACGCGGGCTGGCACGACCACCAGGTGACCGCCCTGGCGCCGATCACCCTGCACCCCGGCGCGGCGGTCCTGCACTACGCGCAGGAGATCCTGGAGGGGCTCAAGGCGTTCCGGCACGCCGACGGCAGCGTGTGGCTGTTCCGGCCGACCCTCAACGCGCGCCGCTTCGCCGCGTCGTCGCGCCGGCTGGTCCTGCCCGAACTCGACGAGGAGACGTTCGTCGAGAGCGTGGCCGCGCTGGTCCGCGCCGACGAGGCCTGGGTGCCCGGGTACGGCGGGGAGCAGAGCCTCTACCTGCGCCCGTTCATGTACGCCACGGAGGCGTTCCTGGGCGTGCGCCCGGCCCGGCAGGTCACCTACTCGGTGATCGCCTGCCCGGCCGGGGCGTACTTCCCCGGCGGCGTCACCGGGGTGACCCTGTGGATCAGCACCCGGTACAGCCGGGCGGCGATCGGCGGCACCGGGTCGGCCAAGTGCGGCGGCAACTACGCCGCCAGCCTGGACCCGCAGCGGGAGGCGCTGGAGCACGGCTGCGAGCAGGTCCTCTACCTGGGCGGGGAGCAGCGGCGCGACATCGACGAGTCGGGCACCATGAACGTGTTCTTCGTGACCGCCGACCAGGAACTGCTCACCCCGAGCCTGGGCACCATCCTCGACGGGGTGACCCGCGACAGCGTGCTCACGCTCGCCGCCACGCACGGGCTGAAGCCCGTCGAACGGTCGATCAGCCTCGACGAACTGCGCGCCGGCCTCGCCGACGGGACGGTCACCGAGGCGTTCGCGGCCGGCACCGCCGCCGTGATCACGCCGATCGTCGGGTTCAAGAGCGAGGAGTTCACCGCGTCGGTGGGCGACGGCGAGCCCGGCACGTACACCCGGCAGTTCCGCGAGCACCTGCTGGACATCCAGTACGGCCGGGCCGAGGACACCCACGGCTGGATGCACCGGGTGCTGTAGTGGGCGTACCGATCGCCGTGGTCGGGATGGCCGTCCGGGCGCCGCACGGGGTGACCAGCCTCGACGCGTACTGGTCGGCCATCCTGCGACGCCGGGACCTCACCGGCGACCTGCCCGCCGACCGTCGCGACAGGTTCGGGGCCGGGTGGGACGGCATGGTCACCCGGGGCGGCTACCTGGACGCGCCGTTCGACTTCGACCCGAAGTTCTTCGGCATCTCGCCCCGGGAGGCGCGCGTCCTCGATCCGCAGCACCGGCTGCTGCTGGAGGTGGTGTGGGAGGCGTTCGAGGACGCCGCCATCCCGGTGGCCGCCGTCGCCGCCTCCACCGGGGTCTACGTCGGCATCACCGGCCGGGACTACTGGCAGTGGCTCTCCGGCGACCCGAACTCGTCCTGGACGATCGGCAACGGGCACAGCTTCGCCGCCGGCCGGATCGCGTACACCCTGGGCCTGCGCGGCCCGGTCTACGCGCTGGACACGGCGTGCTCGTCGTCGCTGGTGGCGGTGCACACGGCGAGCCGGGCGCTGGCCGTGGGGGACTGCGACGTGGCGGTGGCGGGCGGGGTCAACCTCATCCTCGCCCCGGACACCACCCGGTCCGTGGGACAGACCGGCGCGCTGTCGCCGGACGGCCGGTCCCGGCCTTTCGACGCCGCCGCGAACGGCTTCGTGCGGGGGGAGGGCTGCGGCGTGCTGGTGCTGAAGCGGCTCGCGGACGCCCGCCGGGACCGGGACCGCGTCCTCGCCGTGATCAGCGGTACCGGGATCAACCACGACGGGCGGACCGCGACGTTCACCACCCCGAACGTGTCGGCGCAGGCGACCCTCATCGAGTCGGTCCTCGCGGCGGCGGGGGTGCCGGCCGGGGAGGTCGGTTTCCACGAGGCGCACGGCACCGGGACCCCGCTGGGCGACCCCGCCGAGGTGGCGGCGATCGTCGCCGGCCTGGGCCGCCGCGACGGCCGGCCACTGTACGTCGGCTCGGTCAAGGGCAACGTCGGCCACACCGAGGCGGCGGCCGGGGCGCTCGGACTGATCAAGGCGGTGCTGTGCCTGCACCACCGGGTCATCGCGCCGCAAGCCAACTACGCCACGCTGAACCCGCGCATCGACCTGACCGGCACCGGGATCGAGATACCGGTGGCACCGGTGCCGTGGGAGCAGCGGCTCGGCGGCTGCGCCTCGACGAGTTCGTACGGCATGAGCGGCACCAACGCGTACGCGGTGCTGTCCCCCGCGCCGCCACCCGAGCCGGCCGTCACCGATCCGACGGTGGCGGGACGCGCGGCGGCCGGGCTGCTGGTCTCGGCGGCCACCCCGGCGGCGCTCGCCGCGCTGGCCCGCCGGTACGCCGACCACCTGGCGTCCCTGCCCGACGAGGCATACCCGGCGTTCGCCGACACCGCCACCGGCGGGCGGACCCGGCTCCGGCACGCGGTGTGGGTCGCCGCCGCCGACGCGGGCGACGCGGCGGCGGCGCTGGCCGCGCTGGCCGGCGGTACGGCGCACCCGGCCGTGCGGACCCTCGCCCCGGACGAGCCGGTGCCGGCGGCGCCCGGCCGGACGGTCGTCACGCTGCCCACCTATCCGTGGCAGCGCGGCACCTACGTCGCGGCCCCGGCCTGAGCGGCCAGCGCCACCCGACCGGCCCGCGACGGCAACGCGAAGTGCAGCGTGGCCATGGCGACCAGGTGGCCACGGTGGTCGGTGACCCGCGCGTCCACCACCGCCGAACGGCTGGCGATCTTGACCACCTCGGCGGCGACGCGCAGCACCCCGGGCTCGGCTGGCTCCAGGAAGCTGATGCTGCTGGTGGCGAGCACCATCGAGGGCGTCGGGCCGAGCAGGACGTTGACCGCGACGAAGCCGGCCAGGTCGGCGGCCCAGAACATGGCCGGCCCGGACAGCGGGCCGTCCCGCCGACGTTCGAGACCGTCGGGGCCGGCGGCGCAGACCACCCGGTTGCCGTCGACGCTCTCGACCCGCAGCCGGGCGTCGGTGTCGGGCAGGACCTCGGCGAGCCACGCCCGCGCCTGGTCCATCGACATCACCGGGTGTGCGCGCATGGCGCTCACTATAGGTGTCCGTCACTGTCCGACAGGCTGGTCGGGCGTCGCGTCCCGCCGGTCGGTCGGTCGTCAACCTGACACCACCGCCCGTCGGCCACCGGGTGACGGACGGTCCGGGCGGCGCGCCGGTCACCACCCGACGCTGCCGCCACCGCCGGAACCGGGTAGGTTTCGGACCCCTGATCCCGCTACCGTGTGAGGTCCCAGCCATGTCCACTGTCGAGGAGATCACCGGCGAACTGCACGCCCTGCTGGCCGGGGTCGAGCGGGCCCAGGGCCTGACCGCCGCCGCCGACAACCAGGCCCAGGAGGTCGCCGTCCGGGCCGCCGGCACCGGCTTCACCGCGGTCGCCGCCGGCATCGCCCGGGTCCGGAACGCCCTCGCCACCGTCCAGGCCGGGCTCACCGCGCTGGCGACGAGCGCCGGCGAGGCGGTCAAGGCCAGCACGACGGTACCCCGGGGGGCCACCCCGCAGGAGACGATCGCCGCGCTCGCCCCCGTACAGCAGGGCGTCACCGCCGCCCGGGAGGCCTGCATCGCCACCATCAGCCACGTCGACGAGGCCCGGCAACTCGTCAGCGCCGTGTTGCAGGGCGGCCAGCCCGGCCCGCTGTTGCAGACGCTGGACAGCGTGAAGCAGGTCCTGGTGCTGCTGGTGCAGCGCACCCAGAGCGCGCGGCAGGCCGTCGAGGCGACCGTCGACCGGGCCCGTCAGCTCGGCTCCTCGGGAAACTGACCGGGGCTGGCGGCACCCCACCGACCAGCCCCGGCGTCGACCCGCCCCGCCCTGCCGACGGTGCGCCCGGCGACCCCGCGTTCCCGCCCGCCTGGACCAGGCGGCCGACGGGCACCCGGGGCGGTTGCCCCACCGGCCGCCGCACGACGATCTCCCCGAGCGAGGACGACGAGGTACGGCGGTCCCTGCACCTGGAGAACGAGTGTGCCGACACGGTCGCGGCGCGGGGCTACCAGGTCCATCAGAACCCGACCAGGCCGGAGATCGCGCAGGCCCGGCTCGTCACCGGCGACACGGGAGATCCGGGGAGGACGCCGGACTACCTGGTGGAAGGGCATGTCTTCGACTGTTACGCGCCGACCCCGCCGAAGTCGGTACGCGGTGTCTGGGATGAGGTCCGGCAGAAGGTCGACAAGGGGCAGACCCAGCGCGTGGTGTTGAACCTGGAGGACTGGCGTGGAGATGTGCGTGCCCTCCAGAAACAGTTCGACGACTGGCCGGTGCCGGACCTGAAGGAACTCGTGGCGGTGCGAGGCGACGGTGAGATCATTCAGATCGTCCGACGGGACTGACGAAGGCGGTTGAGGTGGCTATCGAGTTCCGACTGATCCTCACAGGTGACCTTCCTGCGCGCGAGGTCGCCGAGGTCGTCGCACCGGGGGCCGCCGAGGGCCGGACAGCCTCCGGCAGCCCGATGCTCAGTTCGAGGTTCGACGACGCGCTCGGGTACGGCGTCGACATCATCGCTGGGCACCACGGCTACTACGACGCCGAGGACGAGGACGGATCCCTGTGGGTCTGGGAACCCGACAGGTACCTCCAGGTCGACTTCGCGATGGGTAAGGATGCGCTGGCCGAGCGGGGCATCCCCGCCATGCTCCGAGGTGTCTCCGCCGTCCTCGACCATCGGCCCGAGGACGCGGCCCTGGTGCTGAACGCCAACTGGCTGTTGCTGACCCGGGTCGGCGGGACGGTGCGAAAGCATCGACAGAGCTGGTGGCAGCACCACGACCTGCCGCTCTGACGAGTTACGGCCCCGCCGCGGGCAGGCGTCACCGTGACGGCGGGCCGGTAGCCGGGCCGGTGGCCGGTGACCCGTCGGGGCGGTGGCCGGGCCTCAGCCCCACCAGAACAGGGAGCCGAGGACGGTGTAGAGGGCGACCAGCGCCAGCCCTTCGAGGTGGTTCACCGTGCCGTCGATGGTGACGAAGACGACCAGCAGGGCGGCGACGATGACGGCGACGATCTGCAACGGCGGGAAGATCAGCGTGAACTCCCCGGCGCCGAGCAGGGGGGCGATGAGGGTCAGGACGGGGGCGAGCATCAGCGCGACCTGCAACGCGCCCTCCATGGTGATCGCCGTGGCGGTGTCGGCGTCGCCGCGCAGGCTGAGCTGCACCGCCGGGGCGAGCTGCGACAGGTTGCCGACGGTGGCCACCAGGAACAGGCCGACGAAGGCGGGGTCGAGGTTCATCGCCTCGGTGGCCGGTCCCAGGGAACTGGTGAGCCAGTCCGCCTCGAAGGCGATGAGCAGACCGGCCACCGCGACCAGGACGAGGACCCGGGGCAGCGGCCAGGTGCCGACCTTGGCCTCGCCGGTGCCGTTGTGCACGGGCGGCGGCGCGTCGGCGTTCTTGCCGAGGCGGAACGGCAGGGACACCACGAAGACGGTGAGCAGGGCGATCGCCACGACGTACGAGACGGCGGTGGTGTGCTCCGCGGCGGGGGTGCCGAGGTTGACCGCGATGGCCGGGGTGATGAGCGTGGCCATCAGCAGCACGAGCATGACCCGGGTGACCTTGGCGTGCCGGCCGTCGATGGTCATCGTGCCGTTGCGCAGCCCGCCGGTGAGGTACGCCAGGCCGTTGCCGAGCAGCAGCAGGTTGAGCACCGATCCGATCAGCGCGGCCTGGACCACGGTGACGAGTCCGGCGCGCAGCGCGAAGATGCAGATGATGAGTTCGGGCAGGTTGCCGACGACCGCCTGGAAGGTGCCGATGGCGGCCGGGCGCATCCGACCCCCGAGCTGGTCCAGGGCCCGGCCGAGCACCGCGGAGGCGAGCGTGATGGCGCCCAGCGTGCCGAGGAACCGCAGCACCGGGGAGGCGCCGCCGTGGTGGGCGAGGGCGGCGAGCACCGCGGCGACGGCGGTCGCGCACCACAGCAGCAGGTCCACGACGCGTCCGATGTCACGGCGTCGGCGTCGTACGTCGAGCGCCCGGTTCTTCATGATCACACTATGCCGGAGGGCGGTTCCCGCCACCATTGTGCGGAGGGCCACGCGGGCGGGCCGACCGGGCCCGGGTGTCGACTTGACAGGCAAGTGCGCGCTTGCCTATAACTGTGCCTGTGGACGCGGACCCTGACCTGTTCAAGGCGATCAGTGACGCGACGCGACGGGTCATCCTGGACGAGCTGACCGACCGGGACGGGCAGACGCTGTTCGAGATCTGCGGCCGGTTGACCATGAAGCATGGCCTGGCCTCCTCGCGCCAGGCCATCTCGCAGCACCTCGCGGTGCTCGAACAGGCCGGCCTGGTGCACACCCGGCGACAGGGCCGGTACAAGTTCCACCACCTCGACACGAGCCCGCTGCGCTCGATCGTCGACCGGTGGCCCATCGACCGAGAGGTATCGAACCCGTGATCCGCATCAACGTCACCAGCGTGCTCGTCGACGACCAGGCCAAGGCGCTCGCCTTCTACACCGAGAAGCTGGGGTTCATCAAGAAGACCGACGTGCCCGCCGGTGGCGCCCGCTGGCTCACCGTGGTCTCCCCGGCCGACCCGGACGGCGTCGAGTTGCTGCTGGAGCCGGACGGCCACCCGGCGGCGGGTCCGTTCAAGCAGGCCCTGGTCGCCGACGGCATCCCGTTCACCCAGTTCGCCGTCGACGACGTGTACGCCGAGGTCGAGCGGCTCACGGCGCTGGGCGTCGAGTTCACCCAGGGGGCGACCGACCTGGGGCCGGTGGTCACCGCCGTCCTCGACGACACCTGCGGCAACCTGATCCAGATCGCCGCTGTGAAGTAGTCACCCGCCCCGCGTGGCGGCGGTCTACTCCAGGTGGAAGGTGGCCGACGCCCGTTCGGCGGCCGACGCGACGGGTTCCAGCTGGAGCAGTCCGTCGCGGTGACGCAGGTACCGGCCGGGGACGTTCTGCGACTCCAGCGAGATCCCGGCGCTGGCGGCCAGGCCGGGGCGGCGGTGGTAGCTCGCGTCGCCGGCGAAGAGGGCCGAGCCGTCGTTGCGCTCGACGTAACCGGCGTAGCCCCGGTGGCGCAGGTAGTAGCCGGGGAAGTTGGTCGACTCCAGCGACACCGTGCCGGACCCGGCGAGACCGGTGACGATGCGGAACTGCGAGTCGGCCAGGTTGGTCACGTTCGGCTCCACGCGCGCCCGGTGCTCGTAGTGCCGGACGTAGCTGGTGGACAGGTCGTGGGCGCGCAGCCGGACCGGGGTGGCGCCGTCGGGCACCGGGATGCCGAAGTTCGGGGTGCCGTCGGCGTTCCAGTACAGCTTCTGGAGCCGGGTCCGGCGGTTCGGGTCGTTGAGCGGGTCGCCGGTGATGTCGCGGTAGTTGCGGTCGTGGTAGACCAGGATGTCGCTCTGCCCGTCCTCGGAGACGGTGAACGAGTTGTGTCCGGGGCCGTACTGGCCGGTGGCGGCGTTGCTGGCGAAGACCGGGGTGGGGCTCCTGGTCCAGGCGGCGGGGTCGAGCAGGTTCGCGGTGGCGGAGGCGCTCAGCAGGCCGAGGCAGTAGTTGGCGTCGGTGGCGCTGGCCGAGTAGGTCAGGAAGATCCGCCCGTTGCGCTGGATGACCGCCGGCCCCTCGGCCACCCGGTGGCCCCGGGTCTCCCAGTCGTAGCTGGGCACGACCAGCCGGGCCACGGGGCCCGTGATCTGCCACGGGTTGGCGCCCATCCGGGCCAGGTAGACGTTGGAGTTGGTGGCGATGCCGGGCTCCTGCTGCGCCCAGGTCAGGTAGCGCACCCCGTTGGCCACGAACGTCGAGGCGTCCAGGCTGAAGGTGTCCCACGGCGTGGTGATCCGGCCGCGTTCGGTCCACGAACCGGTCAGCGGGTTCGCCGCCGTGCTCTCCAGCACGTACATCCGGATCCGCCAGACGTCGTCGCTGCGGCCCGCCGCGAAGTAGACGTACCACCGGTTGTTGATGAAATGGATCTCCGGGGCCCAGATGTGGGCGCCCATCTCGCCGCTGGCGTGGCGCTGCCAGATCGTGGTCTCCGGCGCGGTCGCCAGCCCGGCCAGGGTGGTCGCGCGCCGCAGCACGATCCGGTCGTACTGGGGCACGGTGGCGGTCAGGTAGTAGTAGCCGTCGGTGTGCCGGACGATGTGCGGGTCGGCCCGCTGGTTGACCAGCGGGTTGGTGTAGCTGACCGCGGGCGCGGCGTGCGCCGGCCCGGCCACCGGCAGGCCGGCGGTCACGGCGAGCACGAGCAACGCCGCGACCAGCCGCGACTGCCGGTGCCGGCGGGGGCCGGGGGCGGCGCGCCGGGAGCCGGTGGGACGGTGGGGTGGCAGCATCTGTCCTCCACACGGTGGCGGTGGGCCGGCCGGTGTCGCGTCCCCAGGTTCGCGTTAACATCGATGACTGTCAAGGTATTGGCGGGTCGGTCGGCCGGTGCCGGTGGTCCGGAGCGCCGCTCAGTGCCGGTGCGTCCGGGCCGGCGGTGGTCCGGTCGAGGAGCGGACCACCAGGGTCGGTCGGTACCGCACGTCGTGGTGGGTGTGTCCCGGGCGCGACTCGTCCAACAGCAGGTCGGCGGCGGTGTGACCGAGCTGGTACGGCGACTGCCGCACCGTGGTCAGCGCGGGCGCGATCCGCGTGGCGAAGCGCAGGTCGTCGTAGCCGACGATGGACATGTCCTCGGGTACCCGCAGGCCCCGGGCGGTCAGGCCCTGGAGCACGCCGACGGCGGCGGTGTCGTTGAAGCAGATCACGGCGGTCGGGGTGGGCCGGGCGGCCAGGATCCGGTCCGCCGCCGCGGCGGCGGCGTCGGCCAGCGGCGGCGGGTGGATCGGCATGCGCAGGTCGAGCAGGGCCCGGTCCGGGTCGAGGCCGGCATCGGCCAGGGCCTGTCGCGCACCGGTGCGGCGGCGCGGCACGGTGCCGGGCTCGACGGTCGCGCCGAGGTAGGCGAGGTGCCGGTGGCCCAGCGCGACCAGGTGCTCGGCGGCGACCCGGCCGCCGAGCGCGTCTTCGACCGACACGGCGCAGAGGTCGAGCGGGCCCCGGGGCTGTTCGACCAGGACCACCGGGGTGCCGCGCCGGCTCGTCTCCAGGACGGCCGTGAGGTCCGGCCCGACCGGCGAGACGATGATGCCCCGGACCGCCTGTTCCCGCAGGACGTCGAGGATCCGGGCCTCCTTGGCCGGTTGCAGGTCGGTGCTGCACGCCAGGACGAGGCAGCCGGCCTCGGCGAGCCGGTCCTCGATGCCCCGGTTGAGTTCGGCGAAGAAGGGGTTGGCCAGGTCCACGATGACGCCGCCGACGATGGGGCTGGGCCGTCCGCGTAACTGCCGGGCGGGGCCGTTGGGGACGTAGCCGACCCGGCGGATCGCCTGCTCGACCCGCTGGCGGGTCGGCGGCGCGACGATACCGGGGCGACTCAGGACGTTGGCGACGGTGGAGACCGACACCCCCGCCACCCGCGCCACGTCCCGCATGCCGACGCGGTGGCCCGGCTGCTCGTCCACCGTTGCTGCTCCTCTCCCGGGGCCCGGCACGGCGGACCGTGCGGGGTGCCGTCGTCGCGCGGACCGACCCGCGACGACGGCAATTATTTCGGAGTTGGCGCGTTGCATCGATGGTGTTCGACGAGTATCTTCCTTCACGAGCCGGATTACAAACGTAACAACGTCGATGGGCTGGGCCGATCCGCGACCGCCTGGGCAGCGATCGTCGGGGTCCGATGCCCGTGGCGTCGGCTGTGGCCCCCCGCTGCGGGGCCTTCCCCTCTGAGGCAGGTCATGAGAAGACGACTCACCATGCTCGGCGTGGCGCTCGGCGCGCTCGTCGGCTCCCTCCTGATGTTCGTGCCGCCGGCCCACGCGGCCGTGGGCCTGCACATCAGCGACGGCACCATCGTCGAGGCCAACGGACGGCCCTTCGTCATGCGCGGGGTCAACCACCCGCACGTCTGGTTCACCGGCGAGACCGACTCGTTCGCCGACATCAAGGCGACCGGCGCCAACACCGTGCGGGTGGTGCTCGGCACCGGCAAGCGCTGGGGCCCCTCGAACGACGTGCCCCAGGTGATCTCCCTGTGCAAGCAGAACAAGCTGATCTGCGTCCTGGAGGTGCACGACACCACCGGGTACGGCGAGGAGGGCGCCGCCGCCTCCCTCGACGAGGCGGTCGACTACTGGGTCAGCCAGAAGGCCGCCCTGGTCGGCCAGGAGAACTACGTCGTCATCAACATCGGCAACGAGCCGATCGGCAACGTCAACGCCGCCCAGTGGACCGGGGCGACCACCGCCGCGATCCAGCGGATGCGGCAGAACGGCTTCGAGCACCTGCTCATGGTCGACGGCCCGAACTGGGGTCAGGACTGGCAGAACGTCATGCGGGCCAACGCCCAGACGATCCTGGACGCCGACTCCCGCGACAACACTGTGCTCTCGATCCACATGTACGCCGTCTACAACACCGCCGCCAGCATCATCAGCTACCTGGACCACTTCGAGCGTAACGGCTGGCCGCTGGTGATCGGCGAGTTCGGCTGGCAGTTCGCCAGCGGCGAGGTCGACCACGAGACCCTGCTGGCCGAGGCCGAGGCCCGCGACCTGGGGTACCTCGCCTGGTCGTGGAGCGGCAACACCGACCCGATCCTGGACATGGTGCTCGACTTCGACCCCAACCGGCGCACCACCTGGGGCGAGCGGGTGATCAACGGGGCCAACGGCATCCGGGCGACCTCGGTGGAGGCTTCCATCTTCGGCGGGACCACCCCGACCACGCCGCCGACGACCCCGCCCACGACGCCACCCACCACCCCGCCGACCACGCCGCCCACGACTCCGCCGACGACCCCGCCGACCGGCGGTGCGTGCAGCGCCACGTACACGGTGCTCAACCAGTGGCAGGGTGGCTTCCAGGGTGAGGTGCGGGTGACCGCCGGCAACGCGGCGATCCGGAACTGGACCGTCACCTGGACGTTCGCCAACGGCCAGACCGTCACCAACGCCTGGAACGCGACGGTCACCGCCACCGGGTCGGCCGTCACCGCCCGCAACGTGACCTACAACGGCAGCCTCGGCGCCGGGGCCAGCACCAGCTTCGGGTTCCTCGGCTCCTGGAACGGCACCAACGGCAGCCCCGCCCTGACCTGTAGCGCGAGCTGACCGACGCGCCACGCGAAGGACCTCCGGGGTACGCCCCCGGACGCCGGCCGCAGCGGCCGTGACCCACTCCGGCAGGTGGGTCACGGCCCTGTGTCGTCACGGCCCCGTGCGTCGCGGCCCTGTGTCGTCGCGGCCCCGTGCCGTGGCGGGCCGGCGTCAGCCCTGCCGGATCGCCTCACCGGCGATCTCGATGCGGACGGTCCGCCCGACCAGCACCCCGCCGGCCTCCAGGGCCACGTTCCAGAGCAGATCGTACTCCTCGCGGTCGATCTCCGCCGTCGCGCTGAACCCGAAGATGTCCTGGCCGTACGGGTCGCGCCGGGCACCGCCGAACTCGACCTGGAGGTCGACCGGGCGGGTGATGCCCTTGACCGTCAACTCACCGGAGAGCACGAACCGCCCGGTCGCCGGGTTCGCCGCCGGGGCCGCCGGCGCGTCCAGCGCCGCCCGGCGGCCGAGCCGGTGACTCTTCAGCTTGGCCCAGTAGAAGATCGGGTCGTTGCGCTCCAGCGAGGTGATCCCGGTGCTGCGGTATTCCAGGGTCGGGAACCGTTGGGTGTCGAGAAAGTCCGCACTACGGAGATGGGCGTCCCGGTCGGCGTTCGCCGTGTCGAGGCTGCCCGCCTGAATGGTCGCCGTCACCGACGACTCGAACGGATCGTCCTTGACGAGGATGTGCGCGCTCGCGTCGCGGAATTCGCCCCGGACGGGACTCACCATCATGTGTCGGGCGAGAAAACCGATTCGCTTGTGCCCGGCGTCGAGTTGATAGCTGCCGGCGGCGGGGATGGTCATGCCGTCCCAGACCCGGGTGGAACCGGTCATCGCTCGTGCCTTCCTTCCCCGACACGCTCACGGCCGCGTCGCCCACCCGCCCTGGTCGGGCGGCTGCAGACGGCCGGAGGAGCATTCCGGCGCCCAGCATAGGGAGGCCAGGGCGACGGTTGTCCGCAGCAGGAGCAGAAGTCGTGAGGATAATCACCACGGGGCGGCGGCCGGACCATTTGCCCCGTCCCCGGGCGGTCACGCTGCGCGCAATTCCGGGCCTCCGCAGGCGTCGTATCGGGGCAGATCCGGCCGGGGCAGCTAATCGGGATTCCGACGCCAAAGGGGGTGCCGGGTCGATGACCGTACGGCAGTGAATGCCGCCGTACATTCTCGACATTCGTCCGGCGGGGTGGGGTGGTCTGGGCGGGGCCGGGTCCGGCGGTGGGGGACTGCCGGGCCCGGTCCGGGGCGACGACGGTGCGACCTGCGGGGTGGCCGTGGCCGCGCCACCCGTGGCCGACCGCGCGCCGGCCGGAGCGGTGCCGGCCGAGCGCCCATTGCATCGAGGCATGTCGAATGCCAGGCTGAGGTTGGTCGCGGCCGGGAGCCGGGGCGAATCGTCCGACCGGAGCCGAGGGGACGCGCGGGGCGGGTCCACCGCCCGCGTGCGGGGCAGTCCCTGCGGCAGTCCACCCCTGCCGACCCGCCGTCGACCAGCCAGGACGCCAGCCGTCCGGCCCCGTCGCGGGCGGGGTCACCGGGGGAGTCCCGAACCCGGCACCGACCGCCCGTCCCGGCGATCGGTGTGTTCTCCACGAGGAGGTACGAATGCGTCGCACGTATGGCGCGGTGCTGGTCGCCGCGACCGTGACCCTGGCCGGCTGGGCGGGGGTGGCGACCGCCGCCCCGACGTCCCCCGCCGCATCGCCGACGCCGACGCCGACGGTGGCCTGCCCGCCGGTACTGCCGGTCGTGGCCAACGTGTCGGGGAGCACCGCCACGAGCCTGTCGATCGGGTACTCCGTCATGCTCGGCCCGCCCTGCGGCTACGAACTGCCGATCACCGTGAGCCTCTACGCCAGTGCGCAGGACGCCGCGCAGTGGCAGAACCCGGTGGCCCAGGCGGTCTCCGGGCCGGACCGCTTCGGCACCGTGACCGTCGAGGGGCTGACACCCGACACGGCGTACTGGTTCCGGGTCCAGGATGCCGACGGGCACCGCGACCCGTACCTGGTGGGTGGGCCGGGCCGCACCACGCCGTAGCCGCGCGCCCACCCCACCGGTCGCCCCGGCCGCCACGACCATGTCCGGCATGCTCGTGGCGGCCCGGCCCGCCCGTGGGACGCGGCACCGGCTCAGGGGTTGTCGTACTCGTCGATGACCTCGTCGAGGATGCGGACCGTCTCCTGCTGACGCCGGACCTCGGCGGCCAGCCGGTCGCGGTGCCGGCGCAACTCGCCGACGAGAAAGGCGGTGCGCTTGGACTCGTCCAGCATGCACGGCAGGATCGGCGCGATCGCGGCGCTGGACAGGCCGGCGGCGAACATGCGCTGGATGAGGACCACCCGGTCGACGCACGCCGGGTCGTAGCGGCGATGACCGGACTCGGTGCGATGGGCGACGATCAGACCCTGTTCCTCGTAGTACCGCAGCGAGCGGCTGCTGACCCCGCTGGCGGTGGCGAGTTGACCGATGCTCAGCGCCGCACCGGTCCGGTCCCTCACATCGGTGTCAACTGCTGCCATCGGCCCAGGGTAGCCGGGCGCGGACCACTGTCGCGTTCCGTGCGGTACGGCGGTGCGGGGCCGGGCGGGGTGATGTGTGGTCACGCCGGCATGGTGTCGCCCCAGGCGGCGGCGACGAGGGCCGGCAGGACCCGGGCCGCCGGCCCGCGCAGGTTCACCTCGGCGACCGCGTCCAGGGGAGTCTCGTCCGGGTTGACCTGGATCACCGTGGCCCCGAGCCGCGCGGCCACCCGGGGTATCTCGGCGGCGGGGTACACCAGGCCGGAGGTGCCGACCGTCACCAGCAGGTCACAGGAGGCCGCCGCCTCGACCGCCCGGTCCAGCGCCGCCTGCGGCAACGCCTCACCGAACCACACCACCCCCGGCCGTACCCTGGCGGCGCACCCGGCGCACCGGGGCGGCGGGACGCGTCGCCCCTCGGCCGGCTCGTCCGCGACGTCGGGCAGCGGCGCGGGCCGGGAACAGCCCGAACAGCGCGGCGCGAGGAGACTGCCGTGCAGGTGGACCGGGTCCCTCGACCCGGCCCGCTCGTGCAGGTCGTCGACGTTCTGGGTGACGAGCACGGTGCCGGGGAGGCGGGCCTCGATCGCGGCCACGGCGGTGTGCCCCGCGTTCGGCCGGGCCCGCCGGACGGTGCTGCGCCGCCACTCGTACCAGCCCCACACCAGGTCGGGGTCGTCCTCGAACGCCTGCGGGGTGGCGAGCGCCTGGGCGTCGAACCGCTGCCACAGCCCGGTGAGGGCGTCCCGGAACGTCGGCACGCCGCTCTCGGCCGAGATGCCCGCGCCGGTGACGACGACGACCCGGCGCGCCCGCGCCAGCAGCGCCGCCGCCTCGGGCGGTACGACGTGTTCCATGCGGTGCCTCCTGCGGACGCGGGTGCTGCCGGTGTGCCGACGAGTGTCACAGGCCGCGGGACGCGCCGCCACCCCGTTACGGCCGGCGGCCCGGCAGCGCCGCCGGCAGGTCCGGTCCGACGGCATGGTGGAGCAGGTGCAGCGGCGCGGCGGTGATCCCCGCCGTGCTGAGGACCCGCGCGTACGCCGCCGCCGTGGGGTCGTCCACCAGGCCGTGCACCAGCGGCAGGGTCGGGGTGGCCGCCCAAAGCAGCGCCTCGAGCTGGCAGGAGGCGACCGCGCCGGGGAGGCCGAGGCCCGCCGCGTGGGCGGTGATCGCGGCCGGCGGCAGGTCCACCGGTACGGCCCGCCGCGTGCCGCCGACGTGGAGCAGCCCACCGCCGACGACGAGGACGTCCCGGTCGCGTCGCATCCGGGCCAGGGCCCGCGCGGGATCCAGCGCGTGCGGAAAGGAGTCGTCCACGACGACGGTGCCGGGCCGGAGCCGGTCGACGTCGAGTGGTTCGGTCGCCGCGCTCGTGGCCCCGACGATCAGGTCGGCGTCGTACACCGGGGTGGGCGTCGCCGGGGTCGCCGCGCAGACCTCGACGGCGCCGGTGAAGCCGTCGGCCCGCAGCCTGGCGGCCTGGCCGGTCAGGCGGGGCGCGGCCGAGGGGACGTCGCAGAGCACGAGCCGGGCCGGCGGCCGGGGCGCGCGGGCCAGCAGCAGCCGCAGCGAGGAGAAGCCGATCGAGCCGAGGCCGACCACCGCGAGGGTACGGCCGGCCAGGCCCCGACCGGTCGCCGCCAGCGCGGCCTCCACCGTCAGGACCACGGAGACGACGGTGACGGCGTGACCGGTGGTGACCGCCGTGGCGGTGCGGGTCCGCCGGAGCACGCCGACGCCGTACCCGGTGTGGGCGGGGACCAGGCCGGCGAGCGAGACGCAGGCCGCGCCGAGGTCGGCGGCGAGGTCGACCCCGGCGGCGGCCTCGGCGGCGAGGGTCTCCCCGGCCCCGGCCAACTCGTCGGAGAACCGGGGCAGGCAGACGAAACCGGAGGTGCCCAGCGGGGTGGTCAGCTCCTCCAGCAGCCGGGGCCGGCCGGTGGGGAAGAGCAGCGCGCGGAGCTGGTCGCGGGGCAGGCTGCCGGCGGGCAGGCCGGCCAGCGCGGCGAGCTGCGCGGGCGGCGGCAGGTAGCCGACGATGGCCGCGGTCAGCCTGGCCGACGGTACCGCCGTGGGCGCGGTGATGGCGGCCGGACCCGGTCGGGCCACCGTGCCACGGTCCGGTTGGTCGGCCGTGCCACGGCCCGGTCGGTCGGCCGTGCCACGGTCCGGTCGGTCGGCCGTCGCCGTGCTGAGGTCGGCGCGGAGCCGGTCCGCGAGGCGGTCCAGGTCGGCGGCCGTCACGGCGTCGGGCGAGCCGCGCAGGGTGACCCGGAGTCCGTCGGGTCCGGGCCGGGCGGTCAGGAACAGGTCGGTGCCGATCGGTGGAGGGGCGAGTTCGCTCTCCTCGTCCCAGGACAGGCTGAGCCGGGCCGCCCCGGGGGAGTCGGCGTCCGCCGGCGCCGGATCGGCTGCCGGGCCGAGCGTGTCGAAGTCCAGGAAGCTGAAGAAGAACTGGGCCCCGGCCGGGGTGCCGTCGGGCCGTCCGGTGGGCACGGCCGCCGCGATGGCCGGCGGGTCGGCGTGCTGCCGGGCGGCGGCGACCTCGGCCGCGACCCGGGCGAGGTCGGTGGGGAAGGTGCCGGTGCCGGTCAGGCGCAGCGGCAGCATCGCCGCGCAGGGGCCGAAGACCCGGTGCAGGTCCGGCAGCGAATGGTCGCGTCCGGTGACGGCCAGCCCGACGACCAGGTCGTCCTGACCGGTGTGGCGGGCCAGTGCCCGGTGGTACGCGGCCAGCACGGGAGCGTGCAGCGTGGTCGCCGCGCCGGCGGCGAGCCGGCGCAGCCCGGCGACGACCGTGGTGTCCAGGGTGAAGCCGCGTACCGGCGCCGGTCGGCTGGCCCCCTCTGACGTGCCGGCGTCGTCGGGGTGGCCGACGCCGGGCGCCCAATCGGTCCCGGCGGCCAGGACCGGC
This sequence comes from Micromonospora rosaria, assembly GCF_001567585.1. Lineage (GTDB taxonomy): Bacteria > Actinomycetota > Actinomycetes > Mycobacteriales > Micromonosporaceae > Micromonospora > Micromonospora rosaria. The sequence continues at coordinate 44,196 of NZ_LRQV01000022.1, forward strand.
GGCCGGTACGGCGACCCGAACCGTCCGGCCCACCAGGCGTACGCGGTCGGGTCCGGTGCGCCGGCGGCACGGCGCTCCAGCAGCGTCACGTAGTCCCGGAAGCTGGTGCGCAGCGGGGGGAGCGGGTCGGTCGCCCCGGCGTCCAGTCCGTGGTAGGCGGCCAGCAGTTCGTGGCCCAGCAGGGCGGCGCTGTACCCGTCACCGATCAGGTGGTGGGCGTGCACCAGCAGGACGTGGTCCTCCGGGGCGACCGTCAGCAGGCGCAGCCGGAGCAGGGGCCACGCCCACGGCTCGAAGCGTCGGCGGCGTTCCTCGGTCACCCGGGCGGCCACCTCGGCGGGGTGGCGGAGCGTCTCGTACTCGACCGGCAGCCGCATCGAGGCGGGCAGCTCCTGCTGGACGGGTGGCCGGGCACCGGCCGGGAAGACGGTCCGCAGCATCGGGTGCCGGGTGACCAGCAGGTCGACGGCGCGTTGGAAGAGGTCGCGGCGCAGCCGCCCGCGCAGCCGGAGGCGGGCGAGCCAGGCGGTACCGGCGCCGGGCGCGATCGCGTCGGCGACCAGGAAGCCGCGCTGGGTCGCGGTCACCGGGAACGGCCCGCTGTCGTCGCCGGTGCTGCCGCCGCCGGTGCGTCGGCCTGGACCGGTGCCGGTGGCAGCGGAGGTGTGGGTGGCAGCGTCGGTGGCGGTGGCCGTGCCGGTCCCGCCGGTCGCGGTGGCGGTCGCGGTGGTGTCGGCCGCCCCGGTGTCGGCCGCGTGGGTGTCGGTCGCGGTGGTGTCGGTCGCGGTGGTGTCGGCCGCGTGGGTGATCGTCGCGTCGATCGCGGCGGCGAGTGCGGCCAGGGTCCGGTGCTGGTAGATGACGGTCGGGCTGGGCGCGGTGGGGAACCGGTCCCGGAGCTGGGCGAAGACCTCCAGGACCAGGATGGAGTCGCCGCCGAGGGCGAAGAAGTCGTCGTCCGGACCGACCGCCGGCACGTCGAGCAGGCCGGCCCAGATGCGGGCCAGACTCGCCTCGGTGCCGGTGCCGGTGCCGGTGCCGGACACGGTGGGGTGGGCGGCAAGCCCGGTGCCGCCGGTGCCGGTGGCGGGCGGGGTGGCTTGTTCGACGGTGGCCGGCGGGGCCGCCGTGTGGGAAAGCAGCCGGGCGCGGTCGATCTTGCCGGTGGCGGTCAGCGGCAGGTCGTCCAGCAGGTGGATGCGGGCCGGGACCATGTGCTCCGGCAGACGGGCCGCGAGGTGGCCGCGCAGGACGGCCACGCTCGGGGTGGCCGGCGGCGTGGGCAGGACGAACGCGTGCAACCGGGGGTGCGGGTCGGCCCGGTGCAGCACGACGGCGGAGGTGACCTCCGGGTGGGTCCGCAGCACCGCCTCGATCTCGCCCGGCTCCACCCGGTACCCGTGGATCTTCACCTGGTCGTCGAGCCGGCCCAGGAACTCCAGGGTGCCGTCCGGCGCGACGCGGCCCCGGTCGCCGCTGCGATAGAACCGCTGGCCGTCACGGATCACGAACGCCGCGTCGGTCAGCTCCGGCTCGCCGAGGTAGCCGGCGGTGAGACCGACGCCGCCCAGGTACAGCTCACCGGCCACGCCGGGTGGGCAGGGCCGCCCGTCGGGGTCGACGACGCGCACCACCGCCCCGCCGACCGGGCGGCCGATCGGCAGCCGGCGTACCGCGTCGTCCGGGCGACGGTCGATCAGGTGCCAGGTGGCGTTGATCGTCGCCTCGGTCGGGCCGTACAGGTTGGTGATCCGGCAGTCGGTGCCGAACAGGTCGAACCAGTGCCGGACCGGCACCGGCGACAACTCCTCCCCGCCGACGTGCACCCAGCGCAGTGCGGCGAGGTCCGGCGGGACGCCGTGCCGGGCCACGTGGTCCTCGGCGGCGCGCAGGATCCGCTCCCACAGGGTGGGGACCGAACTCCACACGGTGATCCGGTCCCGCTCGATCCGGGACAGCAGCGCCGCCGGGTCGCGGAGCAGGGACCGGCTGAAAGTGACCACGGTGGCGCCGACGAGCAGGGGCGCCAGAATCTGCCGGACCGAGGCGTCGAAGCAGCTCGACGAGGTCTGGGCGAGCCGGTCGCCGGGCCGGTAGCCGAAGGTGGCGATGGCCCAGTCGAGGTAGGTGAGCATCGACCGGTGGCTGACCGGTACGCCCTTCGGCCGTCCGGTCGACCCCGACGTGAAGATCACGTACGCCGGTTGGTCCGGGCTCGGTGCGGGCGACGCAGGTTCGGGTCCGTGGCGCGTGGTCCCGGTGTCCGTGGGTGGGTCGGCCGCCGGATCGAACGTGGTCGGGGCGAGCCGGACCGGCCGGGTGGCCCCGTCGAGCCGGGCCACGCTGTCGGCGCAGTCGTCGTCGTGCAGCAGCAGCTCGGCCCCCGCGCGGACCAGTTGGTCGGTGAGGCGGGCCGGCGGGTGGGCGGCGTCCAACGGTACCCAGGCGGCACCGGCCCGCAGGATCCCGACCACCCCGACGACCGTCTGCGGTCCGGGTGCGGTGAGCAGGCCGACCCGGTCACCGGGGCGTACCCCATGCCGGGCGAGCAGCCCGGCCACCCGGTCGGCGGCCAGGTCCAGCGCCCGGTAGGTCACCGTCCCGTCGCCGGTGTCCACCGCCACCGCCTCCGGGGTACGCCGGCAGACCGCCCGGATCCGGGCGGTGACGTCGCCCCCGTCACCGGTCGGCCCGGGTGGCCCGCCGGGGTGCCGCCGCTGTCCGGTGCCGGGGCCCGTTGCCGCCGGGTGGCCGCCCCGGTCACCGGCGATCGCCGACCATGGGCCGGTGGCGGCTGCGACGAGATCCGGCCCCGGGCCGGCGGCGGGGCCGACGGGTGCCGGCCCGGGGCCAGCGGCGAGGGCGACGAGCGCCGGCCCGGGGCCGGCGGCGAGGGCGACGAGTTCCTGTCGGTGCTCGGCGGCGAGCCGGGCCACGGTCGCCCGGCTGAACAGGCGCAGCGGGAAGTTCCAGGACAGGCCGAGGCCGGTGCCGGATTCCCAGCAGAGCAGGCTGAGGCGGGTGGCGGCGGACGCGGAGCCGGCCGCCGTCGGGGCGACGGTGACGGGGCAGCCGGGGTCCCGGGCGACCGGGAACCGGGCGAAGCTGAACCCGGCCGGGCTCGCGGTGCGCGGACCGTCCCCGCGCCGGGCGAGCAGCCGGGCCAGGTCGAGGCTGGCGACCGAGCCGTGCCGCTGCGCGGCCGACCAGGCCACCCGCAGCCGGTCGGCGAGCTGCCCGGCCGGCTCGTCGGGGTCCACGTCGACCCGCAGCGGCAGGGTGTCGGCGAACGGGCCGACGATCCGCCCGATGCCGGGCAGCCGGGCGTCCCGGCCGGCCCGGGCCACGGTCACCGGCACCCGCCGCTGCCCGCTCCACCGGGCCAGGCAGCGGACGTACCCGGCGAGGAGCAGGTGGAACAGGGAGACGCCAGCGGCGGCGGCCCGGTCGCGCAACGCCGCCACCAGGTCCGCGTCCAGGTCGCCCTGATGGGTCACGTACGGCGGTGCGGGTGCTCCGGCGGGGTCGCCGTCGACCGGCAGCCGCAGCGTCCAACCGTCGCCGGTGAGCAGGTCCCGCCAGTACGACAGGTCCGGCGGGGTGGGCGGGCCGACCTGTCGGGCGTACGTGTCGAAGCCGGGGGCGGGCGGGGGTGGTGCCGGGGCCCGCCCGTGGGCCAGCGCGGTGTAGCCGGCCCACAGTTGCTCGCTGAGCAGGTTCAGGCTGACCCCGTCCCCGGCGGCGTGGTGCAGCACCAGCAGCAGGTGCGCCCGGTCGGGGGTCTCCCGGACGAGGACCGCCCGCAGCGGCGGCTGGCGGGTGAGGTCGACCGGGGTGTTGTACAGCCGTTCCTGGAGGTCGGCGAGCGTGCCGGTGAGCGGCTGTACCTCGTACCAGGCCGGTACCGGGTCCGGGTGGGCCGCCGGGGGCGGAAGCACCTGGCGGGGCGTGCCGGCTGCGGCGCCGGGCACGAACCGGACCCGCAGCATCGGGTGGTGGGTCTCCAGGTGGGCCAGGGCCTGCCCGAGCAGGGCCGCGTCCAGGGGCCCGGTGACGGTCTGCCGGACGAAGGCGTAGCTGGCGACGGTCGGGTGGAGCCGTTCGTTGATGTGGAACGCCCGCTGCACGGCGGTCAGCGGGAAGGGCTCGGCCGCCGTCGCCCGCGGCCCGGACTCGCGTTCCGCCGGTACCGGCTCCACCGATGCCGGTGCCGGTGCCGGTGCGGTGCCGGTGGTCGCGGTGAGGTGGGTGGCCAGGTCGGCGACGGTGGTGTACTCGAAGAAGAGGGTGACCGGCAGGTCGCGGCCGAGGTCCTCCTCCAGCCGCTTGACCAGGTCCACCGCCGCCAGCGAGTCCAGCCCGAGGGCGAGGAACGACGTGTCGTCGGCGATCTCCTCGGGCCGGCGGTGCAGCGGCTCGGCGAGGAGCCGCCGCAGCAGCCCCGCCACCTCGTCCCGGGTCGGCCCCTCGCCGTGCGCGGCGTCCCGTCGTGGGGAGGGGCCGGTGGTGCGGCTGCCGGCGGGGCCGGCCACGGTGCGCACGTCGCCGGGGGCGGGTAGCGCCGCTGCGGTGCTGCGGCCGGCGGTGCCGCTGCGGCCGGTGACGGTGTGGCCGGTGTCGGTGTGGCCGGCCGTGGTGCGGGCTGCTGTGGGGTGGCCGGTGGCGGTGGCGTCGGCGGGGGTACCCGACCGGTGGGGCCGCAGGTCCGCGACGACGAGGTGGGCGGCGTCGAGCCGGCGGGCGATCGCCAGCGCGCGCAGCGCGTCGTGAACGGGCAACGCGACGGCACCGGCCCGGTCGACGAGGCGCGCACCGCCGGGCTGGCTTGTCTGACCGGGCTGGGCTGCCGGGCCGAAACGGCCTGCCGGGCCGGGCTGGGCTGCCGGGCCGAGACGGCCTGCCGGGCCGGGGGCGGTGCGGACCGCCATGCCGGTGTCGGTGATCGCGGCGAAGCCGACGGCCTGGACGGGACGGCCGGCGGCCCGGTGTGCTGCGGCGAACGCGTCGAGGAAGGCGTTGGCGGCGGCGTAGTCCCCGATCGCCCCGGCCAGGCCGGGCAGGACCGCGCTGACCGACGAGAACCCGACCAGCGCCGTCCGGTCATGGCCGTGCCGGCGCAGCGCCTCGGCGAGCAGGTAGCTGCCCCGTACCTTCGGAGCCAGCACGGCGAGCACGTCCCGGGTGGACTTCGCCCGCAGCGTGCCGACCCGGACCGTGCCGGCGGCGTGGAACACGGTGTCCAGCCGGTGCACCCCGGCCAGCAGCGTCTCCACGTCGGCCGCCACGGTCACGTCGCAGCGGTGGTACGTCACCGTCGCCCCCAGCGTGGTCAGCTCGGCCAGCAGGTCGGCGGGGGCCCGCTCCGCCCGGCCGGCGAGCAGCAGGGTGGGCCGGCCGGCGCGGGCGAGGGTACGGGCCAGCGCGGCACCCACCCCACCCGCGCCGCCGACGATCAGGTGGACGCCGCCCGCCCCGGGCCGGCCGTCCTTGGCGCCGTCGGGCACGTCGTCGCGGGCGGGGGAGCGGCCCGGGGGCGTCGGTGCCGCGACGAGGAACCGGGCGAGACGCCGCCCGTCCCGCCAGGCCACCCCGGTCGCCACGACCCCGTCGGCGGGGGCCTGCCCGGCACCACCGTCCGGTCGGTCCGGGGTGGCGTCGGCGGTGAGCCCGGACAGCTCCCGGCGGACGGCGTCGACCCGGGCCGTCGCAGCGTCGAGGCTGGACAGGTCCACGGTGCGGACCAGCAGTCCCGGACGCTCGTCGGCGAGGGCGGCGGCCAGCCCCGCCAGCACGGCCTGCACCGGACGGGGCCGTTCCATCGCCGCCCCGGTGACGTGCACGTCCTCGGTGACCACGAGCAGCCGCCCCTCGACCCCCGTGTCGAGCAGGGCCCGGACGGCGTCGACCTGGTCGGTCACGGCGGCGTCGAGGGCGGCCACGTCCGGCGGGTCGACCGCCGCCCCGGCGAGCAGCACGGTCACCGCCGGTGCCGACGGCCCCCCGGCCGGCGCGGATCGGGCCGACGCACCCGGCACGGTACCGGCGGGCGTCGCCGTGCCACCCGCTGGATCGGCGGTCACCTCGCTTCCGGCGGTCACCTCGCTTCCGGCGGCGGTGAGCGCCGTGGCCAGCGCGGCGGCGAACGGGCCGCCGACCCCCGGGCCGCGCAGCCGGACCCGCGCCGGCAGGGCACCCGCCACCGGCGGCGCCTCCCGCCAGGCGACCAGGTGCAGCGGGACAGCCGTTTCCGGCACAGCCGTTTCCGGGGCGGCCGTTTCCAGGGTGGTCGGTTCCGGGACGGCCGGTGGCGGGTGGGCACGGCGCTCGAACGGATAGGTCGGCACGGGCACCCGCCGCCGGCCGGCGTGCAGCGCGGGCCGGTCGAGTGGGCCGCCCCGGGCCCAGAGCAGCCCCACCGTCGCCAGCAGTGCCGCGGTACCGGTGCCCACCGCCGGGGTGGCCGGATGCGCGGGCGGGTCCAGCACCGTGACCACCCGGACCGGCTCGGCTCCCGGCGCGCCGAGGGCACGGGCGATCTCGCCGGCCGCCCCGGCGGTGCCCAGCTCGACGATCGTGTCGTACCCGTCGTCGTGCAACCGGCGCAGCGCCGCCCGCAGCGTCGGGCCGTCCGTCGCGGCGGTCGCGGACCGGGTCGGGTCCGGCGGGTCCCACCGTCCGGTCGCCGGGCTGAACAGCGGAACCGGCGGGGTCGCAGCCCCGGGATCGGCCGGCCACCGGTCACCGGCCCCGCCGCCGGTGCCGCTGCCACCGGCGGCAGCGGCGGGGTCGGGACCGGTGAGCGCGAGGGTCCTGCGGACCGCCTCGCCGACGCCCAGCGCACCGGCGGCGGCAGCCGCTGCGAGTTCGCCCACCCCGTCACCGAGGACCGCGTCGGGTCGTACCCCCCACGCGGTGAGCTGCCCGGCCAGCGCCAGCGCCACCACCACGCCCACCGTCGCGGTGACCCGCTGGTCGGGCCGGTCCGCCTCCGCCGGGGGGTGCCCGGCCAGGCACCAGGACAGCAGGGACCGCCCGGCCACCGGTCCGGCGGCGGCGCAGGCGTCGACCAGCAGGGCCCGGAAGACCGGCAGCCGGTCGTGCAGGTCCCGGACGACCGGGGCGGGCACCGAGCCGGCACCGGGGAAGACGAACACGGTCCGGGGGCGGCGGCCGACCGGCTCCTGCCCGAGGGCGCCCGCCGCGGCCTCCAGCCGGTCGGCCAGGTCACCGCCGGCGACGACCGCCAACCGGTACGGGGCGTCGTCGCGGGCCGTGCCGGCGCTGGCGACGACGTCGGCGGCGGCGAGGTCCGGGTGGGCGCGCAGGTGCCGGGCGAGGTCGCGGGCGCTGCGGCGCAGCGCGGACGCGGTGTGCGCGGTGAGCGTCACCAGGTGCGCGCCGAGCTCGCCGTCGACCGGTACCGGCGCGGGCGGGTCGGGCGGCGCCTCGCACAGGACGGCGTGGGCGTTGGTGCCGCCGAAGCCGAACGCGTTGACCCCGGCCACCAGCGGCCCCGGCGCGGTCCACGGGCGGGCCTCGGTGACCACCGCGAACCCGGCGGCGTCGAGGTCGTACCGGGTGGACGGCCGGGTGTGGTGCAGCGACGGCGGGAGGCGTCGGTGCTGCAGGGCGAGGATCACCTTCAGCAGCGCGGGCATCCCGGCCGTGTTGAGCAGGTGCCCGAGGTTGGTCTTGACCGAGCCCAGCCAGCGGGGTGTCCCGCCGGGGCGGGGCGGGAACGCGGCGGCCAGCGAACGCGCCTCGACCGGGTCGCCGAGCCCGGTGCCGGTGCCGTGGGCCTCGACGTAGGAGACGTCGGCCGGATCGAGCCCGGCGTCGGCGTACGCCCGCGCGATGACCTCCCACTGCCGGTGCGGGTTCGGGGCGAGCAGGCTCAGGGACCGCCCGTCGTTGCCGACCGCGGTGCCGGTGACCAGGGCGAGCACCGGGTCCCCGGCGGCGTGGGCGTCGGCGGGGCGGCACAGGACCAGCGCCGCGCCGCCCTCCCCGGGGACGAAGCCGTCGGCGTCGGCGTCGAAGGCGCGGCAGCGTCCGGTGGGGGAGAGCGCCTCGGCGCTGTCGAGCAGCCGGTAGGCGGTCTCGGTGAGGGTGAGGGTGACCCCGCCGACCACCGCCAGGTCGCACTCGCCCGTGGCGAGGCTGCGCGCGGCGAGGTGCAGCGCGACGAGCGCCGACGAGCAGGCGGTGTCGACGGCGAGCGCCGGCCCGGTGAGGTCGAGGAGCTGCGCCAACCGGGCCGGGACGAGGTTGCGCAGGTTCCCGACCAGCGCCGCCGGTGTGGTGACCGGCCCGGCGGCGGCCAGCAGTTCGGGGTACGCGCTCTCGCCGACCGCGGCGAAGACACCGATACGCCGGCCGTGGCGGCGGGGCCCGGCGTACCCGGCGCGTTCCAACGCCTCGTACCCGATCTCCAGGAACAGCCGGGCGTGCGGGTCGGTGAGCCGGGCCTCCTCGTCGGTGAGCCCGAAGAAACCGGCGTCGACGTGCAGCGGCTCGTCGAGGAAGGCGCCCCAGCGGGGCTGCCCGTCCTGCGGGGTCCACCGGTGCGCCGGGACCGGCCGGACCGCGTCGACGCCGTCGACCAGGCGCTGCCAGAACTCGTCGGGGTCGTCCGCGCCCGGGAACCGGCAGGCCATCCCGATCACCGCCATCGGCGGGGCCCCCACCGCCGGGGTGCTCCCCGCGCCCGGTGTCGTTCCCCCGCTCGGCGTCGTTCCCGCGCCCGGGTCGGCCTGCCCAGCGGGCGGGGGCGCCGCCGGTCGGGTCGGCGTCGTGCCCGGCCCGGCGAGGATGCGGTCGGTCAGCGCGCTGACGGTGGGGCAGTCCCGCAGGTCCGCCGGGTCGAACGTGGCGCCCAGGGCGTCCTCCAGCCCGGCGAGCACCTCCATCGCCCGCAGCGACGACCCGCCGATGGCCAGGAACCGGTCGTGCGGCCCGATCGTGTCGGCCGGCCGGTCCAGCACGCGGGCCCAGACCGCGCGGACGATCCGCTCGACCTCCCGGCGCGGCAGCCGCGCGGCGTCCCCGGCCGGGGTCCGCACCGGCGTGCCGGCGGTGGCGCTGTCCGACGGGCCCTCGGGGGTGCCGGTGGATGGTCCCTCGGGTGGGCCGGCGGGGGTCGGGGGTGCTGGGTGCCAGCGGCGTTCCCGGTCGGCGAAGTCGCCGGCCAGGTACCGGTCGCGCATCCGCCGCCGCCGGAGCTTGCCGCTGGTGGTCCGGGCGAACGCGCCCGGCGGCAGCGGCAGCACCCGGACGTCGTCGTGCCCGGCCGCCTCCGCCACCCGGGCCCGTACCGTGTCGAGCACCCCGGCCGCGCCGGCCGGCGGGCGGGCCCACGACACCAGCACCACGATCCGTTCCCCGCCGGAGTCCGGGTCGGTGCAGCCGAGCACCACGGTCGCCCCGGGCGGCAGGCCGGGGGTGGCGACGGCCACCGCCTCCAGGTCGGCGGCGTGGAACGTCCGCCCGTTGACGAAGACCACGTCCTTGGCGCGGCCGGTGACGCAGAGCCGGCCGTCGCGCAGGAAACCCAGGTCGCCGGTACGCAGCCAGCCGTCCACGAAGGTCTCCCGGCTGGCCTGCGGCGCGCGGTGGTAGCCCGGCGCCACGTTTGGGCCCCGGACCTCGATCAGGCCCACCCGGTCGTCGGGCACCGGCCGGTACCGGTCGTCGACGACGCGGACCTCGCAGCCGGGCACCGGGTGGCCCAGGTCCATCAACTCCACCGCGTGCCCGCCCGGGTGCGTCGCCACCGCCCGTCCCCGGCTCAGCGCGTCCCGGTCCACCAGCAGCGGGACCGCGACCTCCCCGGGTGGCGGGAAGGTCACCGCGAGGGTCGCCTCCGCCAGCCCGTACACCGGTCGGAGCGCGGCCGGGTCGAGCCCGGCCGGGCGGGTGTGCGCCAGGAAGTCCCGCCACACCGCCGCCGAGATCGGTTCCGCGCCCACCGCGACACACCGGACGCGGCTCAGGTCGAGCGCCGCGAGGGTCTGCGCCGGAACCCGCCGGACCGCCAGGGCCAGAGCGAAGTTCGCCGCCGACAGCAGGGTCGCGCGGTGCCGGTGGGCGGTGGTGAACCACAGCGCCGGGCGCTTGGCGAACGCCAGCGGCGGGATGCGGACCTGGGTGCAGCCGACGGCGAGCGGGGTCAGGTGGGTGCCGATGAGCCCCATGTCGTGGAAGTACGGCATCCAGGTGACCAGGACGTCGTCCGGTCGGGCGCCGCTGGCCACCCGGGCCTGCTCCAGGTTGGCCAGCACGTTGGCGTGGGTCAGGGCCACCCCGCGCGGCGTGCCGGTGCTGCCGGAGGAGAACTGGAGGAAGGCCACCTCGTGCGGGGCGGGCGCGGGCAGGTCGTCCGGCGGGGCGCCGGCGCGCAGGGCGGCCAGCCGCAGCACCGGGCCGGGCAGCCCGTCGGTGGTGGCGGCGGTGGCGTCGTCGGTCACCGTCACCGCGTCGGTGAGCAGGTCACGGACCGCCCGCACCCGGGCCGGCTCGGGCGGCAGCGGGACCGGGACCAGGCCGGCGGCGAGCGCTCCCCAGAACATCGGCTGGAAGTCGTCCCCGGCGTCGGCGAGCAGGATCGCGGGCGTGCCGGGGGCCACCCCGGCCGCGCGGTAGCCGCCGGCCACCCGCAGCGACTCGTCCCGCAGCTCGCGGACGGTGACCGGCCGTTCGGTGCCGTCCTCGCGGACGTGCACGACGAGTTGGTCGGGTGTCCGGTCGGCGGCGTCGAGGAGGACGTCGAGCAGCGTCCGTTGGCCGCCGGGTCCGCGCACTGTCCGCACGCGACGATGCTATCGGCCATGATCGAGTACCCGGGCGGCCGGCCGGGGCGGATCGCCGACCGGCGGCAGCGCCGCTGGCCGGGCCGGTCCCGGCCGCGACGGAGGATGTCAGGGCACCCAGACGCTGGTCGCCCGGAACGAGCCGAGGTCGGTGACGCCACCGTTGCCGGGCACCTGGTAAGGGCCGCCGACGCAGTCGTCGTTGGCGAACAGGGCGGCGGCGGAGGAGTGCGTGTTGAACGCCGAGCGGGCCTGCCCGGCGAAGCCGTGGTCGACCAGGCTGACGCAGGTGCCGCCGGGCACCGCCGAGGCGACGGTGAGTCGGGTGCCGACGTAGCCGGTCTGGTCGAACAGGCACAGGGCGCCGGCCGGGCAGTCGACCACGGCGGAGGCGGCGTAACCGGCCCGGGGTGTGGCCGTCGCGGGGGTGGCCGTGCCGGGTGTGGCGGCCGTGAGCACGGTCGTGGCGGTGAGCGCCACCACGGCGAGGCCGTACGTCATCCGGCTGCGCATCGACATCTCGAGACCCCCGTACCGTCGGTCGAAGAGCGGACAGGTGGAGATTAGCAGTCATCGATTCATTGCGCAGGGCGGGCCGGTCGGGGCGGGCCGGGCTACGACGGGTGCGGGGGACGGGTCCGGGCCACCGCGGCGCGGACCCGACCGGCGAGGCCGGGCAGGTCCTCACGGGTGCCGAAGTGCCGGTCCCCCGCCGTCCGGCAGCGCACGGTCAGGGTGACGTGGTGCCCGTCGTCTCTGCGCGCAGCCGACCGTCCCGCCGCAGGTGGACGCTGAGCAGGTCGCCGGTGTCGTCCAGCCGGGCCGCGCCGACCAGCTCCGGCCACTACCGGCAGCGACCCGCAGGCCGATCCCATGCACCGGATCGAAGAAGGACACCCGCTCCACCACGTCCCGGACCGTACCCGGCCGGGAACCGGATGGTCCGGTCCCGGCCGGGCGGGGGTCAGGACCGGGCGGTGTTGACGTAGACCCGGTCGTTCAGCCCCCGGGCGTACAGGTGCAGCGTGCCGTCGTAGACGTTGGCGGCCGGGGCGCTCGGGGTGGCGCCGTTGCCGGACAACTCGACCCAACGGCTGAAGGTGGTGCCGTTGGAGCTGGCGGTGAACAGGTGGTCGTTGCCGCCCCTGGCGAACAGCCGTAGCAGGCCGTCGTAGCTGGCGAGGCCCAGCGGGCTGGCGGTCCACCCGTTGCCGGAGACCGGGATCCAGCCGGCCCAGGCGCCGCTGGCGTACGTGTTCAGGTAGATGCGACCGTTCTCGGCGCGGACGGCCAGCCGCAGCGTGCCGTCGTGCTCGGTCACCGTGGGCGCGTCGGGGGTGGTGCCGTTGCCGGGCAGCACGCTCCAGCCGGACCAACCGGTGTCGCCGTGGACGTTCTCGACGAGCTTGTCGTTGCCGGCCCGCACGATCAGGTGCAACCTGCCGTCGACGACCGCGGCGGTGGGGGCGCTCGGGGTGGTGCCGCCTGGCAGCACGCTCCACCCGGACCACGTCGTCCGGGTGGCCGTCTGGACGTGGACCCGGCCGGCGTCGTCCCGGACGAAGAGGTAGAGCATGTTGTTGTGGACGGTGACCGCCGGTGCGTCGGGGGTGGTGCGGCCACCGGGCACCGGGGACCAGCCCGACCAGTGGGTGCCGGTGCGGGCGTTGTGGACGATCTGGCCGTCGGCCCGGCGGGCGAAGACGTACTCGCTGCCGGCGAAGGTCGTCACCGCCGGGCTGGAGGTGACGAACTGTCCGCCGGGCACCTCGGTCCAGCCCTGCCAGTAGCGGCGCAGGGTGAGCCCGAAGCGCTCCAGGATCGGCCGGACGGGCTGGAAGTACGACCGGAAGCCGGGCTGGTCGCAGGTGGCGTCGGTGGCGCCGGAGACCACGCCCTGGGCCTGGTCGCCCGCCACGAACGGGCCGCCGGAGTCACCCGGCTGGGCGCAGGCGTCGGTCATCGTCAGGCCGACGACCCGGTTGTCCGGGCCGCCGGTCCGGCTGCGGTACACGACCGTGACGTCCGTGGCCAGGACGGTTCCGCACTGGACGCCGGTGGTGATGCCGCTGCGGCAGACCGTGGTGTCCTCGGTGGCCGGCTCGTCACCGTTGACCGGGCCGAGGCCGGTCACCTCGGCGGTCGGCCGCCAGGTGGCGTTCGTGCGGACCCAGGCCATGTCGTTGTCCGGGAAGACGTGGCCGCCCCAGGTGCCCAGCGGCCGGCCGTCGGCGACGAGGGGACCGGGCTGCGGCAAGGCGCGGCAGTGCCCGGCGGTGACGAACCCGGCGTCCCCGCTGGCCGTCTCCGTCACGGCGAAGCCGGCCGAGCAGGAGGCGGTCTGGGTGGCCCCGACGATCTGGTACCCCCGGCCGGCGGCCAGCCGGTCCGACTGCTGCAGGGGTTGGCCGGCGATCTCGTCGACGCGTACCGCTTCCGGCGGCACCCCGTTGTCCTGGGCGAACTGCCGGGCCGCCCCGGCCGTGCCCGGCAGCGTCTGAAGCACCACCGTGTGCCCGTCGGCGTCGGTGTGCCACCCGGTCACGCCGACCGGCACCGTCGTGGCGTGGTCCAGCCGGACCTTGATCCGTTCCAGCGCGGCGCGGTCCGGCGTGGGCTGGGCCACTGCCGGTGTGCTCACCAGCATCGCGCCCGCGACGCTCACCGCACCCAGCCAACCCACCGTGATCTTTCGCACTCCAGACCCCCTCGTCACCGCCGCCGGGCGGTGGCCCGGAGCGTGACAATGAAAACCGTATGACGGCTGCGGTAGGGGTGTCCTGTCGGGTTTCCGTCGCCGCCGCCGGGGCGGTTGCCCGACCGGCCAGGGGGTGCCGCCCGGGCGCGTGGTCCCGGGATCAGTCGGTGGCGGATGCCGCCCCACGTCGCCGGGCGTGCAGCGCCCTGGCCACGACCAAGGGGAGCAGATGCAGCACGACGACGAGCGCGACCGTCAGCGTGGCGATCTGGCCGACGGACAACCCCTGCACCGCCAACACCAGACCCGCGCAGGCGCCGGTGCGCAGTGTGTGCACCGCGACCCGCAGCAGCGCCCGCCCGATCGGCGGGACGCGCTCGGCCGGGTCGGGCCCGGTGTCGCGTCGCCACAGGGTGCCGACCATTGCCGCGAGCGCGAGCAGCACGGCGACCTGCACCGCCCAGAAGGCCGTCGTCCCGACGCCGGCCCCGTTGGTCACCGACGGCGCGGCGAGGGTGGTGGCCGCGAAGACGAGGAAGGTCGGCAGCCAGGTGAAGACGACGGTGGCCGTGGCCGCCGCCGCCATCCTGCGCGGCAGACCGACCTCGGGCTGGACCTGGTCGCCGATGCGGGCGATCACCTCGTCGGAGGCCCACACCAACGGGCGGGCCGGACGCGCGTCGGTTGCCGGGCGTGACATGAGGGCAAGCCTAGTGGTGGGCGTCGAACACGGCGTGCCGGCCGTCCGGGTTCCCGCGCCGCCACCAGGCATCGTCCTCCCCGACCAGGGTGTCGACGAAGTGACCGTCGACCTCGCGCCACCGCGCCCGCGACTCGTCCGTGTGCCCCCTGCTCGGCCGGCCCGTCGTGGACAGGGTCGCCCCGGCGCGGGGCACACCCTGCCCCGCGCCACGCCGACACCCGGCTCGGGCGGGCCCCGCCGCCGACCGGGGCCGCCCCCCGCCCGGGGTGACCGGCCGGGAGGACGGCGTACCGGTGGGCGTCACCCCTGGGCGTCGCCCGCCACGTCGACGACCCAGACGACGCCGAACCGGTCCCGGAGCATCCCGTACGCGGGCGACCAGCCCGCCGGGCCCAGCGGGACCACGACCGTCGCCCCCTCGGCGAGCGCGTCCCAGTAGCCGGTGACCTCCGGCACCGTCTCGCCCCGCAGCGAGACGAAGAAGGAGTTCTCGCCCCGGTCGTGGGCCACCCCGGCGGGCACGTCGTACGCCATGACGTGGAAGCCGTTCTCGGCGCGGACCTGGCCCCACATCACCTGGTCGGCCGTGGACCCCTCGGGGACGGTCCCCGCGTCCCGGTAGGTGACGACGGCGAGGTGACCGCCGAACACCCGGTGGTAGAACTCCAGCGCCGCGCGGGCGTCGCCGCGGAAGTTGACATGGGTCGTGGTCGTGACGGACACGATCTGCTCCTCGTTCGCAGAAGGATCTCTGGCGGGAGCCACGGTCGCAGGGGAAGCGGCCAGGATGTGTCCGCTTCCCCGGGCAGAATCCGGACCATGCCCACCACCTCCGCGCGGTTGCTGGCCCTGCTGTCGCTGCTGCAGGCCCGCCGGGACTGGCCGGGGCCGCTGCTGGCCGAGCGGCTGGCGGTCAGCCCCCGGACGGTGCGCCGCGACGTCGACCGGCTGCGCGACCTCGGGTACCCGATCGCGGCCACCCGGGGGCCGGACGGCGGGTACCGGCTCGACGCCGGCACCCGCCTGCCCCCGTTGCTGTTCGACGACGACCAGGCAGTGGCCCTCGCCGTCGCCCTGCGGACCGCCACCACCACCGGCGCCGGTATCGAGGAGGCCGCCGCCCGGGCGCTGCACACCGTCCGGCAGGTCATGCCCGCCCGACTGCGCCACCGCGTCGACACCCTCGCCGTCAGCGCGGTCGAGCGCCCGGCGACGCCCCGGGTCGACAGCGGCGTGCTGGTCGCCCTGAGCGCCGCCGTGCACGCCCGCGAGGTGCTGCGCTTCGACTATCCGGCCGGCCCCCGGCCGACGCGGGAGCCCGGCCCGCCGGCCCCACCACGCCGGGTGGAACCCCACCACCTCGTCGCCCGGCACGGGCGCTGGTACCTCGTCGCCTGGGACCTCGACCGTGACGACTGGCGCGTCTTCCGCGCCGACCGGATCGCGCCGCGCGTCCCGACCGGGCCCCGCTTCGCCCCGCGCGAGCTGCCCGGGGGCACCGTGGCCGACTTCGTCACCAGCAGGTTCCGGGGCGCCGACGGCACCGGCGACTGGCCCTGCCGGGGACAGGTGATCCTCGACCGGCCCGCCGCCGAGGTGTCGGTGTTCACCCCCGACGGCGTCGTCGAGGAACTCGGCCCACACCGCTGCCGGCTCACCCTCGGCTCGTGGTCGTGGCCGGGTCTGGCCGCCGCCATCGGCAGGTTCGACGCCGACATCGAGGTCGTCGGGCCGCCCGAACTCAGGGCCGCCTTCGCGCACCTGGCCCGCCGCTACGCCCGGGCCGCCGCCGACCCGGGGGCGCCACGTCGGGTCGAGGCGTCCCCGCCCGACCCTGGGCCGGGCGTGCCCGGCCATCCCGCACCGGGCGTGCCCGGGCAATAGTGGCGACGCCCGGGGGAACGCCGCTTTTGCGGCGTCAACCGTGACGGCGGAGGAAAAAGACAGATCCGCAGCACGCTGCGGCGGGCGAGAACCACGCGAGCACCGGGCGGTCGTCCGCTCCGATCGCCGTCGACGCAGGTCGACTCCGGTACGGGCAGACGACGGCACGCGGAACCCCCGCGCCGGCCCCGTCGCGCCCTAGCCATGCCGACCGCTCTCGGGCAGACTGTCGACGGCCTGACATTTACCGGCGACGATCAGATCACGCCTGCGCATGACGAGGTGAACCGGTGGGGAGAGGCGTCCGCTTGGCGCTGGTGACGACGGCTACGGCACGGCGGACCGGAGTGGCGGGGTGACCCGGGGAACCCCCGTGCCTCGACAGATGCGCCTCTTCCGGGCACTGGTCGTGGGCACGTCCGCCGCGACGTTCGGCAGCTACCTGAACATGGTCGCGCTGAACCTCTTCGTCTACCAGGCGACCGGGAGCGCGTGGCAGACCGGCGTCTTCATGGCGCTGCGGCTCGGCGCCGGTGTGGTCGCGGGCATGGCCGGCGGGCTCGTGGCGGGCCGGCTGCCCCGCCGGCCGGTGCTGGTCCTGTGCGACCTGACCCAGGCCGCGACGTTGGTGGCGCTGGCGCTGGCCGGCCAGCAGGCCCGGATCGACCTCCTGCCGATCGTCGCCGTGGCGACCGGCCTGCTCGGCACCACCTCCTCGGTGCTGCTGCGCAGCAGCGTCCCCGACCTGGTCGGCAGCGAGGAACGGATCGGCGCGAACGGCCTGCTGGTGACGGGGCGGGCGGTGGCGACCGCGCTGGGGTTCGCGGCCGGTGGGGTGCTCGTCGGCTGGCTCGGCTACGGGCCGGTGTTCCTGGTCACCGCCGGGGCCTACGCCTTCTCGGCGACGATGCTGAGCGTCCTGCCACTGCGGTTTCCCCGCCCCCGGCGCTCCGGTCCGGCAGCCCCCGACGGCGCTACCCCCGATGCCGCCGGCCCCCCGGCCGCCGACCCCGGTCCACCGGCCGGCGGCGCCCGCCGTCCGGTCCGGCGGTACCGCAGACAGGTGATCGTGGCGGCCTTCGCCGCCGCGCCGATGGTGGCGGTCATCCTGGTCGTCCGGGCGGTCGACGCGTTGGGCTCCGCCTCGCACAACGTCGGCATGCCGGTCTACGCCACCCAGATCCAGCCCGCCGACCCGGCCGCCTTCGTCGGCCACTTCTTCGCGGTCTGGGCGGTGGGTCTGTTCGCCTCGCACCGGATCATCACCTGGCTGCGGCGGCGCAGCAGCAGCCTCGACGACCCGCGCCGCAGCGAAGGGGCGTTCATCGTCGGCACCTGTCTGATGTCGGCGGCCTTCGTGGTGGCCTTCGCCGGCGTCCCCCCGCCGTGGGTGCTCCTGGTGGCGGTGGTCGCCGGCATGGCGGACGGCTTCACCGAGATCACGTACACCACCCGTGTGCAGGCCGAACCCGACCCCCGGCGGGGCTACTTCTTCGGGCTCACGGCGGTGGCCGAGAACGGCGGCCTGGGGCTCGGCATGCTGCTGGCCGCCGCGCTGCTGGAGGTGTGGCGACCCCTGGCCGTGGCCGGCGTCATGCACGGCGCGGTCATCCTCCTGGCCCTCGTGGTCGCCGTCGGCGCCACGCTGGTCCGCCGTCGGACCACCACCCCCTCCGTCGAGCGACCGGACCCGGCGGCGCAGCCGCAGGAGAGCAGGAGATGACCGGTGGACGAGCTGAGCGAGGCGCTCGCCCGACGCGCCGAACTGATCGACGCGGCGGTCGTCGAGCGGACCGGCGGCGACGGCGTCCCGCGCCGGGTGGCGTACGTCGTGCCGGCCCCGACCAGCACCACGGCCGAGGCGCGGCGCGCGGCGGGCGCGGCGGTGGCGGCGGCCGGTGACCCCGGTACGCCGGTCCTGGTCGCCGTGGTGTCGGGCATCCCGCGTGACGCCGACGGCGCACCCGACGAGGCGGCGTTACGGGCGGTGCCGGTCGCCGCGACCGCCGGCGGGGCCCTGGTCCGGGTCCCCGACCGGGAACCGACCCGGACGCACCTGGCCGACCTGCTGGACCTGCCGCCGCGCTGGGGATCGGACCTCGCCGCGCCGCCTGCTGGCCCGGCGACCGGCGACACCCCGGCCGCGCCGCAGGTCGACGGGGTGCCGGCCGAGGCGGTCGGTGTCGCCCCCGTGGCCGACGCGGACGACCCGACGACGCTGCCCGAGGCGCTGCGGCGGGCCGCGCGACGCTGGCCCGAGCGCGGGCTGGACCTGGTCGAGGCGGACGGCACCCGGACGCTGAGCTACCCGCACCTGCTCGACACCGCGCTGCGGGCGCTGGCCGGCCTGCGCGCGGCCGGGCTGGCCACCGGGGACCCGGTGATCCTGCACCTGCCGTCGCTGGCCGACCACTTCGTCGCGCTCTGGGCCTGCCTGCTCGGCG
Source organism: Micromonospora rosaria (assembly GCF_001567585.1). Taxonomy (GTDB): domain Bacteria; phylum Actinomycetota; class Actinomycetes; order Mycobacteriales; family Micromonosporaceae; genus Micromonospora; species Micromonospora rosaria. The sequence continues at coordinate 62,733 of NZ_LRQV01000022.1, forward strand.
GGCTGCGCCCGGTGGCCGTCGCGCAGGCGCCCGGGTACCAGGCCCGCAACGCCACCCTCGACAAGCTCGAACACGCCTGGCAGAGCCTGCACCGCCCGGTCGTGGTCTCCAGCGGCGCCGTCCCGGCGAAACTGCGGGCGTACGCCGAGGGGGCGGGGTGGGCCGGGCTGCGGGTGGTCGACCTCGCCGACTGCCGCGCCCACGAGCCGGCCGGGGACCTGCCCCGACCCGCCCCGGACGACGTGGCCATGTTGCAGCTCTCGTCGGGCAGCACCAGCAAGTCCAAGGTCATCCCGCTGACCCACCGGGGCATCGTCCGGTACGCCCAGGACGCCTGTCAGGTCGCCCGGGTCCGCCCCGGTGACGTCATGCTCAACTGGCTGCCGCTGGACCACGTGGCGGGCCTGGTGATGATGCACCTCGGCCCGGTCGTCCTCGGCTGCGCCAACGTGCACGTCGGCACGGCGCTCGTCCTCGCCGACCCGCCCCTGTGGCTGGACCTGTTGCAGCGGTACCGGGTGCAGCACAGCTGGTCGCCGAACTTCGGCTACAAGCTGGTCACCGAGGCGGTACGCAGCCGCCCGGACCGGCGCTGGGACCTCAGCGGGCTGCGGACCCTGGTCAACGCCGGCGAACAGTGCACCGAGCCGGTGATGAGCGGGTTCCGGGCGGCCCTGGCCGACAGCGGGCTCGACCCGTCCGCGCTGGTCCTGGCCTGGGGGATGGCGGAGACCTGCACCGCGATCAGCTACCAGACGTTCGGGCCGGACGCGGTGCAGCACGCCCGGCTGCACGCCGACGGCAGCCAGGTACGGCTGGCCCCGGCGAGCGTCCCCGGCACGACCACCTTCCTCAGCATGGGCGGCCCGGCTCCCGGCACCCGGTTCCGGATCGCCGCCCCGGACGGCCGCACCGCCCTGCCGGAGCGGTGGATCGGCCGGCTCCAGGTCCGCTCGGACCGGGTCACCCCCGGCTACCTCAACCACGACGAGGCGAACCGGGCCGCGTTCCCCGACGGGGAGTGGTTCGACACCGGTGACCTCGCGTACCTCCACGACGGCCGGATCACCATCACCGGCCGGGGCAAGGAGGTCATCATCGTCAACGGCGTCCACTACTTCTGCCACGAGATCGAGGACGTGGTCGGGGCGGTGGACGGGGTGGCCCCCAGCTTCGTGGCCGCGTTCGGGGCCCCGGGACGGGACGGCACCGAACGCATCGTGGTGGTCTTCTGCGCCGACGCGGCGGTGGACGTGGCCCTGCTGACCCGGGTCCGGCGAACGCTCGCGGAACGGCTCCAGATCGGCTCGGCCCACCTGGTACCCGTCGTCCGGGACCAGTTCGAGAAGACGACCAGCGGCAAGATCCAGCGGACGAGCATGCGGACCCGGCTGCTGGCCGGCGGGTACGAGGCGGCGCTGCGCCGGGTCGACCTGCTCGACGGCGGCCCGACCACGGTCACCGACTGCGTCTACCGGCCGACCTGGACCCCCCGCCGCTTCCCCCAGGAGCCGCCGCGCGGGCCGGTGCTCGTGGTCGCCGACGGGTCGGGGCTGGCCGCGCGCCTGCGCCGGGACCTGCCCGACGCCGACGTGGTCGAGCTGACGGCCCGGCCGCCCGACGACGCCTCCGGCCCGGCCGGCGGTGCCACCGGTCCGGCCGGCGGTGCCTCCGGCCCGGCCGGTGGTG